>JACWAD010000106.1 GCA_014874175.1 Thermoleophilia bacterium
CGACGATTTCCCATTTTATGTTCCGCCTCCATGAGTGTTACCATTTGATTTATAGTGTTATCCAGGCCCAGAGCCGGTTTTTTATAAGCATTGGGGTCTTGCCGGCTTAAGCCTCGTGGGAGCTGAGACGTTGAGAATGGGTTATGGCAGAAAGCGCATTTTCTGGTATGCCGTGCTGGGAGTTCTGGCCGGCGGGTCTATATTGCTGCTCCATAACCTGACGGAATGGTATCTTCCCGAATACCGCAATCTGATCCTGAGCGTTATTATTCCAGTGATGGCTGCCGCCCTGGCTCTTCTCGCTTTTCGGGAAAATGCTGTATACAGGTGGGGCAGCCGCCTCGATGACGCCCGCCGCCGCGGCGACGAGTTGATGATAACTGCTGTTGCCAACAAGAAGTGGCAGCAATCGCTGTCCGACCCTTCGCTGGCAACCTGCTGGCGCGAGCTGGACTGCAGCAAGAAGGACTGCCCCGTATACGGTCGCGAGCATGCACGCTGCTGGCTGATTGCCGGTACGTTCTGCCGCGGCCAGGTGCAGGGAAAGTTTGCAAGGAAACTGAAAGATTGCCGTCTCTGCCAAATTTACCAGCAGGCGACCGTCGATCCTGTCAATCAGATCACCGAAAACTTCATGGCCATGAACTACCTGCTGGGTGAGCGCGAGGAGCAATTGCAGGAGGCGTACGACGAGGCCAAAGACCGGGGCGAGAAGCTGGCAGGGCTCGTGGCGCTTTCAGAGGCGGCGCTTTCGTCAGTGCATTTAACCGAGGTGATGCAAAACCTGCTCGAGTCTGCCGCCGCTTTCACAGGCGCCGATATCGGCTACGTCTCCCTCGTCGATAAGGCTGGCGAAAATCTGGTAACGCGCGTCACTTACGGCCTTCCTGCCGGAGCGGCCGCTTCACTGACTGTAAAAGCAGGAGAAGGAGTCGTCGGTCGCGCCTTTGCTGGCACATATGCGGCTGTCTCCGAGGATCTATCAATAGACGGCAGGTTTGTCAACCCTTACCTGAAATCGCTGAAAACAAGGACCCTGATCAGCCTGCCCCTGATCGGCCGGGGGCAGCCGTTGGGCATGCTCACTCTGGGGACATTTTCACCGCATCATTACACCGTTGAAGAAAAGGATTCCCTCAGCGTTGCCGCCGATCGCATTGCGGCGGCAATTGAAAACGCAAGGCTGGAGACGGAGCTTAGCCGCGGCCGTGACCAGATGGAGCTGATGGAGACGGTCAGCAGGGACCTGAGTTCGCAGGAAGGCATAAGCGGCATTTACAACTCTTTTATCTACCATGCGGCCAGGCTGATAGATTTTGATCGCGCCTGCATGATTCTGTGGCACCCGGAAACCGAAGAGACAGAAATCCTGGCCGTGAACACAAAAGCTCCCCGCTCCTGGCTCAACGACGGGCTGCGCCTGCCAAAAGACTCCACGCCAGCGGGTGAGGTCATCGCCAGCGGCCGTTCGCTGCTTCGGCACGAAATCAAAGGCGACGAGTATCCGGCCGACAAGCTTCTGGTGGAAGAAGGAGTGCGGTCATCCATCTTCATTCCGTTGATTTCCAAAGGCGAGGTTTTGGGAACGGTGAACCTGGATAGTTTCCAGCCGCATGCTTTTTCTCACCAGGACCTTGAGTTGCTAGAGCCTGTGGCGCGCCAGTTGGGCCTGGTTCTCGACAATGCCCGTCTGCGCGACCAGACAAAGAGGCATGCGCTTGTTGATAATCTTACAGGTTTGTACAACCACCGTTATTTTTACGAGGCCGTCGTGCGTGAAATCTCACGATCGAACCGGCATGGGAGCCAGGTTTCCGTAATGCTGTTTGGCCTGGACGGCTTTAAGGACTTTAATCTTGGCCGTGGCCATTTTGAGGGCGACCGGGTTCTAAAAGAGATTGCCGCTGAGTTGCGGTCTACGGCCAGGCAGGGGGACATTGTAGCCAGGTACGGCGGCGAGGAGTTTGCCGTGCTGCTGCCTGAGCTTGGCGTCACCGGAGAGTCCGGATCAGGAGAGCTGACAGCAGTGCGTATCGCCGGCCGCATCCGCGATGCCATAGCCGGCAGCGTGTTTACCGGGGAGTCCGGCGAGAAGCTGCCGCTATCACTTAGCGCCGGCATGGCAGAATATCCTGCCCATGCCTTCGACGCCGCTACGCTGCTGGAACGGGCCGACTGGGCCCTGAGGGAGGCAAAAGCCAGCAAGGGGGATTTTGTCATCATTGCCCAAAAAACAGAGATGTAGCAAGGTCGCAAACACACTGTTTATTAACATGCTGCCTGAACATCAATGGCTGCCCTGCGCATAGGCACCTGCGGCTGGAATTACAGCCATTGGCGCAGGCTGTTTTATCCCGATAAGCTGCCGCAGTCCCGGTGGCTTGAATTTTACGCCAGCGCCTTTGATACCGTTGAGATCAACGCCACCTTTTACCGCCTGCCCAAACCAGAGTATGTGGACGGATGGCGCCTCGCCGTTCCTGACAATTTCCTCTTTTCGGTCAAGGGCAGCCGCTATCTTACACATGTCAAGCGGCTGGGCGCCAGCGGTGAGCCAGTTGACCGTTTCCTTGACCTGATTGGCAGGCTGCGCCAGAAGGCGGGGCCGGTTCTCTGGCAACTGCCGCCGAATTTCAAGCGCAACGATGACCGGCTGGCCGCCTATGTGGGCGATCTTCCGGGCGGCTGGCGTCATACCTTTGAGTTTCGCCATCCCTCCTGGTTCAATTCAGAAGTCTACGATATCCTTGAACGGGCAGGCGCCGGACTTTGCATTTCCGACCACCCCCAGTTGCCGTCCGACCAGGTTTTAACCGCAGGCTGGTCTTATATCCGTTTTCACTATGGGGCGGAGGACGGCAACTACTCACGCAGGCAGCTTGAGGATTGGGCCGGGCGCATTCATGATCTTGCCCGGGCAGAAGCAGATGTCTATGCGTATTTCAATAATGACTGGATGGGGTATGCTATCGAGAATGCAAAACAGCTTAATGATTTGCTGAATCTGGGATAACATGAGCGAAAGCCTCTGCCAAACATCCGGAAGGGGCATCCCTTCCAAAGTTCCTGATTAATCAAACCGATGAAAATATTTATGGGAATATCGGGTGCTTCCGGCTCCATTTATGGCGGCCGCCTGCTGCGGGCGCTTGCCGGAGGCGGCCATGACCTGAGCGTTTGCTTCTCCAGCGCCGCCGTTGAGGTCATCAGGCATGAGGAATTTGACGCCGGACTGGAGCTTTTAGGCGCCCCAACCGAGCAGGTGCTGGAAGCCTTTCTCACTGGATACGGCATCCCGCCCGGACAGCTGGAAATCGTTCTGCCCGGAAACATCGGACATGCCTTTTCCAGCGGCAGCTCCCTCGTTGAGGCGGCTGTTATCTGTCCCTGCTCCATGTCAACAGTCGCCTCTATTGCCGCCGGCATCAGCAGCAATCTCATCCAGCGGGTAGCCGATGTGATGCTGAAGGAATCCCGGCCGCTGGTTATAGTCCCCCGGGAGACGCCCCTGAGCGAAATCCAGCTTTACAACCTCTACCGTGTTAAAAAAGCAGGGGCGCAGGTGGTTGCGGCCATGCCCGCTTTTTACCATAATCCGCAGACAATTGAGGACATGGCCGATTTTATCGCCGGCAAGGTTCTGGACGCTCTTGGCGTCGGCCACGATCTTTTCCGGCGCTGGGAAGGATCCCGGGCATGAACATGAGCGCAAAAGCGGCGCCTGAGCCGGAACGGATAAAGACCATGTTCGACGGCATTGCCGGCCGCTACGATCTGATGAACAGCGTAATTTCCGCCGGCAGGCACCACCAATGGCGGCGGCTGGCGGTAGCCGCAACGGCTCTTGCTCCCGGCATGACCGCCCTTGATGTCTGCTGCGGGACAGGTGATATGGCTTTTGCTCTGGCGGACCGCGTCGGTCCGGCCGGCAAGGTCACCGGCGTTGATTTCAGCCCCCGCATGCTGGAAATTGCGAAGAGCAAGGCGAAGAAGCGCGGCCAGGCGGTTGAATTTCGCCATGGAGACGCCACCCGCCTGGAATTTAAGCCCGGCAGTTTTGACGCTTGCGCGGCCGGATTCGGGGTGCGCAATATCCCGCAACTGGCCGATGTTTTTTCAGAGATGAACCGCGTGGTCCGGCCAGGCGGCAGGATCGTCTGCCTGGAGATTACCAGGCCGGTGAAGCCACCTTTCAGGCAGTTTTACCGGCTCTGGTTTGACGCGGTTGTGCCGGCTCTGGGCAGAATGATCTCTCGCCACGAGTCGGCATACAGTTACCTGCCGGCGTCCGTGCGCCGGTTTCCACCTGCGCCCGGGCTGGCGGCCGTTATGCGCAAGGCCGGGATAAAACAGGTTGAATACCGGCTGCTTGCCGGCGGCATAATTGCGCTGCACTGGGGAAGGGCCACGAAAATGTCGAATGATAAATGACAAGTGTCGAATGAAACGTTTGTTTAACAGTAGCCGGACTCTAAAAAAATCTTTTAATCAACAATCATAATTATGGCATCTGACATTCGGAATTCGGAATTCGGCAGCCGGCATTCGGCGCTCGGCATTCACGATGCGTCACCTCTCGAACGGTTCAAGAAGCTTTACTGGAGCCGCCTGATCGAGCCAATGCGCCGCTGCGAGCAGCTCCTTGAAAATGTCGCTTCCCTACCGGCCGGCACCCTGGGCGAGTCCTGCTCATATACCCTGGCTGCCGGAGGCAAAAGGCTTCGCCCCTTGCTTGTCTTTTTGTCGGCCCGCGCCGGTGAGAGCGCAGGCGATAAACTGCTGGCCGCCGCTGCCGCCGTCGAGCTGGTCCACATGGCCACTCTGGTTCACGATGATGTCCTGGACGGTGCCAGGCTCAGGCGGGGGCAGCCAACCCTGGCGGCCAAGTTCGGAGCGCCTGCGAGCGCCGCCGCGGGCGATTATCTTTTTTCCAGCGCCTTTGACATTCTGGCGTCAGCCGGTTCTACGCGCGCTGTCAGCCTGCTATCCTCGGCAAGCCTGGGGCTGAGCATGGGAGAGATGCTGCAGATGCAGGCGTGCTGCAATTTCGGTCTTTCCTGCGAAGCCTACTTTGAACGCTGTGGACTTAAGACTTCCGGGTTGTTTGCAGCCGCCTGTCAGCTGGGCGCCCTGCTTTCCGGCTGCACGGAAAGGACAATAGCCGCACTGGGCGAATTTGGCTATTATCTGGGGCTATCCTTTCAGCTTTCAGACGATATACTTGACCTCTCCGGCGACTCGGCCGAGACGGGAAAGGAGACCGGAGCGGATTTGCGTGACGGAACCGTCACTCTGCCGCTAATTCTGGCGTTAAAGAACGACCCCTCCATCCGGACACTCCTTGAGAAGACTATTTCCAGTGAAAGGGCAGCCGCGATATGCGGCCGCATCGAAGCCGCAGGCGGCATCCAGGAAGCGCGCCGCCAGGCCTGCGATTACGTGAGCAGCGCCCGTGAGCGTCTGCAGCCGGCCGAAGCTGAAATCGATCCTGCGCCGCTTGAGCTGCTTGCCGAAGCAGCCGTTTACAGGCGCAAATAAGATTGAACAGGGGCATATAAATGCAACAGGCAGATGACGAGCTGGAGCAACTGCTGAACGCCATTATCCCGTTCGCTCAGCGAATGCTGGCCCGGCACGGCGAGTTCTATCCCTTTGCCGCCGCTGTCAGCCGGGACGGCAGACTTAAATTCATTGGCGAGTTTGTCGGCGATCTGCCGGAGCGGACAAATCCGCTTGCCGCCGAGCTGATCAACTACCTGCGCGAACAGCTGATTGCCGGCGCCAGCAAAGGAGAGTACCGGGCTACCGGCATCTGCTCGGGTGTGCAGGTGAATGTTCCCAGCCAGGATGAAAAAAGCGACGCCGTCAGAATCTCAGTGGAGCATCTGGACGGCCAGGCTATGAATGTTTTTTTGCCATACCAGCTTGATCCATCAGGCGAAGTCGCTTACGGCGACGTATTTGCCGCGGTGGCAGAGCCGGTGATTTTTCAGCACGAATTCAACGATTGAGCGTTCGGGCCGGCTTTGCCAGCGCCTGCCGCTTTATAAAATTGACAAGCAGGGGAAGAATTAATGGCTGAAACAGGTGTAATACGCGTACTTGTAATTGGCGCCCTGGGAAAGATGGGCCGTACCGTCTGCGACGCTGTCAGCGCCGAGCCGGACCTGGAGCTGACCGCGGTGGTTGACGCCGCCAGACAGAGCGCTGCCTGGGCGGGGCCGGCATCGGCCGCTGCGCAATATGCTTTTCTGTCCGATTGCCTCGAAGCGGAAGAAATTGACGTGGCTGTTGACTTTACTACTCCCGATGCTGTTTTAGAAAATGTGATCGCTTGCCTGAAAAAAGGGATAAATTGTGTTGTTGGCACCACCGGCATAACAGAAGAACAACTCAAGCAAATCGAGATGGAGTGCCGGCTAAGCGGGACAAGCTGCCTGGTCGCTCCCAACTTCGCCATCGGCGCGGTGCTGATGATGGACATCGCCCAGCTGGTGGCCCGGTACATGCCCTTTTGCGAGATCACGGAGCTTCATCACGACCAGAAGCTGGATGCGCCATCGGGCACGGCGCTTCGCACCGCTGACATGATCGCCGCCGCCAGGGTGGATTGCCCCCAGCCGCCCGGCCCTGAGGGCAACGTGGCCCGCGGACTTATCCACAACGGCATACCTATCCACAGTGTCCGCCTGCCAGGACTGGTGGCGCACCAGGAAATTATATTTGGCGGCCAGGGCCAGACCCTCTCCATCCGCCACGACTCGATCTCGCGCCAGTCTTTCATGCCGGGAGTAGTGCTGGCATTGCGGCGCGTGGACGGCCTGGACGGCCTGGCCGTAGGGCTGGAGAAGGTAATGTAAATCTGGGATAATACATTACACGTTTAACGTTAACACCATTTCCAAGTTAAACGTGAAAGGTAAGTTTTTTATCATGAATCAGTCTTTAGGCGACATAATTACAGCGATGGTTACGGCCTTTCACGAGGATGGGTCCGTGGACTTTGAGGCCACAGCAGACCTGGCCCTTTATCTTGTTGATAACGGCTCAGACGGGCTAGTGGTAAGCGGCACCACCGGTGAGTCGCCTACCCTGACCGATGACGAGAAGATTGAGCTTTTCCACGTGGTCAAGAATGCCGTGGGCGGACGCGCCGCCGTTATTGCCGGCACCGGCTCCAACGACACGGCCCACAGCGTACACCTGACCGAGCAGGCCGCCGAAGCTGACGTTGACGGCATCCTGGCTGTGACGCCATATTACAACAAACCGCCGCAAGCCGGGATCACTGCCCATTTTAAGGCCATCGCCGCAGCCACTGACAAACCGGTAGTTCTCTATAACATTCCTGGGCGCACTGCTCTTAATATTGAGCCCGAGACGCTGGCGGAGCTAAACGAGGTCGACAACATCATTGCCGTCAAGCAGGCCAATCCCGACCTGGAGCAGTCGCGCCTGCTCAGCGGCCTGTGCGGCATGGGCATCTACGCCGGCAACGACGACATGCTCTATTCCTTACTCGAGCTGGGGGCGTGGGGAGGCATCTGCGTCGCGTCGCATCTTGCTGGCCCACAAATGAAAAAAATGGTTGAGCTTTACCGGTCCGGAAACCAGGCCGAAGCGCTGGCTATCGACCAGTCGTTGGCGCCGTTATACACGGCGCTGTCTGTCACAACCAATCCAATTCCTGTAAAAGCAGCCTTAAACATGCTTGGCCAGGAGGTGGGCGGCCTGCGCCTGCCGCTGGTTGAAGCAACGGAAGCCGAGCAGGCGCAGATCCGCGAGGCGCTGGCGGCGCGGGCGCTTATCGGTTAGCGTCGCCTGCCATGCTGCGTTCAGCCAATTGCAGGAAAAAAGCGCCGGAAAGCGAAACATAAAACACCGAATCTTTCCTGAGCTTTACATTTGTCATAAACTTGCCTGCTTTTCGGCTTCCGGGCAGGCTGGATGCTTGAGTAAATTCCATACAGTTGACTAAATCAAAACTTAGAATTGTTGCCCTGGGCGGGCTGGGCGAAATCGGGAAAAACATGATGGTCCTGGATCTGGAGGGCCGCCTGCTGGTTATCGACGCCGGCCTTGCCTTTCCCCGCGACGAGCTGCTGGGCATTGACCTTGTAATCCCCGATTTCACCTTCCTCAGGGAAAGGGCGGATTCGCTTGAGGCCGTACTCCTTACCCACGGGCACGAAGACCATGTCGGCGCTCTCCCTTTTTTGCTCAAGGAGATCAATGTTCCCGTTTATGGCACCAGGCTGACGCTGGGCCTGGTTAAAAACAAGCTGGAAGAGCACGGGCTGGCCGGCTGTGTCGATCTGCGCGAGATCAATCCGGACCAACCCGCACAGATTGGCCCCTTCCGGTGCGAGTTCATTAGCGTCACCCACAGCATCCCCGACGGCGTTGCAGTGGCGGTGAAAACTCCGGCAGGCACTGTCATTCATTCTGGTGACTTCAAGCTCGATCCTAACCCGATTGACCGGCGCCGCACTAATCTGGGCAAGTTTGGCGAACTGGGAGCCGAAGGGGTTTTGCTGCTTATGTCCGACAGCACCAATGCGGAAATCGAGGGTGTCACCGGACCGGAGCGGTCCGTGGGCAAGACCCTGGACGAGATTTTTGCCCTGGCTCCGGGGCGCATTATCGTCGCCTCGTTTGCATCCCATATCCACAGGATTCAGCAGATTGTCAATGCGGCCCGGCACCACCGCCGCAAGCTGGCAGTGGTGGGGCGCTCCATGATCAGAAATGTGCAGATGGCCCGCGAGCTGGGTTATCTGGACGCTCCCAGGGAGATGATGATCTCTCTGGGCGAGCTTGCCGACCTCAAACCTCGCAAGACTGTGATCCTCTCCAGCGGCAGCCAGGGCGAGCCGCTCTCGGCGCTGACACGGATGGCCTACAATGACCATAAGAAGGTGAAGCTTCAGAAGGATGACACAGTAGTCATTTCGGCCCGGCCAGTGCCCGGCAATGAAATCAGCGTGCACCAGGTGATCAACCGCCTTTTTCGGGCGGGAGCTAACGTCATTTACGAATCCGTGGCCCCCGTGCATGTTTCCGGGCATGCCGCCCGGGAAGAGTTGAAGATGCTTATTAACCTGACACAACCAAAATATTTCATGCCTATCCACGGCGAGTTTCGCCATCTCCATTTCCACAGCCAGCTGGCGGAGGAAATGGGCATGAAAAAAGAACGGATTCTCATGGCCGCCAACGGCGACATTGTCGAGCTGTCCGGCGGCAACGCTAAAATATCAGGCAGCATTGAGGCCGGCATGGCTTTTGTTGATGGCCTGGACGTGGGCGATATCCACGAGGTGACGCTGCGCGACCGCAAAAAGCTGTCTCGTGACGGGACCATCCTGGTGGTCCTGCCCTTGAGGGAGCAGGACGGCTCGCCGGTGGCGCCACCAGAGATTTCCGACAAAGGCTTCGTGTACATGCGCAATCGCAAGGAGCTGATGAAAGAGGTTTCCGCCATTGTGGATGAAATAATAAAGGAAGGGGCTGCTCAGGGAATCAGCGACCCCGGGCTGCTCCAGGAACATATTCATGACCGTCTGGCGCGCTTTATATACAAAAGAACCAAGAAGCGCCCGCTTATCATTGCCGTGGTTGTAGAGGTTTAAAATGAAAACAAAAAAGCGGCGGCGCAAACCCATCAGCAAGAAAAGCGCCGGGCGGCGGGGCGGCGGCAGGCGGGACTTAAAGAGGCTGCGAGAGATGGGGGGGCTGGCGCTCGTTGCCGCCGGCTGTTTCCTGGCCCTGGTTCTCTACCTGGGCTGGTCCGGCGGCCTGGTTGGCAGGTGGTCGGAGGATCTGCTCCGCTATCTGTTTGGCGTTCTCATTTATTTGAGTCCGCCGGCTCTCATTGCCGCCGGCGTCCTCCTCATTTTCCCGGATGCGCCGCTGGGACCAAGAGGCCTTCGGGCCGGACTGCTGCTGCTGTCGCTTGCCCTCTTCCTGATTACCGGGGCAAACACGTTTTCTGTCCTGGGCTCGGCCCAGGTCCATACGGGTTTTTTTGACAGCAGCTATTTTTCCCGGCATGGCGGCATCGCCGGCGACGCCCTTTATTGGGCCACCGGTTCGCTCTCAGGCGATGTTGGCAGCACTGTATCCTCCATATTCCTGCTTCTGGCCGCAGCCTTTCTTATCACCGGAGCCTCGGTAAGGACGGTAATTACTGCTTCCGGCGCCGGCGCCCGCCGGGCCGCGTTTAAGGCGAGGAGATCGGGCAGACAACTGGGGCATAACCTGTCTGAGAGGATGGGTAATAAACCCATCCTAACGGATGGGATCCCGAATTGTGCAGCCCCTTCTCCCTCTATTACAGTTCCGTTTGGCGTCGAACCGGATGCTAATCAAGCCAGGCCTGCAGTTGGAGAGAGCCTGCTATCCCGGCAAGCGGACAGCGGACCTCTGAACGGCGCCGAATCCTATCCGGACATTTACAAGGCCTCTCAACCGGGCGGCGCCGCATCTGGCGGCCCGGAACGGCCTGATGCCCAGCTTTCCCTTCTGGGCGAAGGCGACGAAAATAAGCCCGCCGAGGATGACGCCTATCGTGAAGAGGAAACGAATTATATCCTGCCGGAGGCTGATCTGCTGCGAAAAAGCGCCGCCGAGCGACCTGTTTCAGCCGGCAATGCCGACCGCATCAGCAGGGTGCTGGTGGAGACCCTGGCCAGTTTCGGCATCGAAGCAAGTGTGGCCGGCACCGTCTCCGGACCCCGGGTCACCCGCTATGAGCTGCAGCTGGCGCCAGGGATCAAGGTTTCCAAAGTAAGCAGCCTCAAAAATGACATTGCCTACGCGCTGGCAACCACAGATATCAGAATCCTGGCTCCAATTCCGGGCAAGTCCGCGGTTGGGGTAGAAGTCCCCAACATAAGTCCCAACCTGGTCACACTGGGTGACATTTATCGCGACTTTCCCGACCGCAGCGGCCCGCTGATGGTCTGGCTGGGCAAGGATATCTCCGGCAAACCTGTTTACGCAGACCTGGCCCAGATGCCGCATCTGCTGGTGGCGGGCACCACTGGCTCGGGCAAGAGCGGCTGTATAAATTGCATGATCTCATCCATCCTGCTCAGAAGCACCCCCGAAGATGTAAAAATGATCCTCATCGATCCAAAGCGGGTGGAGCTGAGCCATTTTGAAGGAATTCCGCATCTGCTGACGCCGGTAGTGACCGTGATGAAAGACGCCGCCAACGTGCTGGCCAACCTTGTCCAGGAGATGGAATCCCGTTACAGCCAGATGCAACTGGCAAAAGCCCGCCAGCTTGACGAGCTTAACCGGGTGCGGCTGGCGCGCTCCCAGCAGCCGCTTCCGTACATCCTGCTCGTTGTGGATGAACTGGCCGACCTGATGATGGTGGCGCCGGCTGAGGTTGAGGACGCCGTTATCCGCTTGGCGCAAAAATCGCGCGCAGTTGGCATCCATCTGGTGCTGGCGACGCAGCGCCCGTCGGTGGACGTTATCACAGGCATGATCAAGGCCAACGTCCCTTCGCGAATCGCCTTCGCCGTCTCGTCGCAGATTGATTCACGCGTGATTCTTGACACGACCGGCGCCGAGAGCCTGCTGGGCCAGGGCGACATGTTGTTCAGGCCTTTGGGATCGTCACGGCTTAAGCGCATCCAGGGGGCCTATGTCTCCGAGGAGGAAATAAAACTGCTGACGGACCGCTGCCGCAGCCAGCGGTCTCCTGATTTCCGCCATGAGCTGCTGGAAGGGAGCAGCGCTGGGGAAGAGGAGACGCTCCCGGCAGATGAAGATGATCTGCTGCCCGAGGCGATGCAGCTGGTGGTCAGCACCGGCACGGCTTCGGTGTCGTTTCTGCAAAGGCGCCTTAGGGTTGGCTACACCCGCGCCGGCCGCCTCATTGACATGCTGGAGAAGCGCGGCGTGATCAGCGGTTACGAAGGCAGCAAACCCCGCCGGGTGCTGGTAGGCGAAGAAAGCCTCGAGCATATCCTGGCTGGCAGCCGGGCCGGAGCTGGCGTGGCTGCTTCCGCTCCGGGGGATGACATCCCCAGCGCGGCCGGCAGTGACGGTTTTGACCCTGACCGTGCCTGAAGACAGCGGCGCTCCCCAATCTGCAGCTGCCAGAATAATGGCTGCCGTCCGCAGCCATCCCCGGTTTGCTTCTTCGGCGTTGCTGGGTACCGCGTTCCTGGCGCTTTATACCTACACACTCGCCCCCGGTCTGCTGGGACACGACTGCGGCGACTGGCAGGCGGCCGGGGCAACCCTTGGCATCAGCCATTCTCCCGGTTCGCCCGCCTACACCATTATTGCCTGGCTGGTCTCGCGTGCGCCGCTGGGCAGCCTGCCGGCGCGGGTCAGCTTTGTCTCGGCGCTGGCGGGAGCGGCCGGAGTTGTGGCAGTTTATGTTTTTATGCTGATGCTGCTGGGGCGCTGGATGCCGGCGCTGGTGTCCGCCCTGACGCTGGGGCTGGGCGGGCAGTGGTGGGCCCAGGCCTCGGTAGCGGAGCCCTATAACGCCATTGTCACCATCATTGCTGTGCTATTGATTCTGCTGCTGCTCTGGCAAAGGAAGGGTGATATCAGACTGGTCTGGGGAGGAGCATTCCTGGCTGCGGTTGGCCTTGCCTACCATCCCACCTTGCTTTATTTTATACCGGTGCTGCTGGCGGGAGTTTTTGTGCTGGGCCCCTGGAGAAAACTCCTTAAGCCAAAGCCGCTTGCGGTGACGCTGCTCCTGATTGTCGCGGGCCTTGGTTTCTATGCCTACCTGCCCATCCGCAGCGCCACCAATCCCGCAGTTATCTACCAGAAGATCAACTCACTGGGAGGGCTATACAGGTTTGTCACCGTCAGCGAGGCGCGCAGCACGGGCGCGTTTGCCGCCACTCTGCCCGGCCAGGGACAGCTTCGCGAACGCCTGACCGAGATCGTCAGGCAGGGTTACTATCCTTCCTTTGCCTTTCTCGTGTTCGGGCCGGCCATCACGCTGGTTTATCCGGTGGTGCTTAAGACTTTAAGGAGGATGCGGCGCTACCTCATCTGGCTGGCCCTGGGGGCTCTCTTTCACATGATGGTCGTGTTTGCCATCAGCGGCATCTTTGTACAGTACTACC
>JACWAD010000107.1 GCA_014874175.1 Thermoleophilia bacterium
GGCGCGCACCACCGGGATGCGCCCCACCGTTCCGGTGGCCATCAGTCGGCGCAGCTCGTGCAGGGGAGCGTCCTCGGCCACGGTCCTGACTTCGCGGCTCATCACCCCTTTGACGGGCGCATGACCGAGGCGGTGCGCCACCGCCTTGTCCAGATCCCTGCGGGAAACGACGCCGGCCAGAAGGTCATTCTCCTGGACGCTGACGCCACTGCGGCCGTGGCGCTGACAGAAGGCCAGAGCATCTGCGATCGGCATCAGCGCATCCACAAAATGGACGGGATGTGACATGATGTCGCCGGCGCGCAGCGGCTCCTCGACCACGCGCGGCAGCGCCGCAAGCAGTTCCTGCCGCGCCTCTTCGAGGCTCTTCCCCTTGATGATGGCCGAGGCGGCCTGGCTGTGGCCGCCGCCGCCAACGACGGCCAGCGCCCGGGCGACGTCCAGAAGGCGGCTCTTGCTGCGCCCGACAACAAATATGCGCTCCTCCATCTCCACGGCCACGATCAGCGCCTGGCAGTCGGTAACGTCCATGATCTTGTGGGCAACGACGCTGAGCCCCTCCACATAAACCGGACTCGCCACGGCGGCAAGGAAGACGTCAAGGTCATCCACCGGGGCCGGCTCCAGCTTATCGACAAGCATAAGCAGCAGCTGCCGCTGCTCCTCGCTTAAGGGGTTGTGCAGGTACTTGCCGATCAGGCTCTGGCTTGCCCCCAGCCGCATACAGAGCGCCAGCGCCTCGGCATCGCGGGCGGTGGTGGTTGGATAGGTGAGGGAGCCGGTGTCTTCATGGATGCCCAGGGCAAAGATAGTCGCCTCCAGCGGCGAGACTTCCATTTTGCGGTCATGGATGATTTTTAACATCGTTGTCACAAGAGAGCCGTCCTCGGAAAGGACATAATTTTCTTCGCTGACAAACGCCGGCCTCTGGGAAGGCGACCCCAGGCGGTGATGGTCAAAAACGATCGTCTCGACGCCCTCGCGGCCGCAGACTGGCTCGAACTCGCCCAGGCGGTTGCAGTGAATGGTGTCCACCATGATCAGGCGCCGCAGCCGCTCCAGGTCAACGAGGGAGGCGTCCACGGTGTCGACTTCATCCGCATGCAGGTTGTAAAACTCGCGCACGTTGCGGTTTAGCGAGCCGCCGAAGCAGACGCGGGCCTGCGGGTAAAGCCTGGCAGCGGCAACGGCGGCGGCAAAGCCGTCAAAGTCCGTGTTGACATGCGGGACTATGATTTCAGGAAAGTTCAAGAAACTAGCGCCAAGTTTCGCGTTTCGCGTTTCGCGTTTCGCGTTTCGAAAACTTATAACGATTATTTGCTATCTGTCAAATAACTTTAGAGATTTGGATTTATCCAAAATCCAGCAACCGCTTTGGGCACGGCTGTGCGCCCTTAGGCTTATTTACACCATGCAGTTTTAAGACGCCCACCATGAAATGCAGCCTTAATCAGAAATCCAAACGCAATTCGAGTTCACGAAACTGGGAACTGGAAACCTGGCTTTATGCAAAAAAGGTCCTGGCCAATTCCCAAAATTCAGGCCGCACCAGCTTGCGCTCGCCCACCGCCATCTCCAGTGGCACCGCCACGATCTCGTCGCCCTGGAGAGCGGCCATCTGGCCCCACTGCCCGGTCTGAACCATCTCCGCCGCCTTGACGCCGTAGCGGGTGGCGAGGATGCGGTCGTGGGCCGTGGGCGTGCCGCCGCGCTGGATGTGCCCCAACACTGTGGCCCGGGTCTCGAAGCCGGTGCGGCGCTCAATCTCCTTTGCCAGCAGGTTGGCGACGCCTCCCAGCTTGACGTTTCCAAAAGCGTCAACCTCGACCGATTGCACCACCATCTTCTCCTCACCCTCCCTGGTGACCAGCTTGGCGCCCTCGCTGACGGCAACGATGTTGAAGTTCTTGCCGCCCTGGCGCTGGCGCTTGAGGATGTCACAGACCTCGGCCACCGAGATGTCAAATTCTGGCAGCATGACTACGTCGGCGCCGCCGGCGATGCCCGCCATCACTGTGATCCAGCCGGTGTGCCGGCCCATGATCTCGACCACGATCGTGCGGTCGTGGGACTCGGCGGTCGTATTGAGGCGGTCGATGCACTCAGTTGCAATCTGGACCGCGGTGTCAAAGCCGAATGTGTAATCAGTGCCGGAAAGATCATTGTCGATTGTCTTGGGCACGCCCACCATGTTAAGCGCGTACTCCCCAAAGAGCTTGTTGGCCACCCCCAGGGTGTCGTCGCCGCCAATTGCGATCGTCGCCCAGATGTCATTCTGGCGCAGATTGTCAACCAGCAGCTCGACGCCGCCTTCCTGCTTCATCGGGTTTGTGCGCGAGGTGCGCAGGATGGTGCCGCCCTGGGCCAGGATGTCAGCCGTCGACTCGATGTCAAGAGGCATGTATTCGTTTTCCAGCAGGCCCCGCCAGCCGTGCCTGACACCTACCATCTCGTGGCCGGCCCGGACCAGCTTCCGGGTGGCGGCGCGGATGACTGCGTTAAGCCCCGGGCAGTCGCCGCCTCCAGTAAGGATTGCAACCCTCTTTGCCATCTGAAACCTCCGTTTCATTAATGTTGGCCGGACTGTTCCAGCCGTCCTGGCCCATGAATTTCTTATGGCAAATAATATCCTCCTGAGGCTTGATAATAAAACCATCCATGCGGTAATCCGGTACCGGCGGGGCAGACCGCCGGTGCCCGGCGTCGCAGGCCGGCCCATCCAGAAGCAAAACTTATGGAACTATTAAGCAATACTGGAGTAAATGCAGGAAAACTGTGTATTGTCTAAATGCACCCAGAATAGTAAGATTAAAGTTGCTTGTCCGGCTGGAAACCTTTAAGACAGCCTTGCAAACAGCCGAGATAAGTATTAGGTGCGAAGGGACCACACAGGTCGTTTCGGCGCCGCGGGATTTGCCCGTGCGGGTAAGAGAGACCAGCGCAGGTCGACAGCCATGTGCCGTAAATGTCTTTCGCTGTGCCTCCCGCCCTCCACAGGTGGACGTATGGGTAAATCGTTTACGGGGACGTGATGCGGGCCGGAGCCCGCATCACGTCCCCGTCCATTACCCATTCCGCCCCCGGTTTCCGGTCTTCCTGAAAATATTTTCCGGCGCAACACGCTGCGCCAGGACACGCCCTGTCCCCCAAAAAAACCGCCTGGCAGCGGTTCATGAATAAATTAAGTTCCGGGTAATTTCGGCCCGGTGCTTGAGGCTTATTCCTCGAACTTGATTATCTCGCGCCCCTTGTAAGTGCCGCATGTGGGGCAGACCCGGTGCGGCAGCTTGAAGCTGTGGCACTGGGGGCAAGTGTTAAGACCCGGCGCCTGAAGGGCGTCGTGGGCGCGCCGCTGGTCGCGGCGGGCGTGTGAAGTTTTTCGTTTCGGGACGGCCATGAATAAAAGTTCCCAGTTCCAAGTTTCCAGTTTCAAGTTTGGCTCTCGCCAAGATTGCAGGATAACAGATTTTGGCTCAAACTGAAAAGGCGGACCGGCGCCGGCGCCAGGATCCCGGCGCTAATCGGCTGCCTTCCACTCCCTCAGCCTGCCCCAGCGCTCCTCCACCGGCGGCTGGCAGCCGCACTCCTCGAAGTTGAGGTTGGAGCCGCACTGTGGGCACAGGCCGCGGCAATCCTCCCGGCAGAGGATCTGCGGCGGCAGTAGCTCGGCGATTGCGCTCCGTGCCCACTCGGAAAGATTCAGGCTGCCGTCTTCCATGAACCAAAGCGACGCCTCCTCTTCCTCGCCGATCTCCTCCACCGGCGGCAGCTTTGTCTCGAAGTAATCCCGGGCCGTCACATCCAGGTCGAGGTCGGCCGGTTCCAGGCAGCGCCAGCAGGCGCCTTCGAGACGGCAGTTGAACTGCATTGTGGCGGCAAAGCCCTCGCCGGCATAGGTGAGCGCCAGCCGCGCCGGCACCACATCGGGCACGAAGCCGTAATCCTGGCCTGCCAGTTTAAGCGGCGGCAGGTAAAGGCCCAGCTCAAACGTGCGCTCGGCGCCCAACTCCCGGGGTTGCGAGGCAAGATCGAACGTGGTGGGTTTGTGCGCTGGCATGATAAGAAAGGTTCTCCGGTCTCCCGTTTCCGTTTATTGAGATTATTAATTAATTTTCCCAATTTTTTGCACAGCAAACAGCATAAATTACTGTGAAAAAAAGGACTGTCAAATGATGGTCAACTGGGAATGGGAACTGGGAACCCATCGGGGACAGCCGTGAGACGGCCAGAAAGCCAAAAACAGTTAAGGCAGGTTATTCCGCTTCCTGCGGCTGCTCTTCTTCCTCGCCTGTCTTGCCCTGGAGCCGCTCGCGGCCGCGCCTGACCGCCGCCAGGAATTTTTCCAGGTTCACTTCCAGCGTCTCCAGCACTTCGTCGGCGTAATCCTCGGCGCCCAGCCGGATCTCACGCTCGCGGGCGCGGGCGTCCTCCATGATCTGGGCGGCGTTGCGTTCCGCCATTTTCACGACTTCCTGCTCCGAGGTGAGCCGCTCCGCCTGCTCATTTGCCTCCTTGACGATGCGGTCGCTTTCGGTCTTGGCCTCGGCCAGCATCTCCTGCCGCTCCTTGACGATCCAGCGCGCCTGCTTGATCTCCTCGGGGATGGTGGTCCGCATCTGGTCCAGGATGTCATAAATCTCTTCACGCTCAATCATGACCTTGTCGGTCATTGGCATGGGCCGGGCGTTGTTGACTATTTCATCAAGCTTGTCTATTAAAACCAGTACGTCCACTTTGCCTCCAGGGTTCCAGGTTTACTGGAAAAGCTCGGCAAGACGCCTGGCCACCAGAGGTGGCACCAGGTCGTCTACCTTGCCGCCGAATTTTGCTATCTCCTTGACGCCGCTGGAGCTAAGGAAGCTAAACTCCGGCGAAGCCATCAAGTAAACTGTTTCTATGTCCGGTGCCAGTTTCCTGTTCAGCTGCGCCATCTGGAATTCGTACTCAAAATCGGAGATGGCCCTCAGGCCCTTCACCAGCGCCCGCGCATTCCATTTGCGGGCGAAATCCACCAGGAGCGTGTCAAAGACGTCGACATGGGCATCTTCCCCCAGCGACTGCTTCAAAAACGCGGCCCGCTCCCCGGCGCCAAACATGGTGTCCTTGCGCGGCTGGGCCACGACGCCGACCACCACCTGCGAGAACAGCCCGCCGGCGCGGCGGATAATGTCAAGATGTCCCTCGGTGACCGGGTCGTAGGTGCCCGGGCAGACGGCGATTATATCGGAGAAGGCGGTCATCTCCGCAGTATAGCACCTAATCAGCCTGGTACAGGCGCACCCTGGTATCACCGTACCTCTTGTCGGTAAGCAGCGTCAAGGGCAAGGTCACCTCTCCGCGCCAGTCAAACTCCACTACAACCCTGCCGCCAGGCTCAAGTACAGCCGGCAGCCACGTTTTCAGCTCCGCCGCGATAACGCGGTGCATTTTATAGGGAGGATCAACAAAAATCAAATCAAAGCGCTGCTGCTTTTTGGCTGCATCCTTAAGAAAAACGAGCCAGTCGCGGCGGCTGAGGGCGGCGCTGTCAAGTTTCAGTTTTGTGATATTGTTTGCAATTGTCCTGACGGCCGCGGCGCGGCTGTCAACCAGCGTGGCCGCCGCAGCGCCGCGGCTGAGCGCCTCCAGCGCCAGGGCGCCGCTGCCGGCAAACAGGTCCAGCACGCGCAGCCCGGCGACGTCACCCAGAATGCTGAAGACGGCCTCCCGCACCCGGTCGGCCGTTGGCCGCGTCCGCATCCCCCTCGGCGCGGCAATGATGGCTCCCTTGTTCTTGCCCGCAATTATTCGCATTATATTCCGCGCCCCATCTTGTTACACTCGCTCCAGCCACTTGACCGAGTCGCCGAAGGCGCGGCTGATCTCGTCTTTAAGCAGGGCGTTTTCCCGGCGGGACAGTCCGGAGTCGGCGTCGGTAAGCTCCGCGGCCTTTTCCCGGGCCACGGCCAGCATTTCCTGGTCACGCGAGAGCCGCGCCAGCTTCAGGTCCGGCAAGCCGGACTGGCGCTCTCCGAACAGCTGCCCCTCTCCCCTGATATTGAGATCGAGATCGGCCAGGACAAAGCCATCGGCGGCCGATTCCATCGCCGCCAGCCTCTTTATGGCCTGCTCCGTCTTCGGGTCGCCAAAGAGCAGGCAATAGGATTTATGCGTCACCC
>JACWAD010000009.1 GCA_014874175.1 Thermoleophilia bacterium
AGGAGAACGCCGGACTCGGTCTACTGGGCCACGCTTCCCGGACAGGTAGCGGTGTGAAAAGGGAGCAGCTTATCACTTATAAATCAGAATCAGCTGTTCAGACAAACCCGACCACTTCCCTATTTTGCCCGGCAGTGGCTATTTAGCTGGAGTTCATGGACGGATTGAATAAGTATGAACGCCTGCAGGGATTTGTGCAAGACCGCGCGTTGCCTCACGATTATTGTTCTCCAAACCGATTCATTGCCTCATTTAAAAAATTGCTCATCCAATTAGGAAACGACCAATTGTGGTTTGCCGAAATACTGCGCCGCGGTTAGGGCGCTTTGATGAAATCCGCGATGAAAATGCTGCATTTGTTATATGTTAATGTAATGGAGCTTCCAGGCAACATTGCTGGCCGGGTTTCGAAGTTGAGGTGAAAACTTTTGAAAAAGAGTTGTTTTGCGACAATTCTGTTGATCACGGCAGTTATGTTACTGGCCGGATGCGGGAATAAGGAATACGGAAACACCGCAGGGCCAGAAACTGCAAGCAAGCCGGACAGCGGAAACAAAATGCCTGGATTCATCCTGACAAGCAAATCGTTCGCCGACGGCGCCGAAATGCCAAGGGCGCAGGCATGCGCGGCGCAGGGAGGAGCCAATCAGTCGCCGCCGCTTGCCTGGTCGAATCCTCCTGCCGGCACGGCGGTGTACGTCCTGATCATGGATGACGAGAATCCGCCCTGCGGGCGGGGCGACGGAGCATGCCGGCACTGGTCCGTTTATAACATCCCCGCCGCAGTGACAGGCCTTGGTGGCGGACAGGACTTGTCGCAAATAAGCGGCGCCGCGGAGGGCAGGAACTACACAGGGAAGAATGGCTACGCCGGCCCGTGCCCCCCGGCAAGGCATACTTACAAATTGACGCTTTACGCGCTCAGGGAAGGCATGCCGCAGGTGCCCGCAGGCACAGCCCTTACCCGCAGCCAGTTCGAGGCCCGGTTTGGCCGTTTCATTCTGGGAGAGGCGACGCTGACGGGGTCTTTTGCGCCGTGAAGCTGAGGATTTGACGCCGGCGGCAGGGGAACGAGGCGATCTTCTGTATAGTTTGACTGGCTGAGGCGGGAGGATTCGAACCTCCACCGGCGGATCCAGAGTCCGCTGTCCTACCATTAGACGACGCCTCAACGAGCGAGAGCAGGTGCCGTACTCCCGCTAAAGCTTAGCACAGCCAATCCGCAGCTATCAAAGATCGTTTCCAGGTTAAGATTGCCTGACTTAAGTCCGAATATCCTATTAGGGTGTTTCCAAACGGCAGTAATTTGCCAGGAGGCTAGATAATCGTGAAAGACGTTAATGAACTTATCCAGGTAATGGTGCAGCGGGGCGCGTCAGACCTTCATCTTAAGGCCGGCAGCCCGCCCGTGATCCGTGTTGACGGGGAGCTTTACTGGCTCGACGAGAGGAAGATCAGCGCCGACGACATGAAGGAATATGCTGCATCGGTCATGAGCGACAAGCAGATCGCTGTCTTCTCCGAGCAAAACGAGATTGATTTTGCTTATGGCCTACCGGGCGTGGGGCGGTTCAGGGTAAACATCTTCCGTCAGCGGGGCAGCATCAGCATCGCCATGCGACAGGTTGCCAGCAAGATCCCCAGTTTCGAGGAGTTGCATCTGCCGCCACTGCTTCAAAAGCTGTCACTGGAGCTGCGCGGGCTTATCCTGGTTACGGGAACAACCGGCAGCGGTAAAACAACCACGCTAGCGGCCATGATCGATTTTATCAATGCCAATGTGAGGCGGCATATCGTTACCGTTGAGGATCCTATTGAAATTATGCACCGGGACAACAAATCGTTGATCAACCAGCGTGAGATTGGCATTGACACCAGAAGTTATTCGACGGCACTGCGCTACGTTCTGCGCCAGGACCCGGATGTTATCCTGATCGGAGAGATGCGGGACCTGGAGACGGTACGCACGGCGATGACAGCAGCCCAGACCGGCCACCTTGTCATGAGCACATTGCATACAATCGATGTCGCCGAAACGGTCAACCGCATAATCGACTTTTTCCCGCTCCACCAGCAGAAGCAGGTGCGAATATTGCTGGCAAGCTCACTCAGGGGCATCATCTCGCAACGGTTGCTGCAACGGAGTGACGGCAAGGGGCGCGTGCCCGCGCTTGAGCTGATGGTCATGACCAAACGGATCCGGGATCTCATAATGGATCCGGACCAGACTCATAAAGTTCAGGATGCCATTCGTGAAGGCGACTATTACGGCATGCAGACGTTTGACCAGTCTTTGCTTCATCTTTATCGCGACGGTCTGGTCAACCTGCAGGATGCAGCAATGGTTGCCACCAGTCCGCATGACTTCAAGCTGATGGCGCAACAGGAGGGCTTTGATGTTTCGCTGATAAGCGGCGTCGTATGAGCCAGGACGAATTCATATCATCCAAAAAGGGGCCTCGCGTCGAGACCCCTTTTTCATTCAGAGGTTTGTTTTCATGCTAAAATATCACGCGTCTAATGGGTTTCCTGGCATCCAGCATCCGATATCCGTTTCATCGGGGTGTGGCTCAGCTTGGTAGAGCGCACGGTTCGGGACCGTGAGGCCGGCGGTTCAAATCCGCCCACCCCGACCAGATTTGACTTGTTCAAACCATCGCCTGAAAAAATGTCTTGGAAGAGATCGGTGTAGTAACGGCTACGTCACCTTGAAATACAACGTGCCTTCGAGAGTCGGGTCCTGGATCTCATCCCTTAACGGCAGCGCCGAGGACGGTGTAGGCGCTACTTATACCTATCCTTAATCAGAACCTTCTTTGAGTTTCCTCAATTCCCGCCTGTCTGACTGAATCCGGAATTTTAGGAAAATTTTTGCAGGCGCAAATGTCTGGGCGCAGCACATCAATGCCTGATTTTTTTCCTGTCAAGATCACTACTTGACGTCGATCACGACCTTGCCCTTGGGGTGGATCGTCTCCAGGAAAGTCATGGCCTCATCGGCAGAATCGAGCAGAAATGTTCTTTCCACATGCACCCTGACGACGCCTTCATCAACCAGTTGCGCCAGCCTGCCCAGGCGCTCCGCGGTAATCTCAAAATGCTGATAGATTGCCTTCACCTGGTGCTTTTGCGTCAGCTCATCGTCAGGCTCTTCCAGCGAAGAGACAATTATGCCGCCCGGCTTTAATGCCTGGAATGAACGCCGGTAGACGTCGCCGCCGACCAGGTCATAGACAGCGTCGCAGTCATGGACAACCTCTTCAAACCGCCGCTCCCGGAAGTCAATCGCCTCGTCTGCGCCCAGTTCCTTCACGTAGTCAACCTCATCACCGGCGCAGGTGACGGCCACGTAAGCACCCCGGCTGTTGGCGATCTGGATGGCGATTGAACCGATGCCACCGGCGCCGCCCTGGATGAGGATCTTCTGCCCTTCCGAGAGCCGGAAATATTCCTCCAGCGCCTGCACGGCCATGACGCCGGCCAGCGGCAGGGCTCCGGCTTCAGTCTCATTTATGCTTTTTGGCGTAAGCGCGGCCGTCCGCGGATCAATCAGGTCGTATTCAGCAAAAGATCCGGTGCCGCCGTTAAAGAAGCCGGCCATGCCGTATACCTGATCGCCCGGCTTGAAGCCGGCCACGTTTCTGCCCACCTCAGTGACGACGCCGGCAAAATCTCCTCCCAGCGTGGCGGGAAGCGTCGCTCCCATGCCGCCGGCGTCCCTGATTTTCCAGTCGAACGGGTTGACGCCTGCTTCATGGACTTCAACCAGCATCCCGTCGTCGGGAACGCCAGGTTTGTCAATTTCGCTGATGGAAACACCCTTTTCCCCATTAAATTGCACCAACTGGGCAGCTTTCATCTTTCCCCCTCGGTTGCTTGCTTTTCAGTTTATAATCAGGTTGCCCCGGACCACTTAATTTAAACCTGAGACTTCCATCAGAAGCATCGGGAAAGGCTCGACTAACCCTTTAGAATTATGTATTCAAGACAACTGATAGCATGGGCAAAGGGGGAGCTCATTCAGGCGAACAGCCGTTTTGGCCTCCAGGGAGAGGAGGAAGACGATGCCCGGACACTCCTGGCCCACGCCAGCGGCGAGCCGGAGCCGGCTGATGAGGTTCCGCCGGCATGCGTGCGGCGCTTCCACCGGCTTGTGAGACGCCGGCATCAGGGCGAGCCGCTGGCATACATCGTTGGCTGGGTTGACTTTAACGGATTTCGCCTGGGCATCAGGCCGGGAATGTTCATACCCCGCCTGACCAGCGAATTCCTTGCCAGGCAGGCCGTGCGCCGCCTGCGGGGGCGCCGCCGGCCATTTTATATCGATCTTGCCACCGGTATTGCCCCGGTTGCAATTTCGGTGGCCAAATCCGTTCCCCGGGCGCAGGTATGGGGGGTTGACATCTCGCGCCGGGCGCTTGACCAAGCAAGGATAAACGCCGCCGCGCTTGGCGCCTCGAACGTAACATTTAAAAAAAGCGATCTTTTTTCAGCGCTGCCTGCAAAGCTGCGGGGCAAAATTGATGTTGTCACAATTCATCCGCCTTATGTGGCCCGCCGCCAGGTCGCCAGCCTGCCGGTGGAGGTGAAAAGCTTCGAGCCTCGGCATACTCTCAGCGACAGCTCGGTCGACGGCCTGGGGCTGGTGCGGCGCGTCGCCAGCGAAGGGCCCGGCTGGCTCCGCCCCGGCGGCTGGCTGCTGGTGGAGATCATGCCAAGCGAGTCCGGGAGGGTGCGGGCGCTCATGCGCTGCTCCGGCTTTGCGCACGTGAAAAGCACCTGCGGCTGCTACCGGCAGACGCGGGTAATTGTGGGGCGGCGGCTATAGCTGCCCTGACCTCCCCGGCTGCTACCAGAGTGGACTAGCAAGCCTCTTTCTCTCTGCTTGCATCTTCTTCCAGCAATGGGCCCTTAAAGACGCCGAAAACCCAAAGCTGGTAAGCGGCTACCAGGGGCATGAAGATAATCAGCGCAGCTGCGGTTATCACCAGGGCATAATTGCCTGCGGCGGCGCTGGCAATCGTGACGCTGCTGGAGCCTTCGCTTGACGGGAGCAGGTTCGGATAAAGACCGGCCAAGGCGAAAAAGACAAACAGGAAAATAACGGCGGCGGACGACACAAACGCCGCCAGGCCGTTTCTGACAAGCAGGAAGAATTTGTTTATCAGTACGGCGGCAACGGCAGCAAGAGGAACCAGAGCCCAGGCCGGATGGTTGACATAATTGTCGTAAAGCCTGGTTGCGTAACCGCTATAAACGGCAAAAGCGGCGCCGCTGACAAGCAGCGCGTACCACGTCTTGCCGGCTGCCGCTTCCGCCCGTCCCTTTAAATCGCCACCCGTCTTTACCGACAGCCAGATGGCGCCGTGGTGCGTGAACATGGCAAGGAACAGCAGGCCCGCAAGCAGCCCGTATGGATTAAGGAAAGACAGGGATGAGCCGGTAAAACCGTTTCTGCCGAGCGCCAGGCCCCGGAAGATATTGCCAAAGAAAGCGCCAAACAGGAAAGCCGGGATGATGCTTCCCGCCATGAAAGCGGCGTCCCAGGCCTTAGTCCAGCGATGATGTTTAAGCTCATCCCTGAAGTCAAAAACAACACCGCGCAGAATCAGGGCGCCGATCAAGATGCCAAACAGGGAATAAAAGCTGCTTAAGATAGACGCATAAGCGCCTGGAAACGCCGCAAACGTGACCGCCCCGGCCGTAATCAGCCAGACCTCGTTGCCGTTCCAGACGGGGCCAATGCTGCTTATCATCAACCGCCGCTCGTCACTGCTGCGGCCCAAAACCGCAGAAAGGACGCCAACGCCAAAATCAAAGCCGTCAAGGACAAAGTAACCGGCCCAGAGAAACCCCCACAGCACAAAGAGCAGAATCTGTAGTTTCATCTAGGCCTCCTAAGCTTCTCCGGGCTGATGATCCGGGCCAGGTCTTCATCCGGGCCTTTTTTGGCAAATTTGGTCAATAGATAAATATCCGTTATTGTCAAACCGGAATATATCAGCCCCAGCCCGACCAACGATGACAAAACCTGCGCGGTGGAGATGCTGGCGGATACGCCGCTGGCCGTCCGCAGGACTCCATAAATAATCCAGGGCTGCCTGCCCACCTCCGCCGCCACCCAGCCCAGCTCGCAGGCGGCATAGGGGAGAGGCAGGGCGGCCAGCATCACCCAGAGGAACCAGCGCCTCCGGACAAATTCCGGCTTGCGGATGTAATAGACAGCCGCCAGGCCGAGCAGCATGAACAGAAGCCCCAGGCCCACCATTAGCCGGAAACTGATAAACACGGGGATAACAGGCGGCCTCTGGCCGGCAGGAGTGTCATTTAACCCTGTCACCCTGCCGTTTAAACTGTGCGTCGCCAGTATGCTTTCGCCCCGGGGCAGGGACAGCGTCTGGACTAGGTTCCCGTTATGGCCGGGTCAGGGGATGACCAGCAGGTTGTAATCTGCCGGCTGCTTTGTATCCCAGTAAGATTCCATCGCCGCCAGCTTGGACGGCTGCGTCTGCGCTACCTCGTAAGCATGCTCGTCCCCCACCAGAAAGACCAGGAATGAGCTAATGAGGCCAAATACCGCGGCCATTCGGAAGGACTTGAGGAAGAAATCACTGTGCCTCCTGAGCAGATGCCAGGCAGAGATGCCAGTGACAAAAAAGGCGGCCACCACGAAGCCGGCGAACATCGTGTGCAGGAACTTAAGCCAGCCGTACGGATTCGTGAAAAAGGCAAGAAAGTCTACCATGCGCACCCGCCCCTGGATGATCTGCCCGCCTGCCGGGTGCTGCATCCAGCTGTTTGCCAGCAGAATCCAGAGGGCGGAGAGGTTCGCCTCCAACACCAGCATCCAGGCGGCAAACAGGTGTGTTTTTCTGGAGACGCGGTTCCAGCCCAGCACCCAGACGCCGATAAAGGATGACTCCAGGAAAAGGTGAAAAGCGACTCAATCGCCAGCGGAGCGCCAAAAACATCGCCGGCAAAGCCGGAGAAGCGGGACCAGTTCATGCCGAACTCAAACTCGAGGAAAAGGCCGGTGACGACACCGAGGGCAAAGTTGATCAGGAACAGCCGGCCCCAGAATTTTGTCATCTTCAGGTAAAGGCGGCTGCCGCTGCGCACATAGCGGGTCTCCATGACCGCTACCAGCACGGAAAGACCCAGTATCAGCGGAACAAAGATGAAATGAAACATGGTGGTGAGGCCGAACTGGATCCGGCTCAGCTCCAGCGTGCTCATAGGGCCGCGCGTCCCACTTTGTCACTTGCCGGCGGCCGGCTCAAAGCGGCAGTCGGCCACGGCTGCGTCACTTTGATTTGCAGGCAGAAGCGTGGGACTGGGCCAGGCGCAGCCGCCCCGGGCCAGCAGCACTTCCGCATGCTCGGGACCCATGCTCCCGGCTGCATAATTGGGAAAATCAGTCGCCGGCCGGGATTGCCAGTATTCCAGGACGGGCGTCAGAATTGACCAGGCTGCCTCCACCTGGTCGGCGCGCATGAAAGTGGTGGCGTCACCTGTCATCAAATCCCAGAGAAGGGTCTTGTAAGCATCCGGGAGCGGTTCGCTGAAGGCGTCGCCATAATTAAAGTGCATGCTGACCGGCTCCAGGATCATCTCCGCCCCCGGCTTCTTGGCCTGAAACCTGAGCGAAATTCCCTCTTGCGGCTGAATGCAGAGGATCAGCGCCGCCGGCAGCCAGTTCACAACTGCCTCGGGAGGGAAGGATTGGTGCGGCACCTGGCGGAAATGAATTACAATCTCCGACACCTGCTGCGCCAGCCGCTTGCCGGTGCGCAGGTAAAAGGGCACGTCCTGCCAGCGCCAGTTGTCGACAAAAAGCTCAAGTGCCGCAAAGGTTTCCGTGTTTGAATCGGCGGCGACCCCTGGCTCCTGGCGGTAACCCGGCACCTTCTTGCCGTCTATGGTTCCCGGACCGTACTGGCCACGCGCGGCGAACTCCCAGGCTGCATCCGCGGGTATCCGGCGCACGGCGTGCAAAACGTCAACTTTCTTGTTTCGCACCTCATCGGCCTCAAAAGAAACGGGCGGCTCCATTGCTATCAGGCAAAGCAGCTGCAGCAGGTGATTCTGGACCATGTCGCGCAGGGCGCCGGCGCCTTCGTAATAACTGCCGCGCCGCTCCAGCCCTACCTGCTCCGCGACGGTTATGGTGACGTAGTCAACATAACGGCGGTCCCAGACAGGCTCGAAGAGGACATTGGCAAACCGGAAGGCGAGGATGTTGCGCACGGTCTCCTTGCCGAGGTAGTGGTCAATCCGGAATATCTGCCGTTCATTAAACCTGCTCAGCAGGGTGCGGTTGATCTCAAGCATGGATTTGAGATCGTGCCCGATCGGCTTTTCCACCAGAATGCGGGATTGATTCCTTTCCCGGGCCAGGCCGGCCCTGCCCAGCATGTCGACAATGACGGCGAAGAAACGGGGCGGGGTGGCCAGGTAAAACAGTTCAACGGCTTTGCGCTCCCATTCCTGCTCAAGCCCGGCCAGCAGTCTTTTCAACTGTGTATAGGCGGATTTGTCGGCAAAGTCGGCCCTAAAGTAGCTGAAGTGGCTGCCGAACTCCTTCCAGTCTTTCTCCCGGATTTGATGCTGGGCGAAGCGTCTCGCCCCGCCCCGGAATCGTTCCAGCAACCCCGTCTCGTTGAGCGGGAGGGCGTCCACGATGATAACTGCAAAATAATCAGGCAGGCAACCGTCCTTGAAAAGGTCAAACAGGGCTGGCACCAACTTTCGCCAGGCGAGGTCGCCAGCGCCGCCAAAGATGACAAGCATGGCCGGTTCGGGCGGGCGCCTGTAGGAAGAGAGGCCCGTTAATGTGCCGATTGGAAGCTCCTTTCGAATTTGCGCTTTTGCATTTATTTTGACAGGTTTCATTTCCCTTCCCTGATCGGTGGTTGGACGCCGCCGGCTCCCTTGCTCCGTTTCAGCCTCCCTGCGGCCAGGTCTCGTCAACCCCTCACAGCATCTATATTTCAAAATGGATTATCATTCTCATTTAACTGATCATCCTACTGGCTCAGGATGGACAATGACTTGTCGTTCCGAGGAACCCCTTCGGTCTTCGCTCAGGGCAAGCTCCGACGACGAAGAATCTGGGTTATAAAATCGAGATCCTTCGGCTTCGCCTCAGGATGACAAGCCTCCCGAGCTAACTGGGTGTTCATTTTCATTTAAATGTCATTTCAGATTGGCTGTCTTCTCTATCATGTCAATAAATGGCGCCGGATAAACCCCCAGCCAGAAAATCACCCCCAGCGCCGCCGACAACGCCAGGCTGCCGGCCAAAGGGAAAGAGGCGCTTTCCCGCAAGCCAGCCTCTCGCGGCCGCATGTACATCATCACAACCAGGCGCAGGTAGTAGTAGATGCTGATGCCGCTGCCTGCCACCATCGAAAAAACAAGCAGCCACAGCGAGGAGCCGGTGCCCGCGTCCAACAGGTAGAACTTGCCGATAAAACCCGCCGTCATGGGAATTCCCGCCAGCGAAAACAGAATCACGGCAAACGCCGCCGCCAGCCAAGGCCGGCGCCAGAAAAGGCCGCGGTAATCATGCACTGCCTCGGCTTCGGCTCCGCCGCGCAGCGGCATCACCGCCAGCACGCCAAATGCTCCCAGCATCGTTGCCAAGTAGGCAGACAGGTAAAAAGTGACGGCCGTGACTGCCAGGGGGCCGTCCGCCAAAAAAGCCACCAGCAGGTAGCCCAGGTGGGCAATTGATGAATATGCCAGCATCCGCTTGACATTGTCCTGAAGCAGCGCCAGCAAATTGCCGGCCAGCATGGAGGCGACGGCGACGATGGTAAAAAGCAGGAACAGGTGGGCGTGCGGGCGGATGCCAACCTGGCCAAAGAACCGCAGCGCCAGCGCGAAAACTCCCACCTTGGAGACGGTAGCCACAAACGCAGTTACCGGCGCCGGCGCTCCCTGGTACACATCCGGCGCCCACATATGAAAGGGCACCAGCGCCAGTTTGAAGCCCAGGCCGACTGCCATCAGCCCCAGGCCGGTCGCAACCAGGGCGCCGCCGCCGTCCCAGGATCCGGACAGCGCTGCCAGGCGGGCAAATTCCATCGTTCCGGTCTGGGCGTAAACCAGGGCCATGCCAAACAACAGAAAGGTTGTTGATACTGATGCCAGAATCAGGTACTTCACCCCGGCTTCGATGTTAACGCGGCCGCGCGGATATGCGATGAGGACAAAGAGGGAAGAGCTAACCAGCTCCAGCCCCAGAAACAGGGAAGCAAAGTGGCTGCTGCTGGCCATGACGGCGGCGCCGAGGGCGGCGAGCAGCAGCAGCAGATACAATTCCTCCTGCTGGCCTTCACGCCGGCGCAGGTAAACAAAGGAAAACAGGGCCACGCCAAAGGTGGCCGCCAGGATAAGGCCGGTATAAAAAAGGGCGTATCCGTCAATGACCAGCAAAGAAGTCACATTCCTGGGTCCGGCCTGAGCCGCCACCGGCAGCATGGCGGCAGCTCCGGCAAGCCCTGCCAGGGTGATCAAAAGCACAAACAAGTGGCTGCGGCGAACCGAAACAGCCAGCATGATCAAGACCGCAGCAGAAGCCATCACTGTCAGAGGCAGCAGCGAGACAAAGTCCTGGCCGCTCAAGATCCGCCTCCCTGGCGGCGGACGCCTGCCACGGGGCCAGGCTGCGCCCCTGGATCTGCCTTGTGCGGCCGGTGGTATCCGGCCGCGTAGCCGCTCAGCTTCTTAATAGCCCCGCGCGCCGTATTTAGCACCGGCTGCGGGTAAAGGCCCAGCGCCGTGATCACGACTATCAGCGCAGCCATTACCGCGCTTTCGCGCAGGTTGTAATCCGGAAGCCGCAACTTGCGCCTGTTAACGCCCAGAAACACTCCCTGAACCAGCCAGAGAGCATAAACAGTGGACACAATAAAGCCGAGTGAGGCCAGCACCGCCAGCGGAATGCTTGCCTGGTAAGCTCCCAGGAGCACCAGGAACTCGCCGACGAAGTTCCCCAGACCGGGGAGGCCCAGCGAGGCCAGGGCAAACAGAAGTGCGGCGCCGCCCATCCGCGGCATCATAGACCACAAGCCACCCATGCGGTCTATATCGCGGCTATGGATGCGGTCCTGGAGGTCGCCGGCGATCACAAACAACGCCCCGGTGCTGACGCCGTGCGCAATCATGACAATGACAGCGCCCTCTAGCGCCAGCTGGTTCCATGCAAATACCCCCAGCAGGACAAACCCCATGTGGCTGATGCTGGTGTAGGCAACCATCCGCTTCAGGTCTGTCTGGGTAAAAGCAAGCAGGGCGCCGTATAAAATGCCCGCCACAGCCAGCGTCATCGCCAGCGGCGAAAAATCTGAGGCAGCGTGGGGGAAGAGGGGGATAAGGAAGCGCAGCATGCCAAAAGCGCCCACCTTCAGAACCAGGCCGGCCAGATGGACGCTGCCGGCCGTCGGGGCCTCCGTGTGGGCGTCAGGCAGCCAGGAATGAAGCGGCAGCACCGGAAGCTTGACGGCAAAGGCAATAAAAAAGCCAAGCATCAGCGCCATTTCCGTAAAAGAGGACATCGGCGTGCCCAGAAGCTTCAGATAATCAAAGGTGTAATTGCCGCTGGCGCGGCCATGGACAAAGTAAAGACCCAGGATCGCCACCAGCATCACAAGGCTGCTGGCCTGGGTGAAAATAAAGAATTTAAGTGTCGCGTAAACGCGGTTCTCGTGCCCCCAGATACCGATGATGAAATAAAGAGGCATCAGCATCAACTCCCAAAAGAAATAAAACAGGAACAGGTCAACCGCCAGAAATACGCCGCTTATCGCCGCCAGGATCCAGAGAAGATTAAAATGGAAAAAACCGGTCCGGTAGCCGATGCCCTCCCAAGAGGCAACCACTGCAATTATTCCCAGAAATGTCGTGAGCAAGAGCATCAGCAGGCCGACTCCGTCCAGGGCCAGGTGAAATCTCGCCCCCAGCGCCGGAATCCAGGACAGGTCAAGCTCCGACAGCCAGCGGCCGGGCGCCGCCAGGGAACCCCCGCGGGCGAAACCGGCCCAGAGGACAGCGAGCGCAGCCAGCTCCGCCAGGAGCGCTATAAGCGAAATCCACCGCGGCCAGGCATCCCCCCGGCTGGCAGCCAGCCAGGCAAGCAGCCCTCCCGCAAACGGCAACAGAATTAACCAGGCCAGGATCATCAGTTCACCGTCAAAAGCAGAATGATTATGGCGCCGGCGGCAATGCCGGCCGCGTACCAGCGCGTCCGGCCCGTCTGCGTCCTGCCCAGCAGCCGCCCGGCGGCGGCTGCAAGCCGGGCCGCTCCCGTAAAGGCAAGGTCAGGCAGGTCGCTTCGGCCCGCGCGGGCCAGCCATGAGTAGGGCAGGACAAAACCATGGTCGTAAAACCAGTCAAATCCCCAGCCGGAAAACCACCAGCGGTGAAGCAGGCCTCCCGCGGAAGACGCCGCCAGCGCCCCGGCTCCGGCAGGCCGGCGCAGAAACAGCTGATACGCCAGGTAAATGCCGGCCAGGCTGGCCGCAGCGGCGATCACCTCGAAGACCAGCTGGGCGCCGGCGCCGATGCCCGCGGCCTGCTTAAACGGGGGCAGAGCATGATGTAAGAAACGGGACAGAAGCGGCACCCCCGGCGCCTCCACAAATCCGCCCGCCAGCGAAAGCGCGGCCAGCGCCACCAGCGGAGCCTTGATGGAAAATCCCGGCAGACTGCCGGCCCGGGCGCGGGCGCGGCCAAAAAAGGTCAGAAAAACCATGCGAAATGTGTAGATTGATGTCAAAAAGGCTCCCGCCAGGCCGGCGGCCCAGAGCCAGCCGCTGCCTGATGCCGATGACCAAGCGTCCCAAAGAATAAGATCCTTGCTGTAAAAACCGGCGGTGATCAAGGGAAGCGCAGACAGCGAAGCGGCGCCGGCCAGGAATGTCCAGAAGGCAAGCGGCAGCTGCTTGCGCAGCCCTCCCATCCGGAACATGTCATGCTCATCCGCCAGGCTCTTGATCACCACGCCTGCTGCAAGGAAGAGAAGGGCCTTGAAAAAAGCGTGGGTCATAAAATGAAAGATTGCCGCCGACCAGGCGCCCACCCCCAGGGCCAGGAACATATAGCCGACCTGGCTGATGGTGGAGTAGGCTAGCACCCGCTTAATATCCCGCTGGACAAGGGCGCTAAACCCCGCCAGCAGCAGGGTCACGGCGCCGATTACCGCCACCAGCAGGCGTACATGCGGAGCGAGGCTGAAAAGCACATTCGTGCGGGCGATAAGGTATACGCCGGCGGTCACCATCGTCGCTGCGTGAATGAGAGCGCTCACGGGGGTGGGGCCGGCCATCGCGTCCGGAAGCCAGGTCTGCAGTGGCAGCTGGGCCGACTTGCCCAAAGCGCCGCCCAGCAGCAGCAGGGCGGCGGCAACAGCCAGGCCCGAGCCGGCCTGCCAGTGGGCGGAGGCCAGCCTGAGCAGCTCCTGGATATCCAGTGTGCCCAGCCTAGCAAAGAGGAGGAAAAGGCCGATTGCCATGGATGTGTCGCCCACGCGCGTGACGATAAAAGCCTTGCGCGCCGCCCGGCCGTTGGCGGCGTCTTTATACCAGAAGCCGATGAGCAGGTAGCTGCACAGGCCCACACCCTCCCAGCCCAGGTAAAGCAGGACGAGATTGTCAGCCAGCACCAGCGTCAGCATGAAGCCGACAAACAGGTTCATGTAGGCAAAGAAACGGCGTCCTTCGCCGGCAGACATGAAGCTGCCCGAATAAACATGAATCAGGAAGCTGACAATAGATATAACCAGCACCATAACCAGCGAGAGCGCATCCAGGTAAAGCGAGATCCCCGGGGCAAACCCGCCCACTTTCATCCAGGTCCAAAGCGTCTGCGTATAGGCGTAACCCCGCGGGGGAGAAATCAGAAAGGCGGCAGAAAGGACCAGCGTCGCCAGCGCCGAAAGGCCCACCGACCCGGCGCCGACAACGGCGGCGCGCCTGCCGAGGCGGCGGCCTCCCAGCGCCAGCGCCGCAAACCCGGCAAAAGGAAAGAATGGTATCAGAAACAGCAGTCTCAGCACGGTTTTAGCCTCTCATGCTGCTTGCCCTGTCAATGTCAAGCGATTTAAGGTGGTGATAAAGCTGCAACACCAGCGCCAGGCCCAGCGAGACCTCCACCGCCGCCATGGCAAGGATGAAAATGAACATCAACTGGCCGTCGGGCTGCCGCCAGCGGGATCCGCCCACCACAAACGCCAGGCCGGAGGCGTTTACCATGATCTCGATAGACAGTAATATAAAAATGACATTGCGTCGCACGAGGACCCCGGCAAGCCCCAAGATAAAAAGGGCCGCTGCCAGCAATAGTCCATAGTTGGCGGGAACCGCGGCCATCATGGGGCCTGCCCTCCCGAACGGCCTGATCCGGCAGGTCCGCCATTTCCTTCGCAGCGGCGGCCGAGATGATAGGCGCCCACCAGCCCCGCCAGCAATAACATCGAGGCCAGCTCTACACCAATCAGATAAGGTCCGAACAGCGCAATGCCCACCTGCCTTGCTCCTACAACGGCCTCGCCGGCAGAACCCCTGCCGCCGCCCGAGACGATGATGTAGGCCAGCTCTCCCGCCAGGATCAGCGCCAGCGCCGACGGCCCCAGCCACATGCCGGGTTTTAGCCAGGCGCGCTCCAGCCGCGCCGCCTGGGGGCCGAGGTTAAGAATCATGATTACGAATATAAATAGAACCATGATTGCCCCGGCGTAGATAATCGCCTCCAGCGCAGCCACGAAAGGCGCTCCCAGTGTGAAAAAAACAAGTGAGACGGCCAGCAGCGATACGATCAGGTACAGAAGCGCGTGCACGGCGTTATAACGGGTAATAACGGCAAAGGTGGCCGCCACCGCAACTGCTGCCGAGATGTAAAAAGTGACTCCCAAGCTACCTCCGGGCTCAGGGCATCAGCTCCAGCGGATCGGTGGGGGGTTTTTCCCGCCTCGCCTCTCCCTTTTGCTTTCCGCCAATTGACACGCCGGCAACACGGTAGAAATTGTAATCATGATATTTTCCCGGCCCGCTGATAAGCAGGTCTTCCTTTTCATAGACCAGGTTCTGGCGATCATATTCGCACATCTCAAAATCAGGGGTTAGCTGGATGGCGTCAGTTGGGCAGGCCTCTTCGCAATATCCGCAAAAAATGCAGCGGGAAAAGTTGATCCGGAAAAACGAAGGCAGGCGGCGGCCGTGCCTGTCCTCGGCCGCCTGCAGAGAGATGCAGTCAACCGGGCAGGCGGCGGCGCAAAGGTAGCAGGCGACGCAGCGCTCCTCGCCGTCCGGGTCGCGAGAGAGAACTATCCGCCCCCGCCAGCGGGGCGGCAGGTAATCGACATGCTCGGGGTACTGGACAGTTGCCCGGCGCCGGAACGCATGCAGGAAAACCTGCCACATGCTTTTCAGCAGACTGACTATCTTCTTACCTTCTGGTGAGCATGGTTTCTCTTTCTGCAGCTTTGAACTTTGAACCTGATTGCTTTGAACTTACCTACCGGGAAGCAAGCACAATTCCTCCCGTGATCACCAGATTTGCCAGCGCCAGCGGCAGCATCACCTTCCAGCCAAACGACATCAGCTGGTCGTAGCGGGGCCTGGGAAAGGTTGCCCTGAGCAGGATAAAGAAGCAGATGAAAAACAGGGTCTTGACCGCCAGCCAGGCCAGCGGCGGCAGCAGCGGCCCCAGCCAGCCGCCAAAAAAAAGCACCGAGACAAGCACCGATATCAGGGTGACGCCCATATATTCCTCCACGAAAAAGAGAGCGAATTTCATGCCCGAATATTCGGCATGATAACCTGCAACAAGCTCTCCTTCCGCTTCCGGAAGATCAAAGGGCAGCCGGCGCGTCTCAGCTATGCCCGCCGTCAGAAAAATAAGCATGCCGGAGAACTGGGGCGCCACGTACCAGAGCCCCTTCTGGGCCTCCACTATCTGCCTCAGGTCAAACGAGCCGGCCAGCATGACAACTCCCATCAGCGACAGGCTCATGTACACCTCGTAACTGAGCATCTGCGCCGCCGCGCGCATGCTGCCCAGTAGCGAATATTTGCTGTCCGAAGCCCAGCCCGCCAGGACAACGCCGTACACCGTCAGCGACGACATCGCCAGGAAAAAAAGCAGCCCTATGTTAAGATCGGCCACCGCGATCCCGGGCGCGTACGTAATGACGGCAAAAGTGAGCAGCGCAGGAACAATTATTGCAGCCGGCGCCACGACAAAAACGGCCGCATCGGCAAAGGGAGGGACCCAGTCTTCCTTGGAGAGGATCTTGATCATGTCCGCCGCCACCTGCAGCAGGCCGAAGGGGCCAACCCGGTTGGGGCCGTAGCGGTTCTGCCACAGCGCCAGCAGCCGCCTCTCCAGCCAGATCAGCCCGGCGCTTGCCGAGAGCGCGGCAATAATGACGCCAAAGACGGTGATCAGCGAAATAATGGCGCTGTACATTTTACGTAATTTTCCAGATTCACATTCTTATACCATTTGCAAACCTTATTCCTCCGGGGCCGCTCTCAGCCTGACATATTCGCCCCGGCTAACAGCGCCCTCCAGCCCCTCCAGGCAAACTGGAACCGCGCAGACGCCGTCAGGCAGCGAATCGATCAACCTGACCGGCAGGCGGAGAAAACCGGCCTCCGTCTCCAGCTCCGCCAGGCCTCGGGCCGGGACTCCCAGCCCGGCAGCATCGGCATGGTTCAGCGCCAGATACGAGGCTGGGGCCAACTGCCTTACCCCGAGGGAAAAGACGCTCAACTCTTCCGAGCCAAAAATGTGATAGAGCGGCGCCAGCAGCCACAGCCCGCGGCGGCGGGCAAAAGGCGCGGGCGGCTGATTAAAATAGGCCGGCGGGCCGGGCGCCGGCTCGATCAGCCGTCGTCCCGGATCGCCGCCACGCAGCGGACCGCCCACTTCTTCCTGGAACTTGTTAAGCGCCTGCACCGAGTTCCATCCGGGAGACCAGTAGCGGGGGACAAGCGGCGCCGGCGGCCGGTCCTGAAAACCTTCCATGGAAAATGTGAGGGGGCTGTCCCGGTCGCCGGGAGGGCGGTCCTCCCTCACGTTCACGTCGGCTCTCATCGCTGTCCGGCCGCTGAAGCCGCGGGACTGGCGGGCGACCTTTTGGTCATGAAGGCGGAAGCCATCTCCCGGGGCCGCCTCCCCGGCCGCGTCCAGGGCCGGAACCTCCTCAGACATTTGTCTGATTAGGCTGCCGATTGTTCCCCAGGGCTTTTCGAGCGCGCCGGCGGCAACCGCCATGGCTTCGATCCAGCGCCAACTCTCCTTGACGCCCCCCTCGGGCGGCATGACTTTAAAAAATCGTTGCGCTCGCCCCTCACTGTTTACCAGTGTGCCGTCGCTTTCGGCAAAAGTTGCCGCCGGCAGCACCATGCCGGCTCTCGCCATCATGGCGTTATCCAGATAGTCAATTGCAATTACGTTACGGGCTGTAAACAGTTTGTCCACCAGAGCAGGAACGGCTCTGCGGTACAGGTTGTTTTCCAGGATGACGACCGTGTCGGCCTCGCCGCTTTCAACCGCTGCAACGGCCTGGGTGAGGGGGCCGCCCTCCATGAGGGCGGCCCCCATGCTGTTTGCCTCCGGCAACGCAAGGCAGAGTCCTGCGGGCCGCCCGGCGGTGGAAAGAGCCCAGGCAACGTTGGCCGCAGCCTCCATGACGGCTTCGCTCCCCAGCCCCGTCCCGGCGATGACAAGAGGGCGTTCCGCCTCCTCAAGGGCTCGTGCGATGGCGTCTGCCAGGCGGCGCGCCTCTCCATCCACGGCCAGAGGCGCCGGCGCCTTCCCGTCAACAAGCGAAGCGACTGCAAAGCCGAGCCGGGCAACCTCATCCGGAGCCGCCCGGCAGGCTGAGGTTGATATCCCGTCAAGCCGCGTGGGCGCCGGCGTGACGATAAACAAGGGTCCCTGATGCCGGGTTGCCTCGCGCATTGCCGTATCGTCCCATGCCGGAATGACCCCGCCCAGTTCGCGGGTCGGCTTTTGCCGAACCGACTGGCGCAGAGCCAGATCGAGCAAGGGAGCAAAATTTGTCACATCCTCGCCCAGGACAAGCACCGCGTCTGACTCACGCACCTCTTTAAGGGAAACGCAGCGGGCCGGTCCTGCCTTAAGCACACTCAGGGCCTTTTGCGCCAGCGCCTGTTCCTGGCCGCTTAAGCCCGAGAAGAAAAGATCCGGTCCCGCCAGGCGGCGGAGGGCGAAATTTGCTTCCAGGGAGGCGCGCGGGGAGCCAATGCCGGCGATGCCCCGGCTGCCGGCAATTATCTCTTCAAGCCGGTTTAACGCAGTCTTGTCGGAAAGCGGCGCCGCCGGGCCGCCACCGACTCCCCGCATCAGGGGGCTTCGCAGGCGGCTGGCGCTGTTTACAAATTCATAACCGAAACGGCCCCGATCACAGAGAAAGTAGCCGTTCACCTTGCCGTTGAAGCGGTTGCTGATGCGCCTGAGCGTGCCGTAGCGTGCGCCTGGAATGGTGTTGCATCCAAGAGCGCAATGGACACAGACAGACGGCGCCGTCTCCAGGTCCCACTTGCGCGTGTAGTGGCGTTTCAGGCTCTTGTCGGTAAAGACGCCCGTGGGGCAGACCTCCACTAGGTTGCCGCTAAACCCGCTCTCAAGAACGCCGCTTCGGTGGCGGCCGAAGAATACCTGGCTCCGGAGGGAAAACGCCGCCAGGTCGCCACCACCGGCGTAGTCGCGGTAGAAGCGCACGCAGCGGTAACACTGGATGCAACGGTTCATCTCGTGGCCCACAAACGGACCCAGATCCTGATTGTAAAATGTCCTTTTTTTGCCACGGTAGCGGCGGCGCCAGTGGCCGGTCATGACTGTCATGTCCTGCAGATGGCATTCGCCGCCCTCGTCGCAGACAGGGCAGTCATGGGGATGGTTTAGCATCAGCCACTCAATGACGGCGGCGCGAAAGGCGTGCGCTTCCGGATCGTCGATGGAGATGCGGACGCCGTCGGCGGCGGGGGTCATGCAGGCCATCACGATCCTGCCTTTGGCGTCATTTTCATTCCTGAACTGCTTGACGGCGCACTGGCGGCAGGCTCCCACCGAATGCAGGGCCGGATGCCAGCAAAAATAGGGCAGGTCAAAACCAAGGGTAAGGCAGGCTGACAGCAGGTTCTGGCCCGCCTCCACTTCATACGGCCTGCTTTCAACAAAAATCCTGACCGTGGGTGTGCTCATGCATCCCTCCACGGGCAGCGCTTCTCGCGGATATGGCGCTCGAAATCATCCCGGAAGAATCTGAGAGCGCTGGCCAGAGGCTCGGCTGCGCCGGGCGCCAGTGCGCAATAAGTATGACCGGGAGCCAGCATGCCCGCCAGCCTCTCCAGCAGGCCGATGTCTTCCATCCGGCCCTGTCCCGCCTCGATGCCGGTCAGCAACTGCGCCACAAACTGGAGGCCACCCCAGCAGGGCGTGCACCAGCCGCAGGACTCTCTAGCAAAGAAACGCTCCAGGTTAAGCACCATGCCCACAGGACAGGAGCGGTTGTCCAAGACGATGACAGTGCCCGTGCCCAGCCTGCTGCCTGCCGTCTCCACCGAGCCAAAATCCATCTTTACGTCAAGGTGCGCCGGCGTGAGGAAGTCCGTTGAGGCGCCGCCGGGAAGAAGGCCGCGCAGCCTGTAGCCTGCCTGCATGCCGCCGGCATGCTCCTCCAGGATTTCCCGCAGGGTTGTTCCCATCGGCAGCTCCCAGGCGCCGGGAGAGCGGACGCGGCCGCTGGCGCCGTATATTTTGGTGCCGCCCTCGCCGGTACGGCTCAGCCCCCTGAACCAGCCGGCGCCATTGTTGACAATATGAGGAATGTTGCAGATTGTCTCGACGTTGTTTACGACTGTCGGTTTGCCCCAGAGACCGGATGCCTGCGGGTAAGGCGGCTTGGAGCGGGGGTTGGCGCGCCTGCCCTCGATGGCGTTAAGCATCCCTGTTTCCTCACCGCACATGTAGCGGCCGCCGCTAATATGAAGATTAAGCTCAAGACTGTAACCGGAGCCGAGGACGTTGCGGCCCAGGAAGCCGCTTCTGTAAGCTCCGGCAATCGCCTGCTTAAGCAGCCCGGCAGCCAGCCTGTATTCCCAGCGCAGGAAAATAAAGGCGGCATCAGCCTGGATGGCGTAGGCAGCCAGGATGGCGCCTTCTATCAACTGATGCGGGTCGCCTTCCATTAGCAGCCTGTCCTTGAAAGAGCCAGGTTCCATCTCGTCAGCGTTGACAACAAGGTACTTGGGCCGGTGGGCGTTCCCGCCCATGGGAACAAGGCTCCACTTCTGCCCCGCGTCGAAACCGGCGCCGCCCCTGCCTTTCAGGTTGGCGTCCTTGACAGCCCCTGTCACTTCTTCCGGCGCCATGCTCCGGAGCGCCTTCTGCACAGCCCGGTAGCCGCCGTTCTTCCGGTAGGCGGCAATGTCCAGGGGCTCCCGCCCGGGACGGATATTTGCTGTCAGCGGCGTCTCCATAACGGTTCCTTTGGACCTCTTTTATTCATACCTCTCAAGGATCTTGTCAATATTCTCCCCGTCAAGATCAGTGTGCAAATCTTCATCGATCATCATCACCGGTGCCCGGTCACAGGCGCCCAGGCAGACAGACGGCAAAAGGGTGAAGCGGCCATCGGCGGTTGTCTGGCCCGTTTCGACCCCCAGAATTCCAGACATGCGCTCAAGCAGCCGATCCGATTTCATCAGCCAGCAGCTGACGCTGTCGCAGACAAGGATCACATGCCTGCCCACCGGCCGTCTGAAAATAAGGTTGTAAAAACTGGCGACCCCGTCCAGCTCGGCGGCGGGCATCTTCAGGAATTCGCTCACTCCGGCAATGGCCTCATCCGGCACCCAGCCCCGACGGCGCTGCACGATCCGGAGGGCGTCAATGGCGGCGGCCTGCCGCACAGGGTAGGCAGCCGCGGCCGCGTTTATTTCTTCTTTTTCTTCATCGCTTAACATTGTTTATGTACAAATTATCCTGTCTATCAAGCTCTAATTTTCGTCCGGTTCAGGCTAATTTTGTAAAGTTCAGCGGTCAACATCGGCAAGAACATAATCGATGCTCCCCAGGATGGCCAGAAGGTCAGGAATCATGGCGCCGCGGCTGATTAAGGGAATCATCTGCAGGTGGGGGAAAGAGGGGGTGCGGATGCGGAGGCGGTAGGGGCCGCTGCCGCCGTCGCTGATGAGGAAGTAGCTGTTGATTCCCTTGGCCGCCTCCACGGCCGCCATCGCTTCACCGGGCGGGATCACTGGTCCCCAGCCAACCTGGAGAAAGTGGGTAATCAAGGTCTCGATGTCGTTCAGGGTGAGATCCTTTGGCGGCGTCGTCGCCAGCGGATGGTCGGCCTTGTACGGCCCTGGGGGCATGTTCTTGACACACTGCTCCACAATCCTGATGCTCTGGCGGATTTCAGCCACCCGCACCACTGCCCGGTCGTAGCAGTCGCCGCCACTGGCCGTGGGGATGTCAAACTCGTAGTTCTCATAACCGCTGTAAGGGCGCTTCTTGCGCAGGTCCCACTCGAGCCCGCAGGCCCTGAGCCCGGGACCGGTTACGCCCCACTCGATTGCTTCCTCAAGCGAATAGGCGCCAACGCCCTTGGTGCGGGCCTTGAAGATGCGGTTCTGCATCACGATGCGGTCGTACTCCTTCAGGCGCGGCGGCAGATAAGCGAGAAAGTCGCGAACCAGCCTGTCCCAGCCCCGCGGCAGATCCTGGGCAACGCCGCCGATGCGGAACCAGTTGGGATGCATGCGGTCCCCGCAGATGGCGGCAATAACGTCAAAAATGCGCTCGCGGTCGGTAAACATGTAAAAAACCGGCGACATCGTGCCCACGTCCTGGGCAAACGTGCCGTACCAGACCAGATGGCTGGCGATGCGAAACAGCTCCGACAGCATCACCCTGATCGCCTGCGCCCGCTCCGGCACCCTGATGCCGGCCAGCTGCTCCACCGCCATCATGTAGGGCAAGTTGTTAAGGACGCCGCCCAGGTAATCAATCCTGTCCGTGTAGGGGATGTAGGTATGCCAAGTCTGCCGCTCGCCCATTTTCTCGGCACCCCGGTGGTGATATCCAATATCAGGAACAGCGTCAACAATGACCTCCCCATCCAGCTGCAGGACGATGCGAAGCAGGCCGTGCGTGCCAGGGTGCTGCGGTCCAACGTTGAGAAAAAGAAAATCAGTGTCATCGTGGCGTCGGCTGATGCCCCAGTCTTGGGGGCGGAACCTGAGCGCCTGCTCTTCCTTTTCTTCCCTGGCCTCCGGCAGCCGGTAGGGCTCCATTTCCGTGGCCCGGGCGGGATGCTCCTTGCGCAGGGGGTGGCCTTCCCAGGTGAGCGGCATCAGAAGGCGGCGCAGGTGCGGATGCCCCTCGAACACGATGCCGAACATGTCCCAGGCCTCCCGCTCGTACCAGTTGGCCACCGGCCAGATATCAACGATGCTGCGGACCGAGGGGTATGCCCCTGCCAGCGGTACTTTAACATATATATCTTCAACGCGGTCAAAAGAAAAAAGGTGGTAGGCAAGCGTAAAATCAGCCTCCGGCTGGTTCAGACGATGGTTGCGCAGGCGCTCGTCAATTGCGGCCATGTCAAACAGCACGGGAAACGTGCGGTCGCCTTCGCTTTTCAGATAAGGCAGCAGTTGCGGCAGCTTTTCCGCCGGCGCCCAGATCACGGGGGTGCCGCCCTTCATCTCCCCGCCGCTGAAGCCGGCGGCGCCGAATTTGTGCTTGACTGCCGACAGCAGCTCCATTTGAGTTTCAACGGCAACCACTTTGTCAGACCTCGCCGGGCGGCCTGAGGAGGTCCGTTTTCTGGCGGGCGGGACGCTTGAGGTCGCGCCGGGAGACAAGCGGCGGACGGAATACCTGCTGCCGCGCGGCCCGCCAGCTAAGCGGCCGCCGCTCCCTGCCCACGGCGCTGCGCAGCATTAACAGCCCTTCCATGAAGGCGTCCGGGCGGGGGGGACAGCCGGGGACGTAAACGTCAACGGGCAGAAACCGGTCCACACCCTGGACGACGCTGTAAATATCGTACATGCCGCCGGAGTTGGCGCAGGAGCCCATCGATATGACCCAGCGCGGCTCCATCATCTGCTCATAGAGGAGTTTTACGATCGGCGCCATTTTCACAAAAACCGTGCCGGCGATCACCATCAGGTCGGCCTCCCTGGGCGTTCCCCTGATCACCTCGGCGCCAAATCGGGCGATATCGTACTTGCTGGTGATGCTGGTGGCCATCTCCACGTAACAGCAGGAGAGGCCAAAGTTAAAGGGCCAGATGGAATTCTTGCGGCCCCAGGAGATCAGGTCCTGGAGCCGGGAAAGCAAAAGCACCCGCCCGACCGCCTGCTCGGGCGAGTCTGTCCAGGTTTCCATTCTGCCGCCGTCCCTGTCCTGCGGGCCAGAGCTCAACGTGCGCCCTTTCCCGGCCCTGCGCCCGGCCTCTTCAGCCCCAGCGGCGGCTTTTGCCGCCGAGGCCCCCAGTCAAGGGCCCCCTGGCGCCACAGGTACGCCAAGGCCGCGGCCAGGACCCCGATAAAGATGACAACCTCAACGTAGCCCTGCCAGCCAGCGGCGCGGATGGCAACAGCCCAGCTGATAATAAACATCGCCTCCAGATCGAAAATGACAAAGAAAATGGCATTCTGATAAAACTTGACATCAAAGCGCACCCGGGCCGATCCTGTTGATACAATGCCAGATTCATAAGGCTTGCCGGTCTCCGTCTCCCGGTGGCGCGGCCCGAGAATATAGGAAAGCGACAGCAATGCCCCGGTGACAAGCACTGTGAGGCCAAAATAGACAGCCAGGGGCCAGAGCTGGATCGCTGCTACGCCCATTGGGTATGAAAAACTCCCTCTTTATCAAGGCGCTCGTATTTGTGGGCGCCAAAGTAATCGCGCTGCGCCTGGACCAGGTTGGCAGGGAGCCAGCCGCTGTGGTAAGCGTCGAAATATGCCAGCGAGACCATCAGCGCCGGCGCGGGGATGTCCATATCTGCGGCGGCGATGATCGCGGCTTTAAGCGGCTCCCGCCGCTGCATCACCTTGGCGCCGATGCCCTCGTCAACCAGGATGTTGGCGAGGTCCGGCCGCCTCTGGTAGGCCTGCCTGATGTCTTCCAGGAACGCCGCCCGGATAATGCAGCCGCCGCGCCAGATGCGGGCCACGGCTTCCAAGTCAAGCCTAAAACCATACTTGCCAGAAGCCGAACGCAGCTGGGCCATGCCCTGGGCATAGGTAGTGATGGTGGCGGCGTAAAACGCCTCCTCAAGCCGGGCCATAAACTGCTCCCGGTCTCCGGGAAAGGGCTGCTGCCGGCCGTCAAGGGCGCCGGCCGCGGCCAGGCGCTCCCCCTTCAGGGCGGAGAGGTTGCGCATCGCCACGGCGATATCCATAACCGGCACCGGCACGCCCAGGTTCATGGCGTCCTGGGAGGCCCACATGCCCGTGCCCAACTGCCTGGCTTCGTCCCGGATCAAGTTGACTAGCGGCTTGCCTGTGCCCTCATCAACCTTGGCCATGATTTCTGCGGTGATCTCCAGGAGGAAGGAGGCGGCCGTGCCCCGGTTCCAGCCGTCAAACACATCATGCAGCTGCGCTGCGCTTAAGCCAAGCCCGCTCCGCATCAGATCGTAAGCCTCGGCGATCAGCTGCATAATGGCATACTCGATGCCGTTATGGACCATCTTCACGTAGTGCCCGGCGGCGCCGGGGCCCATATAGGCGACGCAGGGATCTCCGTCCACCCTGGCGGCGGCCGCCTCAAACACGGGCCAGATGCGCTCGTAGGCTTCCGCCCGGCCGCCCGGCATAATGCTGGGGCCGTGGCGGGCGCCTTCCTCTCCGCCAGAGATACCCACCCCAAGGAAATGAATTCCTTTTTCCGCCAGCTCCTGCTCACGCCTGCCCGTGTCCCTGAAAAAGGAATTGCCGCAATCGATGATCATGTCGCCCGGCTCCAGCAGCCCCAACAGTTCGCCGATGACTGCGTCCACGACATGCCCTGCCGGAACCAGGAGCATCACAGCCCGCGGCCGGCGCAGCGACCGGACCAGATCTTCCGGACTCTCCACAGCCAGAACCGGCCGGTCCCGGGCTTCTTCTCGCATCGCCGCGACCTGGAGCCTGTCCTTGTCAAAGCCGGCGACGCTGAAGCCGTGATCGGCCATGTTCAGCACAAAGTTGCGTCCCATTACGCCAAGTCCAATGAGTCCAACCTGGTACGGTGCGCTCATGACGATCTCCCCGGTTTATCTTGTTGGCAGGCGAACGGCCTGCCGCGCCTAGCCGAAATTAAGGCCCTTAACAATTTCTTCAAGCCGGGCCAGTCCCCCTGCCTGATCGGCCCCCAAATGCACCCGCAACACGCTCCTGCCGTGACCCTCAAGGGCCTTGAAATCTCCCAGCGCCTGCGCCTGTTTAAAAACGCTGAATCCGTATGCGGCGCCGGGGATGAGCGCGTCTTCGTTATCGTCACAGGTGAGCTGCAAGAACAGGCCGCCTTCCGGTCCGCCCTTGTGAAGCTGGCCCGTTGAATGCAAAAACCTGGGCCCGTACCCGACCGTTACCGCCAGGCGCAGCCGGTCCCGCATGGCCGCCTGGAGCCGGGCGAGAGCGGCGGCGCTTTCCCCGTTTTCTGTCAGGTAGGCCATTAGCGCCAGGTAGCCTCCCGGACGGGCCTTTCCCAGGAAAGAACCAAGGGCGGTTGAAACCGAGTCAACAGGCGGCGCCAGGCTTTCAGAGTAGATGCTGAGTGGTGCTTCCATGAGCAGCGGGCTCTGGGGCGGCAGCTCACCGGCTTTTGCGGCCTGCCCAAGCAGGTGGTTGGTGTTATCCTTGCTCTCCTGAACGTTGGGCTGATCAAACGGATTGATGCCCAGCGCCGCTCCGGCGGCAGCAGTGGCGACCTCCCAGCGAAAGAATTCCTGCCCCAGCTGATAAGGTTCCTCGACCCCGATGGTCACCACCGGGTGGCCAGCGGCTTTAAGCCGGCTTAAGCCTTTTTCCAGGCCCGCCTCATTGCTGCCGGTCTTAAAAAACACAAACAGCCGGTCGCCGCCATAGACATCGGGCCGGCCAATCGCCTCGCCTGCCACCGGCAGCAGGCCTTTGCCCTTTTTCCCCGTGCTTTCCGCCAACAGTTGCTCTAGCCACATGCCCAGGGCAGCGATTGAACCCGGGGCGATGAAAGTTACCTTGTCCCTTCCCTTAAGCGCCAGCTCGCCGAGGACCGCCCCCAGCACCAGGCCCGGGTTTTCCCCGCCGGGAACTGGAGCAGCGCAGGCCTGCTGCATAACAAGCGCCTGCCCAAGAAGCGTGGCTACGTCAACGCCTGCCAGGGCCGCCGGCACAAGGCCGAAGAATGAGAGGGCCGAATAACGCCCTCCGATGCCGGGAAAGTTTAAAAAGATATGGCGAAAATCCCTGCTGGCGGCCAGCTCGGCCAGCGGCGTTCCCGGATCGGTGATGGCGATGAAATTCTCGCCGGCGCGGCCTCCTTTTTCCTGCGAGACCAGGCGGAAAAAATATTCTCCAAAAGCGTGAGGCTCGGCCGTGGTTCCCGACTTGCTAGCGACGATAAAAAGCGTGTCTTCCGGCGGAGCCTGCCTTTCAATCTCAAGAACTGTTGCCGGGTCCGTAGTATCCAGGACCGTGAGCGGCAACCCATCTTTTGCCAGAGGCAGAACCCTGGCCATCACCTGCGGCGCCAGGCTGCTTCCGCCCATGCCCATGTGGACCACGCGGCCAAAGCCAGCTTCTCGCGCTTCCTGCCTCAGCTTCAGCAGCAGGTCCTGGTTAAGCTCCATGGTCTGGGCAACGTCAAGCCAGCCCAGCGAGCCGGCAACCTGGCCCTTCTCCCTGGCGCTCCCGCCCCACAGGGATGGATCCCTTTGCCAGAGCCGCAGGCCAAAGCCGGTTTCTGCAAGAACCGCCAGCCGCTTCTCTACCGCTTTGCTATATGAACCCAGATCCAGTGTCATCCGGGCAGCCTTTCCTGGCTGAGCATCATTCTCCGTCTTCACCACGGCGGCGCTCCCATCATGGCAGCCGCAGAATGATGCCCGGCTTCATTGTCAATAATATTTTGTAACATTAAAGATACTTTCCGCTTGTGCATCATGCCAATTTAAGATGCATTTGGCCAAAAAGCATGCTGGAAAAGTTTTCCCCGGCGCGCAAAAACAAAACCTGGATGGCAATTCCGCCATTTTGACCAGACGCGCGAAACGTCAAAGGGGCGATCTGCAGCGGACTCCGCTTCCAACTCCCCGCGGCTGCGGCCCGGGCCCCTCAAATTCCAACGAAAAAGGCCGCTGTGTTATCATGTCTCATGTTTACGATTTCCAGTTTACGATTTCCAGTTTCCGGTTTACGGTTTCCTGTTTGGGCGTTTAGCGTTTGGTCTTTCGAATTTTGGTTTTTTGTCTGGTATTCAGCGTCCAGAATCCAGCATCCGCTTAATGGCTAACTTTTTTACCACCTTGCGAATTCTTGCCATGCCGGCGATTTTCCTGCTTGCGCTTAAGTCCGGCGGCGCCAGCAACGCAGCCTTCGCGATCTTTCTGGCTGCAGCCTTTACCGACCTGATCGACGGCAATCTGGCGCGGCTCACCGGCTCCGTCACCGAGCTGGGTAAATCTCTCGATCCCGTTGCCGACCAGGTCCTGATTGGAGGCACAATTATCGCCCTTACGATCTCAGGGCGGCTGCCCCTGCCCGGAATCATCCTGGTAGCGGCCCGGGATATTTTCCTGATTGTTGGGTATAAGCTGTTCAGACGCCGCGGCGTCGTCATCAGGGTGTCAAAACTGGGTAAGACCTATACCGTGGTGCTGCTGCTGGCGATGATCATGGCGCTGGCCAGTATTGGCAGGCAGCATTGGTACGCTGCCCTTTTCGGCATCTGGCCCTGGCTGTTCTGGGCCGGCGTCGCCGGCTCCTTGCTCTCCGGCGTTGCCTACACGCTCAAGGCAATCAGGGAGCTCGGCTGATCTGCATCCAGGCGGCAGCCCGTTCCGGCAGAAAAAAGGCAAAAGGCAAAGGCGCGAGACGCGCAACCGGCTTCTGCCGCCTGGCTCCCGGGCCGTGATGTTTTCAACGTTTATGGCTTGCAATATAATTACCCATTGCCAGCCCGCCGCCGGGGTCCGGTCTGAAAGGGAAAGGATTGTATGAAGGCAGTAGTGATGGCTGGGGGAGAGGGCACGAGGCTGAGGCCGTTGACCAGCAACCAGCCCAAGCCCATGGTCCCCATAGTTAACAAGCCGTGCATGGAACATATCATTGAGCTGCTAAAGCAGCATGGGCTCAGCAACATTGTCGTCACCGTTGCCTTCCTGCCCCAGAGCGTGCGCGCCTATTTCGGCGACGGCTCCTCACTGGGCGTCTCGATCGAATACTCGGTCGAGGAGAGCCCGCTGGGGACCGCGGGAAGCATCCGCAACGCCGCTGAACACCTGGACGAGACCTTCATAGTCATTAGCGGCGACGCCCTCACCGACTTTAACCTCAGCGAGATCATCAATTTTCATAATCGCAAGAAATCCCTTATAACAATCGCCTTGAAATCTGTTGAAAACCCGCTTGAGTTTGGTGTTGTAATTATCGACGATGAGAACCGCATCAAGCAGTTCCTGGAGAAGCCGAGCTGGGGCCAGGTATTTAGCGATTATGTCAACACGGGCATTTATGTGCTCGAGCCCGAGATTTTTGACTACATCCCCGAAGGGGAAAAGTACGATTTCAGCCAGCAGCTTTTCCCCAAGATGCTGGAGCGGGGCAAGCCCATGTTCGGCTATCCCTGCGACGGCTACTGGCAGGACATCGGCAATGTCAACCAGTACCTGAGGGCAAACCATGACGCTCTCGACGGCAAGGTGAAGGTCAACATCCCCGGGATCCGGCTCCAGGAAAATATCTACATCGGCGAGAAACTGAACCTGGGCAGCCTTGACAACATCCGCGGCCCGGCGCTGATCGGCAACTACGCCAAGATCGATCCGGAAGCCAAGATCATGCCCTATTCCATCTTCGGGAACAACGTCGTAGTCAAGGACAACGCCGAGACCGACCACTGCGTTATCGACTCCAACACCTACATAGGCTCCGTCGCCAAGGTGAGCGGCTCGCTGGTGGGCAAGAACTGCGAGATCAAGCCCAGCGCCACTATCCATGCTAACGCCGCCATAGGCGATGAGTGCAGCATCGGCGAGCACAGCATGATCGCCAGCAACGTCAAGATATATCCGTTCAAGGTTATCGAAGCAGGCGCCCATGTCCACAGCAGCATCATCTGGGAGTGGCGGGCGCTCTCCACGCTGTTTGGCAAGGACGGCGTCTCCGGCCTGGTTAACGTCGATATTACCACCGAGCTGGCGCTGAAGCTGGGGATGGCGTACGGGACGACGCTTGACAAGGGATCCCAGGTGACCTGCAGCCGGGACGAACACCCGGCTTCCCGCATGATCAAGAGGGCCATTATCGCCGGGCTAACCTCAACCGGGGTAGGCGTGCGGGACCTCAGGGTAACGCCGGCGGCGGTAAACCGTTTCGGCCTCAAGAGCGGCCGCGCGGCCGGCGGCATTCATGTGCGCGCATCGGCCTGGCATCCCGAGTTGATACAGATCCTTTTCTTCGAGCCGCCCGGCAGCCCCGTTTCACCGGCAACGGAGCGTGAGATAGAAAAATACTATAACCAGCACAACTACCGGCGCGCCTTTTATACGGAGATCGGCCAGATCCTTTACCCGGCCCGCTCCACCGAGGAATACATCCACGGCCTCCTTACCAGTTGGGACACCGACAAGATCCGCAGCCGCGGCTTCCGCTTTCTGCTTGACTACAGCTTCAGCTCCGCCTCGCTGATCGCCAGCCGCATGCTCTCCCGGCTGGGCGCGGAGATAATCGCCCTTAACACTTTCCTTGACGAGGACAAAAGTTCGACCATATCCTCGCGGTATGAGCCGGGTTCAGGCCGCATGCAGAAGCTGGTCCTGTCAGCCGGTGCCGACCTGGGGATAATCATGGACAACGCTGCGGAGAAGATCTTTCTCGTCGACGAACAGGGCCACGAGATATCAACGGAAAGAACCCTGTTCCTGCTGCTGAAGCTGATGGCAGCCTCTGAAGGCAAGGGAACTATCGCCGTGCCGCTGACCGTCTCGCGGCTGGCGGAAAAGCTGGTGGAGGGGACGGGCTGCCGCATCCTGAGAACCAAGGTATCCCAGGCCGCATTGACCGAGGCGTCTGCCGGCCCGGACATCATCTTTGCGGGCGCCATTGGCGGCGACTACATCTTTCCCCTGTTCCTGCCGGCGCAGGACGCGCTGATGAGCATGGGAAAGGTGCTGGAGTTGCTGGCGCTTTCTGAAAAACCACTGTCGCATCTGGTGGCGGACATCCCTGACACGACGCTTCTGCATGAAACAAAGAGCTGCCCCTGGCCGCTAAAGGGAGCCGCCATGCGGGAGATTTCGGAAAGCGTGCTTGATGAAGAAAACGTGGACAGGCTGGACGGGGTCAAGGTTTTCTATGACGAAGGCTGGGTGCAGATACTGCCCTCTCCTGATGAGCCCCTGTTCGAGATTTACGCTGAGGGAGACACAATGGACGATTCCCGCGAGCTGCTGGAGCGTTTCTCGGCCAAGCTCGACGAGGTGATGGCGGCGCACGAACAAGAAGTCTAAAACCGGATGGTGGAGGCTGAATCAGGACCCTTTTGCATGACTGGGCTCGGCCTGTCCTTCTGCCGTTCTGGCGATAACTTGCTTGGTTACGCTCCTCAGGGCTTCAAAAACTCCCTCACCGGTAAGGGCGCAGGACTCCGCCGCCGGCGATCCGGTCTGGTTAAGCAGCTCGTCCAGGTCCCGGACGGGGAAGACGTCAGTCAGATCGCGCTTGTTATACTGCATCACCAGCCCCAGGTCGAGATGGCTGTCGCCCTGGCCGGCGAGGTTGTCCCACATGTTCAGGTATGCTTCGATGTTGTCATCAAGCCGGTCCAGCTGGGAATCGGCCACGAAGACAATGCCGTCCACACCCTGGATCACGAGCTTGCGGCTGGCGTTATGCTGCGGCTGCCCCGGTACAGTGTACAAATGAAACCTGGTTTTCAGCCCTTTGACCTTTTCCAGGGTGAGAGGCAAGAAATCAAAATAGAGCGTTCTTTCCTCTTCTGTGGCAATTGAGATAAGCTTGCCTTTTACCTGGGGCGTAATCTTGCGGTAAACGTACTGGATGCTTGTGGTTTTACCGCCCAGGGCGCAGCCGTAATAGACAATTTTATAGTTGATTTCGCCTGCTGCCAGATTAATCAGTGCCACCGCGTTCTCCTTGGGCGTCAAAAAGTTCGTCGATTGCCCGCCTGATCCCTTCGGCGTAGCCAGGCTCCTGATCCAGGCTCCTCGGCTGCCCGTCAGGCCCCAGCCTGAGCACGGCGTTAAGGCTCCTTGCCGCCTTTGCGGCCAGCAGGCGCACCTTGCCCAGCTCGGTAGCCTTTCCAAAGCATATCACCAGCAGGACATCTCCAGTAACCTGCTCGATGTAGACCTTGATCCGGCTTCCTTCCTGGAACATGACGCTAAAATCATAATCGTTCATCATCCGGGTGAGTTGCCTGGTGGCCGCAAAAGAACCGGAGGCAAGCGAGGCTAAGGAATCTACGTTGCCTTTAAGCCCGGCCGCGGAATAATACATTATTGTCTGGCCGCTGGTCGTGATCAGGCCCAGGAACTGGGCCACAAGCTCCTCGCTGAGCTGCCCGAGAACGCGGTCGGCGGCCTCAAGCTGGGATTTTAAGACTGTCTGGTTTCTGCCCAAAAATCCGGTCGCAATCTGGTTGGCTGATGTGGTAAAACCCTAATATTGCTATCGGCAATGATGGCTGCCGTCCACAGCTCGCAGGAACGGCTAGAAAAACCACTTTTTTGCGAATTCTCTAAGGGTAAAGTTGAACCTTTGCCCGGGGGAGAATATAATGAATTGCAAAGAATGATGACCGGGGAGGTCAAGTTGGATAATCTTCCGGAACTTTCGAGCCTGTCCGACCAGGATCTAAAAAAGATGATCCACGAGCTGGCTTCCGAAGAACAGGAGCTTAGCTTCCAGCGACGCATCCTGCACGGCAAGATTGATATTCTCAGGGCAGAGCTGGTTCAGAGGCTTTCCAGGAAAAGGGGAGAGGGGGAATCGCTGATCAACGACGATGACGTGACCATGCTCAGCGAAATCCTCTCCCGCAGGGAGCCATTTCCCATGGGCGGCTCGCCCAGCGGCAAGTAAGCGCGGCCGCAGATCAATCCTACCATCAGAAAAGGGGAGTTGCTGTGCCTGATCGGGTTATTCCGGCAATTGAGAGGCTTTTTCAGGACCTTGGCGTTGAGATAGTCGAAGAAAGGGTCCTTCATTTTGTCATCCAGGAAATTCATGACGGCCGAACGCTGGCGGAAGCGCTGGAGGAGCCTTACGTGAAGAACAACACCACCGCCGCCTGGAGGCGCGAAGTGCTTGAACGGCCGGCGCTGGTCAAGGCAGTTGAAGAAGAAATCAGAAAGTCATTCGAGGCGCGCGGCGGTTAGAAAACATGACCAGGGTCTACTGTCAGGAATGTGGTTACCGAAACGCGGCGGAAGGCAAATACTGCAGCAAGTGTGGAGCCCTGCTGCCCGAGAGTGACACAGGCTCGGAGACGACGATCAGGTTCTCACCGGATGCCGATGAAGAACCGGAAACGGCAGAGATCGGTGAAATCGCCGGCGAGGGCGTTTCCCTGGTTGTCCGCAGCGGCGGCGGCATGGCCGGCGAGAGCTTTATTCCCGAAAAAGAAGAAACCTCCATCGGACGCAATCCCGACAGCGACATTTTTCTTGACGACATCACCGTCTCGCGGCGGCATGCACTCCTGATCCACAAGCACGACGGCTATTACATCCAGGATAAGGGCAGCCTTAACGGCACGTACGTCAACAGGGTCCGGGTCGAGACCCAGAGGCTATCTGACGGCGACCAGCTGCAGATCGGCAAGTACAAGCTAACGTTTATCCAGCGATGACCGGCCAGGAGGGCGGGGGGCCGGCAAAACCGTTGACAATCGGCGCCGTCGTCAAATTGCTGAAGCCTGACTTTAGCGACATCAGCATCAGCAAGATCCGTTACTTGGAAGATGAAAAACTGATATCGCCGCGGCGGACGCCGGGAGGCTACCGCCTCTTCTCCAAGGCTGACATCGAGCGGCTGCGCACTGTCCTGACCCTGCAACGCGATGAATTCCTGCCTCTCAAAGTCATTCGCCAGGAGCTTTCCCGGAAAGGAACCGTGGCCGTCAGGCCGGCCGGCATGCGCCGGTTTAAGAAAATCAGCCTGCAGGCACCGGCAAGGGAGTCGCGCTCATACACCCTGGAGGAGGCCCTGGAGGCAGCCGGGGCGGATGCCCGGCTGGTCAAGGAGCTGGAAGATTACGGCCTCATCGCCGGCGTCACCCGGACAGGCGTCAAGCACTACGATCAGACGGACGTCGAAGTGATGGCGGCGGCGTCGGATCTGGCCCGCTATGGCATTGGTGCCAGAAATCTGCGAACGCTCAAAAGTTCTGTTGACCGAGAATCTTCATTGCTGTTGCAAGTGCTTTCACCGACGCTGCAGTCGCGCAATCCGCAGACACGCAAACAGGGAATCGCCGCCCTTGAGAACATGGCAACCGTCTCCTCACACCTCAAACATTTGCTGCTGATCAAAGACCTGCGCAATTTTGCCTCGAGGTGAAGCCTGCAAAACATGACTGTGTACGCACAACGGGATCATCCAGGTCGCGCCCTTTTGTGTCTTCGCTCTGACGTGGTCCTCAACTGAAAGGAGAAATTTTGGACCTTGCCGCCCGCATCCGCGATATTCCCGACTTTCCCAAAAAAGGCATCGTTTTTAAAGACATAACGCCGCTGCTTCAGGATGCGGAAGCGCTCCGCTACGCCGTCGACAAGATGGCCGAGTTTGGAGTGGGGAAGAAGGTTGATATTGTCCTGGGAGCTGAAGCAAGAGGCTTTATTCTGGGAGCGACACTGGCCTACACCCTGGGCGCCGGCTTCGTGCCGGCCAGAAAGCCGGGCAAGCTTCCTTTTGCCACAGTTGCGACAGAATATGAGCTCGAATACGGCACGGACAGCCTCGAGATTCACGAAGACGCCATCAAGCCGGGAAGCCGCGTTCTGGTTCATGATGACTTGCTGGCCACGGGGGGGACCGCCAGGGCTAAATGCGACCTGGTCGAGAAGCTGGGGGGCGAAGTTGTGGGCCTTGCTTTTGTTATCGAGCTTTCCTTCCTTGGCGGCAGGGAAAAGCTGAAGGGTTACGACCTGCTCAGCCTGGTGAATATCGAGGCGGAATAATACATCCGCGCCGGATCCGATTCGGTTCAATTTCGCACAACAGGCTTAGCTATAGATTTCCGCCGTCACGTAACCGATGCCATCCAGCCCAAGAGCCTGGGCGGCGGCGTAGGAAAGATCGAGTATGCGGCCGCCCACGTAAGGCCCGCGGTCGTTTATCCTGACAAAAACAGAGCGGCCATCGTAACTTATCTTAAGCCATGTTCCAAAGGGCAGGGTTCTGCTTGCCGCCGTGTACGCGTACATGTTGTAAATCTCGCCGCTGGCGGTGCGCTGGCCGTTAAAGCCGGGTCCATACCAACTGGCCACGCCGGCGATAATTATCCCCGAAGGGTTCAGGCCGGACGGCTGACTGTCGCCGAGGGTAACGGTTGGGGAGCTGCCTTCCAGTCCGGCCATCTGATCGGCGACCGAACCTGCCTGGGCCTGCACCCGTGCCGCCTCGGCTTCTTCCCTGGCCTGCGCCTGGGCCAGCTCGGCCGTGGCTTCGTTTAAGTTTTTCTGACCCGTTTCTATCTGGCTCTCAAGCTGCGCTTTCTGATTTTCCAGGGCCCCGAGGTCGGCCGCGCTCTCCTGCTTCAGCATGTCAACCTGTTTTTGCAGCGCCTGCACTTCCTCAGCCTGGATTTTTACCCTGGCTACCATCTTTTCATCATTCTCGGAAATTGTCGCCAGGTACGACAGGCGGGAAAGCGCGTCTGAGAAGCTTACGCTCGACAAAATGACAGAATAATCTTCATCTCCGCCAAGCTTGTAGATAGCCGAGAGCCTGCCATCGAACATGCTCAAGGTGCTTTCATACCTGCCTCGCGCTTCTTCCAGGCGGTCGTTCGCGCCTGCCAGCTCGGCACGGTTATGATCAAGGTATTGCTCCGCATCGGCGATATTTAAATCAAGAACCGCCATTTTCGATTGCTCCTGCTCCAGCGACACCTGCTGGTATTGGATCTTGGCGGCAATATCGGCAGAGCCTTCCTGAGTGGAGGGGCCGGTCGCCTTGTTTCCTGCAAATTGCTGAGCCAGCGAAACGGGGACAAACGTGAAGACCAACGGAATCGCAACGATCACGGCAAGCAGGGCTATGCGCAAATTTCCGGGTCTGATTGTCTTCAATTTATGCTGGATCGGTTTCACGCTGGTACTATCGTCTGCAAAGGAAAAGAGTTTAACATTAAGTGCTCATCCTATTAGCTCGGTGAAGCCTGAAGAGCATTGAGAGGGTATGACAGCTTCCTGAGACTTTCTTCCGGCCGAAATATCTATCAGACGGCGAAAAGTTTTTGCGGTCTCAATACATTCAGGTTTTTAACCGTAACCCCGCTTCTGCCTGACAGGGATACCCCAAATGTTAGGATGCTCCCATTCCACGCCAGCGTATGGCCGTTGCCGTTTAAGGTGACGCCATTGTTGTCTATTATGGATGTTGTCAACGCAGTCGGTCATGGTTACATCGCTGGTCATTGTGCAGGTCAGAGTGGCGGAGTTCCAAGTGCCGATTCCCTTGGCGGTGCAATCTCCGCGGCGGGGGTGTTGTTGATATGAAGTGTTACAGCCGAGCTAGTTGGGCTGGCTGATGCCATTGCCACAGGCAGTAAAAGACTGGCCCCGACCAGGGCAAAAAGAAGAACGCCTTTTGCGCCCGGTGTCCTCCTAAGACATTTCAGAAATGTGTTTAAATTCCTCATTTCATTCCCCCTTTAGGGGTTAGACGTGGCCGGGCTTACTGATCGATCAATGTATCTCAATTTCTGCTGGTTTTCCACTTTCTTCCTTAAGCGGCAAGGCGCATCCCCAGCTTAATATCAAAGGCGGTGTTGCCAATACCAAGCAGAAGCGGTGGTAAAAATGGCGGCGCTTTCCTAATTAGTTGCTAGCGGTGGCGGGGCCCGAACCTGTGGCCACGCGGATTATGATTTTCAGTGTCAAGTTTACATAATATATATTATCGTGCATGACTGGTGCGGCGATCGCGCATGGCTGGGATGGCAATTTTAACAGCCGTTAGCTTGTACGCCGTTCTTTGCGCGATTGCCCGCCTGGCAGGCGGCAAAACGATGCGGTTGGATGTCCCCGTTGCTATACTAGCGGAGTAGTCATACAGCCGGCCCGGCCCCGAAAAATGGACAAAATACAGGATTTAACACCCAGTATGAGCGCCAAGATTGCTCTGGCGCGCGCAATTGGCGCGCTTAGCAGCCGCATTGGCCACGGCGGCACGACGCTTCCCGGGCACGTTATCCGTTTCCTGGACAGCGATATATCCCGGCGCCTCAGCCGCAAAATAAGCCAGGGATGCGTATTGATATCGGCTACAAACGGAAAGACGACGGCAAGCGCGATGGCCGCAAGCATTCTTAAAGATAGTGGGGCGCAGGTTACAAGGAACAGGGAGGGAGCAAATCTGGCCGCGGGCGTGGCAACGGCGCTCATTAGAAATTCTTCCCTGGCCGGCAGGCCGGCTGCCGATATCGGGCTTTTTGAGGTCGATGAAGCCGTTTTCCCGGCGCTCGCGGGGCAGCTTAAGCCGCGGGCCGTGCTGCTGATGAACCTGTTTCGGGACCAGCTCGACCGCTATGGCGAGCTTGAGCATATTGCAGATATGTGGCTGTCTGCCGTGAGGCAGCTGGACCGGACAACCACGATTATCAATGCCGACGACCCCCTGGTTGCGGAAATGGCAAAGCTGAGGCCGGCAGCGTCGCTCTGTTTTGGCATTGAGGACTCAGCCGCCGGCGGCCTGATTATGCAGCACGCGTCCGACTCCAAGTACTGCACCGTCTGCGGCCACCCTTTCGAGTACGAAGTCTTTTTCATGGGGCACTTGGGTAAATACCATTGCCCGCATTGCGGCAACAAGCGCCCCTCCCCTGCCATTTTTGCCGAAAATGTGCGCCTCAACGGCATGAACGGCTCTTCTTTCGACCTGGTAACGCCCGAGTGGCGCCAGACGGTGAGCATTTCCCTGCCCGGCCTTTACAACGTTTACAATGCCCTGGGCGCAGCCGCCTGCGGTTATGGCCTGGGGATGGCCGCCGGGCAAATAAAAAACGGCCTGGAGCAGTTTGGCGCCGCCTTTGGCCGGGTGGAAAGGCTGAAAATCGGCGGCAAGACGGTCTGCCTGCTGCTGGTAAAAAATCCCGCCGGATTTAACGAGGTTGTGCGCACCCTCCTGATCGAGCCGGGCGGGAAAAACCTGCTCCTGGCGTTAAACGACAAGATAGCCGACGGCCGCGACATATCCTGGATTTGGGATGTGGACCTGGAGGCGCTTGACGGGAAAGTAACTACCGTCACCTGCAGCGGCACCAGGGCGGCTGAGATGGCGATGCGGCTAAAATATGCCGGGCAGAATACAGACAGGTTAAAGGTCAGGCCCGATTTGAACGCAGCCCTCAAAGTGGCCCTGGCCCACACCCCTGACGGTGAAACTCTCTACGTGCTTCCCACCTACACCGCCATGCTCGCCATCAGGCAGATTATTCACAAGCACTTTCAGCCCGAGGGCGAGATGGGAGACCTGGTGTGGAGATAATAAAGCGGATGCTGCATGCCGGACTTTGATGCTGGACAACCCGAAACTTTGAACTTTGAACTTTGAACTGAGAATTGCGCATCTTTACCCGGATCTGATGAATATTTACGCAGACCGGGGCAACATTATTGCGCTGGTCAACCGCTGCCGCTGGCGCGGCATTGATGTGCATGTCGATGAATTCAGCCCGGACCGGACTCCTGCCTGGGATGACTACGACTTCTTTTACCTGGGCGGCGGTCAGGACCGCGAGCAGCAACTGGTGGCTGAGAACCTTGCCGCCAAGGGAGCCGGGCTGACGGGCGCAGTCGAGCAGGGAGCGGCCCTGCTGGCCATTTGCGGCGGTTACCAGCTGCTGGGCCAGTATTACCGCACAGCAGGCGGACTGACGATGGAAGGCGTGGGGCTGTTTCAGGCATACACCGTCGCCGGCCAGCGGCGGCTGATTGGCAATGTCGTGGCTAGATGCAGCCTGGACGGCGTTTTATTGGAACTGGCAGGATTCGAGAACCATTCCGGAAAAACCTTCCTGACCGGGGATGGACAGCCACTGGGCCGGATTGTCGCCGGCTTTGGCAATAACGCCGAAGACGGGACGGAAGGAATAATATACAAGAGCGCCATCGGAACTTATCTTCACGGTCCGCTCCTGCCCAAGAACCCGGAGCTGACTGACTTCCTGCTAGGGCGTTCGCTCATGCATCGTTACGGGAAGGAGGTTGTCCTGACGCCCCTGGATGACTGCCTGGAGAAAGAAGCGCACAGAGTGGCGGTGGCGCAGGTCCGGTATTAAAAAACCGGAGGCTGCCGGTCAAGACAGGCCGTTTAACAGGCTGGCAATCCCGGCGGCCGCTTCCCCGGCTTCAAACTTCTGCTCCTCTCCCCCGCGCCTGAGCGCGACTTCCACTCCGCCTCCGGCCACGGCGCGCTTGCCGATCGTAACCCGGACCGGGC
>JACWAD010000010.1 GCA_014874175.1 Thermoleophilia bacterium
ATCATCAGCCCTGCCACAAACACGGCGATAATAACAAATCCAAGCATTGTGTAAAGACCGGAGCCTGCGCCTCCGGGCGCCACCTCGCCCAGGAGAATCAGCAGCATCGCCACGCCGCCGCCCAGAGGCGTGTAGGAATCAAGCATGGAGTTGACGGCGCCGTCAGAGGTGGCGGTAGTGCCGGCGGCAAACAGCGCCGAGCCGCCAATTCCGAACCTGACTTCTTTGCCCTCCATGTTCGGGCCGGCGGCCCCCAAATGGTGGATGAGCGGGTTGCCGCTATGCTCCGCCAGGTACATTGTTCCCAGGGCGCCTATCAAGATGATCATCATTGCCGTCAGGATCGCCCACCCCTGGCGGGTGTTGCCTACCATCCTGCCGAACGTGTACGTAAGGGCAAATGGTATGGCCAGGAAAAGCAGGATTTCGGCAAAGTTGGCCAGAGGCGAGGGGTTTTCGTAGGGATGGGCGGAGTTGGCGCCAAAGAAGCCGCCGCCGTTGGTGCCCAGCAGCTTGATCGACTCGAACGAGGCCACCGGCCCCATGGGAATGGTCTGGGTGCTTGCGCCGCCGCTGAGGGGCTGGACCAGCCGGGCTGCCTCGTAACTGTTGAAATTCTGGATGACTCCCTGCGAGACGAGAAAAATGGCGGCGATGAGAGCGACCGGCAGCAGGATATAAAGGATGGACCGGGTGAGGTCAACCCAGAAATTGCCGATCTCGCGGGCCGTGCGTCGGACTATGCCACGAATTAACGCAATGATAACAGTCATGCCGATTGCAGGCGCGACAAAATGGCTGAGCGTCAGGGCAACCGTCTGGGTGAAGTAGCTTGCCGTTGCTTCCCCGGAATATGCCTGCCAGTTTGTGTTAGTGGCGAAGCTGACAGCGGTATTGAACGCCAGCGGCAACGGGAAGCCGGAGAACTTTTCCGGATTTAACGGCAGTACTCCCTGGAACGCGAGCACCAGGAAGATGAAGACCATGACGATGAAATTGAACGTAAGCAGCGCCAGCGCGTAACGCTTCCAGCCGGTTTCTTTCTGCTCGTCGATGCCGGCCGCCCGGTAGACAAGGCGCTCCAGCGGCCGCATCACGGGGCTGAGCAGGTTCTTCTCGCCCTGATAGACCCTGGCCATGTAAGATCCAAGGGGTTTTACCAGCAGCAAGAGGACGCCAAAAAGTGCTGCTATCTCAATCCAGTCGTATATCTCGAAGTTCTGCATATAGACCTGTTTACCGCCGGGCTGGTCCCAGTTCTGCCCGCTAATTGCGTTGATTGAAACATAAATCGGGCATGAAAAAGCCGCCGGCAAGAGCCCAGCGGCCTAGCTTGCTCGTTGCCCTTCCAAACGCCTACGAGGTTAGCTGTCGGGCTCGGGCCTGGAAGTGCCCTATCCCCTGGGAATTCGCCCCGGAAGTGGTTCCCCCGCATCCGCCACAGGCGGATCTCGGCTACAAGAAATATTTGCAGATAATTATTTACTCCTGTGCGCGTTCGATGTCAAGCAAGTAATAACTGTGATGAATATCAACGTTGGGGATGACCGCAATCATGCCATTCTGGCCGGGAGGGGGTATGCTTTAATAAACTGCTGTTTAAGAGGAGGGGTCATGGCCGAGACAAGAAATATTGAAATTAGCGGCGAGAGCCTGATCGGGGACGCCATCGAGCAGATCCCGGGGGCAGCGGACGTGATCGAGAAATATTTCGGCAGCGGCTGCTTTACCTGCCCCGGCATCAGGATGGAGTCGATCAATTTCGGCGCCACCATGCACGGCGTGAGCGCCGAAGATGTGGTGGCGGACCTGCAGGCGCTGCTTGAGCGGCAGCCATAGCTACCGCCTGATGTTGATATTATGCAAGCGTCGCAGGGGGCGGCCCGGCGGGCCGCCCCCTGCGAATCGTTGACGCTACAGGCCGCGGGGCTCAGCGTGCCAGGCACGCTGAGCCCCGCGGCCTTCAATTATTACAGAAACCTTACATTTTGCTAACAGCCCCTTAACTGCTCAAGGTGATAATTAACAGTCAAGATAGCGGCAGCAGGAGCTTTAAGCAAAATGGAGACTCTTAAAAAAATACTTACGGCGGAGCAGATCCTGTTCCTGTTCGTGCTCTTTGTTTTTGTTGTTGTTTGGGCCATCACATCGTGAGCCGGGCTCATTTTTTCGGGGTGGCGGCGCGCTGAGTTGACGCCATGCTGATTTTTAGTGGCCGCGGACGGCCGCTCCCTTTCCACCAGGTTGCAATAACGCAACTTTTTTTCATATCTGCGTTGTAAGACTTATGGACAAAAATGCGCCAGCCTGGTTATCTCCCGGTGAGGAAAAGCGGCTGGTCGAGCGGGCGAAAACGGAACCGCAGGCCTTCGGCGCACTTTACGACCGTTATTACCCGCTTGTTTACGGCTACATCCTGCGCCGCATTGGCAATGTTCACGACGCCCAGGATGTCACCGCCGATACTTTCTCCAAGGCCTTGAAAGCGCTGCCGCACTACCAGCAGCGCGGCGCTCCGTTTTCCGCCTGGGTGTACCGGATTGCCACCAATGAGACCGACAGTTACTTCCGCCGCCGCAAACACCGGCTCCTCTCCCTCGATTTCCTCTCCGAAAAGCGCGAGTTTGAGCTGCCGGACGACGCCGCCAGCCTGGAGCGGCAGCAGGCAGACATGGAAGAGCAACTCAAATTCTATGGCACATATGAGGCAATCATCAAAATGATGGAATCCTTGCCTGTAAAATATCAGGCCGTGCTCGCCCTCCGTTATTTTGAAAAGAAAAAAATTGCTGAGATCAGCGACATAACCGGGAAAAATATCAACACCGTCAAGTCGCTGCTGAAGCGGGCGACCGCCAGGCTGAGAGCCAAATGGGAAGCGGTGGAAGCAGCACAGACGGGCACCGGTAACCAAAAAATGCAACCCTTTCGGTGCGCCGCCGTTATACCGGAAGAAGGAGGGATCAGCCATGAAAGATGACCGGTTTACAGAAATGCTTACAGATATGGAGGTGCCGCAACTTAATAGCAGCGCCCATCAGGCGCTGCTGCGAACTGCCCTGGTTGATGCTTCCCGCCGGGAAAAGCAAACGCACAGGAAAGGATTTACCATGCGTCGAAAAATTCTTGCCAGCGCCACCGTGGGGCTGGCGTGCCTGGCCGCGATCGCCGCGTCGATCGTCATTCTGACCCCCGGGGATCAGGCTTCAGCCGCCCAGGAGCTGGCGAAACAGAGCTCCGGTTATGTTGCCGGCCTCAGTCCAGGCGACAAGGCCAGCCTGACCCAGGAGTTCCGCACGGCCTACCATGCTGATCCGCAGCAGTTGCTGGATGAGGCCCAGCATGCCGGCGACCTGACCATGCTCACCTATGATCAGCTCAAGACCGATCATCCGGACATATTTGCACTGCTGTCTCCCAAAAACCCTGCCCCTGCCCCCAAAAACGCCGGCAACGGAGGAGCAGCGGGAACTGTAAGCACAGGAGGTCCGGTGCAGGGACTGTCGGCGCCAGCAAAGCCGGTTCAGGTTACAGGAGCAGGCAGAGTTGCCGTTCAAGGCCCCGGCATGCCCCCGCCTGCCCCCGATCTTAGCAGCATGAAGTTCCTTCTGTTCACCAACAGCCAGGGGCAGAAGATACTGCTGGGGATAGGTCCTCCACCAGACACCGGGCCAACGCTCACTTTGACAATTGACAGCTCAGGCGCTACCAGCGGTTCTATCAGCGAAAGTGTTCCTGGAGCCAAGGCTGCAAAGTAAGCAACCCAGGTCTGGGCCAAACGGGCGCCGAACGCCAGCGGCAGCTCCGGTGAGAGCTGCCACAAAGCCGGGGTCGGCCAGGTCCCGTGCAACTCAGCCGGAGGCCCCCAGAAATAGTGAAGCCAGTGAAGTTCAGCTAATCCTTCAGCGACCGCCAGTAAAAAAGGCCGGCGGCCGCTGGCGCCGGAGTAGGGGCAAGGCTTGCCTTGCCCCTACTGCTTCAGATTCCCGGGCCGTGGCGCCGGCGGCGCAGCCGCCAGCGTCTTCCACATGTTCACGAAAAAAAGCAGCGCCCCGGCGGCGTAAAGGGCGCCGAAGGGCGCCACGCCGAATTTAAGCAGGTCCGCCTCCGAGTAGCCGGCGATGAAAAACATCACCACCAGGCCGGCAAGCCCGCTTATGTTGATCCACAGCTGAACCCTGGCTATGCCTTCGCTGTAAAGCGGCCGGCCGCTGAAGCGGGGCAGGATATGATATCCCACACCAAATATCAACATCATTACGGTGCCGAGTAAATTGACATGGGCGTGGGCAGATGTTACGTAACCCGGGTGATTGGCGCCGGAAAACAAGCCCAGCGCGATCAGGACGCCCAGGGTGACTCCAGCCACCAACGACACCAGGCTGGTTCTGATAAATCCAATAACCGTTGGGCTCAATTTTTCTCCTTAGAGGCCGTTTTTATCCGGTAGCCAGAATCAAGCATCCAGGATCCCCTCAATCAGTGTCCTCCGTGAATCAATACCGGCAGGCAGCTGACGCAGACCCACGTGTCTTCCTCGTCCCTGATGCACTTGATAAGTACATTCTGGCTGCTTGTTGCGCCGCACTGCAGGCAAACCGGCGTCTTGGCTTCGTCAGTCATATGGCCTCCTTCGGAAAGTTTCCAGTTTCCAGTTTTCAGTTTAAACCCTCCACTGAATTTGAAACCCTGCATGAAGAATATCCATTTGAGCAGCATTAAGGAATGAGGGCAATCAGTTACAAATGTGATCTTCGTCATCTACCTCGCCCACTCCCTCAACCCCTCCCGGTCGATAATGGTTATCTGTCTCCTGTCAATGCCGATGAGCCCGGCCCGTTCCATTTTTTTCAGCTCGCGGGTGGCGGTCTCGCGCGAGGTGCCGGCAATGTCGGCCAGGTCCTGGCGCGAGAGGGCCAGATTGATGCGCAGCCCGCCTGCGGCTTCCTCTCCGTACCGCTCCGCCAGTTTCAGCAGCAGCCCCGCCAGCCGGTGGGGCACCTGCTTGAAGGAAAGGTCACGAATAAGCTCCATTGCCTGGCGCAGCCGCGCCCCCAGGACGCTAATGACCTTTAGGGCAATCTCCGGATGCAGCTTAAGCAACTCCCGGAAATCGCCGCGCCGAATCAGGTAGATCTCTGAATCGTCCATGGTGGCGGCCGTGGCCGGATAGGGGCCGCCATCAAACATGGGCACGTCGCCAAAAATCTGGCCGCTGTTCAGGATGGCCAGCACCTGCTCGCGCCCATCGCGGGAAGTCTTGTAAATCTTTACACGGCCGCTTTTGACCAGGTAAAAAGCGGCCGCCGGATCCCCTTCATGGAAAATGACCGTATCTTTCCGCAGTTTTCGTTTGACCACAAGCGGCACAATCTCTTCCAGCTCGTCATCGCTGAGGCCGGAAAAGACAGGCGTGCGGCGCAGATATTCTTTCACGGGACGTGCCTTTCCTGACGTTCGTAATTTCAGGGACGTCTTTCCTGCGTTCCCGAGTCTTGCATTGGGAATATAATTCCCGCTCGGTAACTCAGGAAAGGTACGCCCCCAGGATAAATAGTATAATAACTCCCACAGTCAATATCCGCAGGCAGCCGTTTTCCGCCTGCCGAAATCTTACGGCCATGTCGACACCATCCACCTCGCTTCCAGGCAGCCCGATGTCATCGCGGCTGCTTGCAGATGTGGGAAGATTCATCGAAAAGAACGGGCTCATCCACGCCGGCGACCGGGTGCTTTGCATGGTCTCCGGGGGCGCCGATTCAGTCCTGATGCTGCGCCTGCTTGCGCGCCTCGCCTGCCCGGATGAAACCGCCTTTGCGGGAACATTCTCACTTGGCGTCTGTCATGTCAATTACGGCCGCCGGGGAGAAGCCAGCAACCAGGACGAGTCCTTTGTCCGCCGCCTGGCGGATCAGGCTGGCGTCCGGGTGCACGCTGTCAGGGCTCCCGATCACCCCGGCGCCAATTTCCAGGCATGGGCGCGGGATTACCGCTACCTGGCGGCTGAGAATCTCTGCCATTGGCAAGGCTACAGCCGTATTGCCGTTGGCCACAACCAGGATGACCGTATCGAGACGTTCATTTACCGCTTGATCACATACTCGGGCCGCCGCTCGCTTTTGGTGATGCCTCCGCGCCGCGGCCGCGTCGTCAGGCCGCTTCTATCCCTGGAATCAGACCAAATCAGGGATTATTGCCGCCGGGAAGGAATTTCTTTCCGGCATGACAGCTCCAACCTGTCAATGGAATATGCGCGCAACCGCATCCGCGGGCAGGTCATCCCTCGCCTGGAAGAGATTCGCCCCGATTTCCGCTCTCATATCCTGGAAACGCTGTCCCAGCTTAAAGATGAAGAGGAAGTGCTCGCCAAGGCCATTAACGCTGCCTGGAATGAGGTAGTCATAAAAGAGGAAGGCCAGACCGTGCTTCTGGCAGGCTCCCTGTCAGACCTGCCTGCGGCCACGGCAAGGCTGTTGCTCAGGCGCTGGCTGGCCGAAGACGGCGGCGGCGTACGCCTGTCGCGCCGGGTTCTTGATTCGGTTCTTGACCTGTGCCGGGACAAAAGCGGCAGCCGCGAGCTGTCTCTATCGGGGGGCCTGCGCCTGGAGCGCCGCTACGGCAGGCTTTACCGGGCGGCGGCGGCGCTCCTGTCGCCTGAGCCGGTTAGCCTTCCCGTCCCCGGCCGGGTGAAGTTTGGCGATTTTGATATCGAGGCGGTAAAATCGCCGCAGTGGGGCGCGGCTCCCGCCAATCCTTGGCTGGCTACCGTTGATGAGGAATCACTGCCCGGGACGCTTGGAGTGCGTTCGTGGCGCCATGGCGACAGGTTCGAACCGCTGGGGCAGGGTGGCTCCAGGAGCCTCCAGGACCTGTTCGTGGACGCAAAGATTCCGCGCAGCCAGAGGTACAGAGTACCGGTGGTGACAAGCGGCGAGAAAATCGTCTGGGTGGCAGGCCTGAGGCTGGCGCAGGAATTCCGCGTAACTTCCAGAAGTGAGCAACTGCTGGGGCTGAAGGCAGCCAGGAGGACAATTGATAACTTATTTTAACGAGGTTCTTTTTCGCGAAGAAGAGATTCAGGCGCGGGTAACGGAGATAGCCAGGCAGGTAAACGCCGATTACGAAGGCATGCAGCCACTTTTAGTCTGCATTCTTAAAGGGGCGGTCTTTTTCATGGCCGATCTGGCCCGCCAGATCGAGATTCCCTGCGAGATGGATTTCATGGCCGTTTCCAGCTACGGCTCGGCCTCTGACTCTTCCGGAGTGGTGCGCATCCTGAAGGATCTGGATGCAGACATTACCGGCCGCAACGTGATCATTGTGGAAGATATTATTGATTCAGGTTTGACTTTAAGTTATTTAAGGAAAAATCTGAGCGCGCGCAATCCCGCCTCGGTGGAAGTGGCGGCGCTGCTGACCAAGCCCGGCCGCCGCCAGGTTGATATAAATTGCAAGTATATAGGATTTGAGGTGGCCGACCGGTTCGTGGTCGGGTACGGGCTCGATTTCAACGAAAACTACCGCAATCTCAGGTTTATTGCCGTTCTGCCCGAGGAAGAGCTAAATCAGACCTAAGGCGCGGCGGTGGACGCTCTCTTGTCGAATCAGGCAAACTGCCGATTAGCAGCCTGATATGAGATAATGTAAAGGTCCTGAGGGTGGCGCATGGCGCCGCCCGGGATGAATATATTGTATGGGCGGCCCGGGTCGCCCGAAAGAAAGGTTTGAATTAATTTGTCAAAGTTTTTAAGAAGCGCGGCTTTCCCGATTCTGATTGTCGTTTTGCTGGCGTTCTTCATCATGCAGATCGTCAACAACCGGGGTTCCGGCAGCAACGAGATGAATTTTGGAGACTTTGTCCAGAAGGTCAAGAATCACGATGTAAAATCTGTGGATGTGAATCAAAAGGACCATACGATGACGGTGGTCCTCAACGGCAGCGATCAGAAGATCAATGTCGGCTACTCCAATGACTATCCGCTAACACAGCTTTTCCTGGACAATAACGTCAACGCGACCATAGAGGGGACGGGCTCGTCCATCTGGTCGTCGATCCTGATCTCGGCGCTGCCCATCTTGGTCATCGTCATCTTCTGGCTCTTTTTGATGAATCAGATGCAAGGGGGCGGCAACAAGGTAATGTCTTTTGGCAAGAGCCGCGCCCGGCGGATGAGCATCGATCAGCCCAAGGTCACTTTTACCGACGTCGCCGGTGTTGATGAAGCGGTTGAAGAGCTCCAGGAAATCAAGGAATTTCTGGAAAATCCGCGCAAGTTCCAGAACCTGGGCGCCAAGATTCCCAAAGGCGTGCTGCTTTACGGCCCGCCGGGCACGGGCAAGACACTGCTGGCGCGGGCGGTCGCCGGCGAAGCAGGCGTTCCCTTCTTCTCCATCAGCGGCTCGGATTTTGTCGAGATGTTTGTCGGCGTGGGCGCCTCGCGCGTGCGCGACCTGTTTGAGCAGGCAAAGCAGAACACGCCCTGCATTATCTTCATTGATGAGATTGACGCGGTCGGCCGCCACCGCGGCGCCGGCCTCGGCGGCGGGCACGACGAGCGCGAGCAGACGCTGAACCAGCTGCTGGTAGAGATGGACGGCTTTGAAATGAAGGACAATGTCATCATGATTGCCGCCACCAACCGGCCCGATATTCTCGATCCGGCGCTGCTGAGACCGGGCCGTTTCGACCGCCAGATTGTCGTTGACCGGCCCGACCGCAAGGGCCGCGAGGCAATCCTCAAGGTGCACTCGCGGGGCAAGCCGCTGGGCAAAAGGATTGCCCTGGACGCACTGGCTGGGCAGACGCCCGGGTTTACGGGCGCTGACCTGGCGAACCTGGTTAACGAGGCGGCGCTTCTGGCCGCCCGCAACGGCAAGAAGACAATCGACATGGACGAGCTGGAAGAAGGCATCATGCGGGTTGTGGCCGGGCCGGAGAAGAAAAGCCGCATTTTGAGCGAGAAGGAGAGGCTCATCACCGCCTATCACGAAGTGGGCCACGCCCTGGTGGGGCATTTTCTGCCCTACGCCGACCCTATTCACAAGGTTTCGGTGATCAGCCGCGGCCAGGCCCTGGGTTACACTATCTCCCTGCCCCAGGAGGACCGCTTCCTGGTGTCCAAGTCGGAGCTGCTGGACCGGCTGGCCAGCACCCTGGGCGGGCGCGCCGCCGAGGAGATCCAGTTTAACGAGGTCACCTCCGGCGCCGCCAACGACCTGCAGCAGGCCACCGAGATCGCCAAGCAGATGATCATGCGCTACGGCATGAGCGACAAACTGGGGCCGCGGACTTTCGGTCATAACCACGCCCAGCCGTTCCTGGGGCGCGAGTTCAGCCAGGAGCCCGATTACAGCGAGGAGATCGCCCAGGAGATCGACGAAGAGATCCGCGCCATCATTGAAGATTCCCATATAAGGGCCAAGGACATCCTGACGTCGCATCATGAACAGCTGGATACTATCACCGGCATCCTCGTCGAGCGCGAGACGCTGGAGAAGGAAGAGTTCGAGGCGCTGCTGCATGGCAAGTCGGAGGCTGAAGTTTTCGCCAAGAAAGACGCCGAGCGCGCCGCCAAGGCCAAGCAGGAGGAACGCGAGCGCCTAGGCAGCATCAAGAAGCGGGAGAAGGAGCCGGCCGAAGGCGGCGGTATCGCCGGGCCGAAAGAGCCGCCCCTGGAGCCTTCCTACATGGAAGTCCATGGCCATGAAAATGATGGAGGCGGAGCCGCTAACGGCAACGATGACACCGGCGGCCCGGGAGCGGCCGGAGCCGATAATTTAGGATCACAAATCTAACTTCCGCGAGGCATGGACCGGGACAAGATCAATGAGGGCGTCCGCTTAATACTGGAAGGCATCGGCGAGGACTCCGGCCGCGAGGGGCTCAGGGAGACTCCCCGCCGCGTCGCCGAGATGTACGCCGATGTCTTTGCCGGCCTCAAGGCCGGAGACCCCGCCGCCATTATTACCACCATGCCGGCAGACAGGCACCAGGAGATGGTGCTGCTTAAGGGCATCAATTTCTTTTCCATGTGTGAGCATCACCTGCTGCCGTTCTTCGGCCAGGCGCACCTGGCCTACATCCCCAGCAAAGGTGGCAAGATCACGGGGCTCTCCAAGCTGACGAAGCTTGTCCAGGTGGTAGCCGGGAGGCCGCAACTGCAGGAGCGGATGACCTCGACTATCGCCGACGCCATGGAGCAGGCTCTTGACCCCCGTGGCGCGCTTGTGCTGGTGGAGGCGGATCACCTCTGCATGGCCATGCGCGGCATCCGCGTGCCGGCCAAGACAGTGACCTCCGCCGTGCGCGGCATCTTCCGCACCAACGCCGCTACCCGCGCTGAGGCGCTGGGGCTGATCAACGCAGGTAAAACATAACCGGCACCTTATGGCGTTGGGCGGTTAACCGATTCTTGAACCAGATATCTTTGCCAAAAAATTTTTCCGGCCGGCCCTGGCTTATCATGGGCATCCTCAACGTGACGCCCGACTCGTTTCATGACGGCGGCCGCTTTGACTCGCTTGACGCCGCCACCGGGTGGGCGGGCGCCATGGCAAGAGCGGGCGCGGCCATCATTGACATTGGCGGCGAATCAACCCGGCCTGGGTCGGAGCCGGTAGCGGTTGATGAAGAGATGAGGCGTGTTATTCCGGTGATAGAGGCGCTTACTGCCGTCCTCAACGTGCCGGTCTCGATCGACACGGGCAAGGCCGAGGTGGCCCGCCGGGCGCTTAGGGCGGGCGCCGCCATTATAAATGACGTTACCGCCCTCCGGGGCGACCCACAGATGGCGGAAACGGCGGCAGAAGCAGGCTGCCCGGTCTGCATGATGCACATGCTGGGGGAGCCGCGCACCATGCAGGAGAACCCGTATTACGAAGACGTTGTCGGCGACATCAAAGAATTCTTCCGCCGGCGCATCGAGTTTGCCGTGTCCCGGGGTATTAAGGCGGAGAATATCATCCTTGACCCCGGCATTGGCTTTGGAAAGACGGTACAGCACAATCTTGCCATCCTTAGCCGTCTGGACGAGTTCTCGTCCCTGGGCCGGCCGCTCATGGTCGGCGCCTCCCGCAAGCGTTTCATCGGGACAATCGCCGGCGAGGAAGATACTGGCCGCCGGCTCCCAGGTACAATAAGCGCCAATGTTCTTGCCTTTGCAAACGGCGCCAGCATTTTCAGGGTGCACGATGTGGCCGAGAATTTCCAGGCGCTCAAGGTGGCGGAGGCGATACTACTGAAATCAGGACGGAGCGGCCAGGGCCCTGCAGGCGCATGAGCGAAAGAAAAGAACATCCGCTCAGGATCACCATCAAGGGGCTTGAAGTTTTTGCCCATCACGGCCTGCTGCCCGAGGAGAAAGAGACGGGCCAGCAGTTTCTGTTCGACATCGGCCTCTCGCTCAAACACAGCGCCGCGCCGCATACTGATGACGTAGCCGACACGGCAGATTACTCAGCCGTCTGCGACTGCGTCGCCGGGGTCGCGGTGTCGAAGCCATACAATCTGCTGGAAAAGCTGGCTGTTGTCACCGCCGATGAGATACTTTCCCGCTTTCCCAATGTTGACCGCGTCAAGGTTCGTGTTGCCAAGGTTTCGCCGCCGCTTAAGCACACCGTTTCGCAGGTGGCGGTAATGATCAAGCGGACGCGCGGCTGATGGCTGCCGCTTATGTCTCCATGGGATGCAACCTGGGCAATTGCCGCGCCTACCTGGGACAGGCGCTGGACCTGCTCGACGCTCATCCTTTGATAAGAGTCAAGAAAATTTCCTCTCTTTACCTGACCGAGCCGGTGGGCGGGCTCAGGCAGCCGGATTTCTTAAACATGGTTGCCGGGATTGAAACTGACCTCTCGCCCGAACCGCTGCTGGAGGTCTGCCGTCTGGTGGAGGAGCAGCTGGGCGGCCGCGACCGCGGCGCTCCCCACGGCCCCCGCACCATCGACCTTGACATCCTTTTATACGAGCAAGTAGAAATAGCGGATAAGGATTTGACGCTCCCGCACCCGCGCATGCTTGAGCGGGCGTTTGTGATGGCGCCGCTGATGGAGATAGCGCCCCACGCCCGGCTGCCCGGCGGCCGCACGGTGGCGGAAGCAGCCACTTCTCTTGCCGACCGGCACCGGGTCGAGAAGCTGGGCGCGCTCGATTTGGATGGAGGCGGTTGCTGAACGGTTCTTCGCCGCCCTCGGCTCCCCAGAATGACAGCTCGCATGGAGCCTGAGCTAATAACGATCAGTTATTCTTGAGAGAAACTGGAAACTGGGAACTGGAAACCTGTTTAAATGGTTGATTACCGCCCATTACAGGGAGAGCTCCGTGCGCTGGCTCTGGCGAAGAACGCGATCATCATCGCCCATAATTACCAGCGCCCCGAGGTACAGGACGCGGCCGATTTTACCGGCGACTCGCTGGAGTTGTCGCGCACAGCCGCCGCCACCGATGCCGGCATCATCCTCTTTTGCGGCGTCCATTTCATGGCGGAGACGGCCCATATTCTCTCCCCGGACAAGAAGGTGCTGATTGCCGAGATCCGCGCCGGCTGCCCCATGGCCGACATGATCAGCGCCGATGACATGCGCCGGCTCAAGGAGGAGCACCCGGGAGCGCTGGTAGTCGCCTATGTAAACACCTCCGCTGCGGTAAAGGCTGAGACCGATATCTGCTGCACCAGCGCCAACGCCGCCAAGGTGGTGGCAAACATCCCTGCCGGCAGGGAGATCATTTTTATTCCGGACCGCAACCTGGCTCTTTACGTGGAGAAGCAGACAGGCCGGAAACTGATCAAGTGGGAAGGGTTCTGCCCTACGCACGAGTACATCACCGCCGCCGACATCGCCAGGGCCAGGCAGGAGCATCCTGATGCGGTGGTAATCGCCCATCCCGAGTGCCTGCCCGGTGTGCAGGAAATGGCCGACTCGCTCCAGAGCACCTCGGGGATGATCCGCTTTGCCAAAAGCTCGCCTGCGCACGAGTTTATCATCGCCACCGAACTGGGCCTCAATCACCGGCTGGCGAAAGAGAATCCGGACAAGAAATTTTACTCTCCCACCAGGAAGGCCATTTGCCCCAACATGAAAATGACCACCTTGCCAAAGGCAGTCCAGACGCTCAAAGAGGAGCGCTACGAGATCCGCCTTCCGGAAGAGATCCGCCGGAAAGCCCTGGCGGCCGTTGAAGCAATGGTCCGCTACTCTTGAGTTCAAAGTTCAAAGTAGTTCAAAGTTGACTACGGCCAGATCTCGGCAAGCCCCTCTTATCATTACGACGCAATAGCTTCACAGCCGGAGCGGGGATATAATCCCCGCATGACATTAGCTCCCAGACTCATCAGATCATGACCCGGCCGTATTTGCTGGCCGCCACCGATAGCGAGCCGGTCAAGCGTTTTTACGATGTCGTGGTCATTGGCAGCGGCATCGCTGGCCTGACCGCGGCGGTGGGCGCCGCCCGCAAGTGGAAGGTGGCGCTGATCAGCAAGAGCGTGCTCCGGGACACGACCACCTTCCTGGCCCAGGGAGGCATAGCCGCCGCCCTCAGCGACAAGGATTCGCCCGACCTGCATTTCCAGGATACAATCCGCGCCGGTGACGGCCTCTGCAAGGAGGAAGCAGTCCGGATTCTGGTAAATGAGGGGCCGGCCCGCGTGCGCGAGCTGATGGAGATCTGCCCACGTTTCGACCGCGCCGGCGGCGACCTGGTGCTGGCCAGCGAGGGCGCCCATTCCGTGCCCCGCATCGCCCACGCGGGCGGCGACGCCACCGGCTCGGAAGTGGCCAGCGCCCTGACCAAGGCTATGCAGCAAGGCAGCCGCGTCCAGGTGCTGGAGCATGAATTTGTTGTCGATCTGCTCACCAACGGCGGCCGCTGCATCGGCGCTGTGTCGCTTAATTTAAAGACGGGGGCCTTCACGCTCAACTATGCCATGGCGACGGTGCTGGCCACCGGGGGCTGCGGCCAGGTCTATTCGTTGACCACCAACCCCGTGGTCGCCACCGGCGACGGCATGTCAATGGCCTTCCGCGCCGGCGCCGCCATCGGTGACATGGAGTTCGTCCAGTTTCATCCCACCGGCCTGTATACGGACGAGTCGCCCGTTTTCCTGATTACGGAGGCGCTCCGCGGCGAAGGCGCCTATCTGCTCAACCACGCCGGCGAGCGGTTCATGGTCGGCGTCCATCCCCAGGCGGAGCTGGGACCGCGCGACGTGGTGGTGGGGGAGATGGTGCGCCAGATGGAGAGCTCCGGGCAGGAATATCTGTTCCTGGACGCCACCCACCTCGATTGCGACACGCTCAAGGAGCGCTTCCCGACCGTTTTTGATAATCTTCTTAAACGTAACTACAATATTTGTCATGATCGGATTCCGGTGGCGCCCGTATGTCATTACATGATGGGCGGCGTGGTGTCTGACATTTGGGGAAGGACGACGCTGCCGGGCCTCTACGCCAGCGGCGAGGTCGCCAACACCGGCGTGCACGGAGCCAACCGGCTGGCCAGCAACTCGCTGCTGGAAGGGCTGGTGTTCAGCGACCGCATCGTCCGCGACCTGGACAGCTACATCGGTGGCGCCGGGGAGGAAGTGCGGCGGCTTAATATCGAGCTTCCCGGCCCCAGCCGTGAGGGCAACCGGCCCGAAGAGGTGCGTGACTTAAGGAAACGGCTGCAGAAACTGATGACCGTGAGCGTGGGCACCGTCCGCGATGAAAAGGGGCTGACCGCGGCGGTTCAGGAGCTGGGGGACTTGCTCAACTCGCTGAAGGCGCCCCGGGCCGACCTGGAAGAATATGAGCTTTACAACCTCCTTACGGTGGCCACCCACATCGCCAAGGCCGGATTCCTGCGCCAGGAGAGCCGCGGCGCCCACCTGCGCCGGGACTACACCGCCACCGATGACATCAAATGGAGGCGTCATATCAACTTCAGGCTGAAGAACGGCGAAGAAGACGTTTAACGCCGCCGGGGAGCACTTCTTCCAAGTCAGTTAATACCCGGCGATTTAACCCGGTAATTCAAGCTGTTCTAATTTAGTCGTCAGAACTGACAACGCGTCCGGCCCGGATGATATGATCACACGCTGGATGAACGGAAAATAATGAGCTCTACGACCTCACCAACAAGAAATAAAAATCGTCGAGCAAGGACCACATACTAAAGCAATAGGGAATTGATTCAAAAACAAAAATTAAATTGACCGAAGGAAGAGACTCAGACCGAAAGTCCTGCAATTCCCTGGCAGGCATTATCGCTATCGCAACCGGCTCATTCATGCTTAGGGAATAACATACTGCACGGAATCAGACGTGAAACCACAAAGTGAATCGCAAATCTGCAAGATTGTCAGTCTGGCGCTGGCCGAGGACCTGGACGAGGGCGGCGACATTACCTCACGGGCGGTAATTGACCCCGGCGCCGCCGGCGCCGCCCGGGTGGTCACCCGCCAGTCGTGCACGGTTTCCGGCATGGGAGCCGCAGCGGAGGTCTGCCGCCAGGTTGACCCGGCGCTCACCTGGCTGCCTCTGAGAAGTGATGGCGGCAGGATTCCCGCCGGGACCGAGGTTGCCAGGCTGGAAGGGCGCCTCGCCTCCATTCTCGCCGCAGAGCGCACGCTGCTTAACTTTCTCTCGCGCCTTTCGGGCGTCGCTACTTTGACGGCCGCATTTGTTGAGGCCGTCAGCGGCACAGGGGCCGCCATTGCCGCCACCCGCAAGACCAGCCCAGGGCTGCGGCTGCTGGAAAAGCAGGCGGTGGTCAACGGCGGCGGGTTGCCCCACCGCGCCGGCCTTTATGACGCTGTTCTTGTCAAGGACAACCATATCGCCGCCGCCGGAGGCGTGGCAGAAGCAATGGAGCGCATCCGCGCCAAGCTGGGCGACTCGGTTGACATCGAGATAGAAGTTGACACAATTGCCCAGTTAAAGGAGGCGCTGTCGGCGGGCGCCAGGCGGGTTCTTCTGGACAATATGACATCGGAAATGGTCAAGGAGTGCTCTGCGCTTGCGGCAGGCCTGGTCGAGATTGAGGCATCCGGAGGAATCGGCCTGGCCAGCGCCAGGCAGTTTGCCGAGGCGGGGGCCGGCATTATCTCTGCCGGGGCCATAACCAGGGACGCTCCCGGAATTGACTTTTCCCTCGAGCTCGAGCCGTGAGCATGGAAGCAAAAATTCTGAATGAGCTTAACCGGGGAAAATATGTTTCCGGCGAGGCGGTCAGCGCCAGGCTGGGCCTCACCCGCTCCGCTGTCTGGAAAAACATCGGCGCCCTGCGGCGGCAGGGTTTCGTGATCGAGGCTTCAACGCGGCGCGGCTACCGCCTGGTGGATACGCCCGACAAGCTGCTGCCGGCGCTGCTTCAGCCCTTGCTAAAGGGCGCCCCCATCGCCGGCCCCGTGATTCACTTCCAGAAGACCGGCTCGACGGCCGGCGAAGCACGCCTGCTGGTTGAGGCAGGCTCTCCCGAGGGCACAATTGTGGCCGCCGAGGCCCAGACAAAAGGCCGGGGCCGCATGGGCCGCAAATGGATAACGCCCGCAGGGGATGCAATCGCCCTGTCTGTCATCCTGTATCCCAGCATCAGTCCCTCGCAGGCGCCGCTGCTTGGCCTCGCCACCGCCCTGGCAGCCAGGCAAGCCGTAAGCAGCGTCGTGGAAAAAGAGACAGGAGTGGCCGCCGCCATTGACCTCAAATGGCCAAATGACATTTACCTGGCGGGCAGGAAGGTGGGCGGGGTGCTGGTAGAGATGTCAGCCGAGCTGGACCGAGTGCGGTGGGTTATCGACAGCATCGGCCTGAATGTTAACAATGACTTTGCCGGTTCGCCGCTGGAAAAAGAGGCAACCTCCCTGAGCTCCTTTTGGGACCGGCGGTTTGGACGCCTCGAACTGGCGGCTGCGGTCCTGAAGGAGCTGGGCCGGGCTTATGCCCGCATCCGTAACGGCAGGGGCCTGGCGGCTGTAGCGCGCGAATTTGAGAAGCATGACCTGCTTAAGGGCCGGCGCGTCGCGGTTTCCGCTCCCGAAGGCGCGGTGGAAGGGACGGTTGCCGGCGTTGACTCAGAAGGAAGGCTGCTCCTGCGCCTGCCCGGCGGCGGCGTGAGGGCGCTCTTTAGCGGCGAGGTTTCAGTGCGGCGGCCATAGACGGCGCCTGTGCTCCGCGCCACCGGCTTCTATCAGACCGGGCCACGAACAGGCCAATCGTCCAGCGAAAACAGGCCTGCTCCTGGCAGGCCGCCATCATCTTCGCCGCCTGCGCCGCTTTTTCTCCAAACAGGGAGTGCATCGCTCCGCGTTCGAGCAGGCTGCGGGACAGACCCAGGCAACTTTCATACTCTTCATCAATACGGACAATGCCAGTGTTCACTTCCAGGAAGCAGCGCCTGAGAACGGCCTCGACTGCGCCCCGGCGGCGCGCCTGCCTGGGCCAGTTACCGCCTCTGAGCTGAAATACGATTTTCCTTAAAGCCAGGTTGCCATTCATTTCAGCCGCGCCGCTTAGCGGCAGCGCCAGGGCCAGCACCCCGCCTGCCGCCAGCTTCACGATTTTTTGCCGCTCCACAAGGTCCAGCCATTGATAAGACATGGAAGATGCCACCAAGTCAAAAGAGGCCGGAGGCATTCCAGCCAGGGGACGGCAGATCCATTCAACTTCCGGGAGCCGCTGTCTGCCCCGGTCCAGCATCTGCGGAGCGGGTTCCAGGGCGGTGACCTGCGCTTCCGGGAAGCCGCTCTGAAACACAAGTGTGGAAAACCCCGTGCCGGCGCCTACCTCAAGCAGCCTTTCCACGTTCAGCCCCGCCGGCAGGAGCGCCACCAGTTCTGCCGCCACGCGGCCATAAAAGCGCTGGTGGCGGGGCTGGTCGTACGCAGCCGCAGCGGCGTTGAAAAAAGCGGCCGCCTGCAAGCCCGGTTCATTCCCGGAGGCGCCCGTGGGCGGGATTGGTTCTTTGCGGCAGGTCTTCAAGAAAGGTTGGCTCCCAGCCAGGCTGCGATTGCCTCTGCCGTTTCCGCGGAGCTGACAACGTCGTTATGGCTGCTGTCCCTGATTTTCCGGCAGGGCATGCCTTCCTTTTCCCAGGCAGCGGTCAGTGATACAACCGACTCCAGCTCATGCGCCGCGCGCAAAAGCAGCGTGTTTGCGGCCGGGCACGGTTCGCCGGCCAGAATTTCCTCAAGTCCCTTAAATGGCCCCGCCTCATTAACCCGCCGCGGCCTCAGCGTGCGCATCAGCTCCTGCCTGTTTCCTGCGAAGATGGCCTTGCCGGGCATGGAGATGAGGACCGCCGTTCCCAGGCCCGCCTCCAGGCCAAGGCGGGCGCCGAGGCTGTGGCCAACAAAAAATGACGGTTTATCAAAAGAGGCAAGAGCTGAGTCCAGCGAGCGCCGCGCCGCCCTGTGCGTCAAAGGCTCGCCGCAGGCGCCGCCGTGGCCGGGCAGATCAAAAACCAGCAGCTTCAGCTTCAGACGGGCGGAAAGGTCCACAGCCAGGCACAGCATCTCGCGGCTGCTGCCGCCGTAGCCGTGGATAACAAGCCCTTCGTGGATCGCGCCCGGGCAGTTTACCAGGTAGCCCCTGCCGCGCCAGTCTTTAACCTTGACCATATAATCGTCCGGTTCGTTCATAAAGCCAGGAAAATTACAAAGGTGCGGGAGTCTTGACAGATCTGGCCAGCTTAACCATTTCCGCGCTCCGTCACTTCCCTGATTGCCCAGGCGGTTGCATCAACCAGTTGTTTGAGTTCACCGGTGTGGATGGAAAGCGGCGGCACGAGCGCCACGGTATCGTCCAGGGGACGGATAATCACGCCCCGCTCGCGCGCCTTGAGGATGACGCGCCGGGCAACCCTTTCATGGAGCGGGAAGGGCGCCTGAGACTGCCGCTCCCTGACCAGCTCGACGCCTGCCATCAGGCCCAGCTGCCGCACGTCGCCGACATGCGGCAGCCGTTTCAAAGGCTCAAGCAGTGCCGCCAGCCGCGCTGATCTTTTCCCGATCCCGGGAAGAAAACCCGGTTTTCTGACCAGTTCAATATTGGCCAACGCCGCGGCTGAGGCCAGCGGGTTGCCGGTATATGTGTGGCCGTGGAAAAAGGTTTTCAGCTCTTCATAACGCCCCAGGAAGGCGGCGTAAATCTCTTCCTTAAACAGAGTGGCGGCCAGCGGCAGGTATCCTCCCGTTATTCCTTTGGCCAAAGCAATGATATCCGGTCTTAGGTCTTCCTGCTGGCAGGCGAACATTGTGCCCGTGCGTCCGAAACCTGTGGCGACCTCGTCGGCGATCAGGAGGGCGCCGTGCCGCCGGCAGAGGCGAGTGATCTTTTTCAGGTAGCCGGGAGGCTGCACCAGCACGCCAGCGGCGGCCTGCACGCGCGGCTCTACGATCACCGCTGCGACACGCCCCGCCCGGCGCTCAAGCAGGGTTTCCAGGGCATCCAGGCATGCCAGCCGGCAGCCGGGATGGGAGAGGCCGGCGGTACAGCGGTAGCAATAGGCGGCCGGCGCCAGGTGCGCCCTGAACAGAAGCGGCCGGAACATGGAATGGTAAAGGTCATGGCCGCCAACGCTGACGGCGCCAAGGGTGTCTCCGTGATAGGCATTGACAAAGCTTATGAACTCGTTCCTGTCCGGCTGCCCGCTCTGGCGCCAGTACTGGAAGGCAACCTTCAGCGCTACCTCAACTGCGGTGGAGCCGTTGTCGGAGAAAAACACGCGCTCGAGCCCGCCGGGCGCCATCTCCGCCAGCCGCGCCGCCAGCAGCGCCGCTGGCTCGTTGCCAAGGCCCAGCAGTGTGGAATGGGCAACCTGTCCCAGCTGCTTTCTGACGGCCCGGTCCAGCTCCCCGCGGCGATGGCCGTGCACGTTAACCCACAGCGAGGCGGTGCCGTCAAGATAACAACTCCCCAAGCTGTCATTGAGATAACTGCCTTTTCCTGACACGATCATCAGCGGATGCGGCTTTTCGCCCTGGTATTCAAGCATGGCGCTGAACGGATGCCACACGTGCCTGCGGTCGGCATCAATCGCGCGACGGTGCCGGCTTTCTCCTTTTGTTTCAAGCTTTGACAGGTCAAGCCGGCCGGCTTGGCGCCCCAGAGCGCGAAAATCCAAAGCTTCCACGGAGACAGCCATCTCCGGTATGAGACCTATAACAGGAACTTTAGTCAAAACACCAAGCTCGGCAAGGTTGCTTCTCCCGGCCTCATCTGCTTTGGCGCGGCGGCGGTTGATGACAAGGCCGGCCACGCTCAGGCCCCGCTCCCGGCAGGCGCTTACCGTGAGCAGCGTGTGGTTAAGCGTCCCCAGTCGCGCTGTGGTGACAACGACTACGGGCAGGTCGAGCTCCTCGGCAATGTCAAGAAAGGTTTTTCTGGAGCTGACGGGGGCCATGATGCCGCCGGCGCCCTCGACCAGTACGGCGTCGTATTTCTTCTTAAGGCGGTTGAGCTTGCCGGCAATGGCCCTGACATCAATCCTGACGCCATCTGCGGCAGCAGCCAGGTGCGGCGAAACAGGCTTACTCAGGCGGTAAAGGCCCACGTCTTCCTCGGGAATGCCGGCCGCGGCCGCAAGAAAGGCGTTGTCAGCCCAGATTTCCCGTCCCCGCCGTTTGCGGCAGCCTGCAGCCACAGGCTTGAAAGGTGCCGTGGCTACGCCCTGGCGGCGGTAGGCCAGGGCAAGCAGGGCGGTGGCGACCGTCTTGCCGACTCCGGTATCGGTGCCGGTCACAAGCAATGAGGGCAGCCGGCTCAAATTATCCCAGTCTCCATTGCGGAAGTGGCCAGCACATCAAGAGCCAGGTCCAGGTCTACGTCTGCGTGGGCGGCGCTTACGGTCATCCGCAACCGGGCGGAGTTTTTTGGCACCGCCGGCGGCCGGATAGCAGGAATAAAAACCCCGCGCTCAAGGCAGCGCTGCGACAGACGAAGGGCGGAATCGGGGCTACCCGTGATTATGGGGATGATCGGCGTAAAGCCGGCGGGTATGTCAAAGCCTGCGGCCAAAAGGCGGCTGCGGGCCCTGCCCGCCAGCTCAAGCACGCGCTCCCGCCGCCACGGTTCCTGTTCAAACAGCCTTAGCGAAGCGAGGGCTGCCGCCAGCGAAGCTGGCGGCAGCCCTGTCGTGAAAATAAATGGCCTCGCCTTGTTTACCAGAAAATGGATCATCTCCCTGCTGCCGGCCACGAAGCCGCCCAGCGACCCAGCCGCCTTGCTAAGGGTGCCGATATCGATGTCTGCCTTGGCGCCAAGATGGGCGGCGGTTCCGCTTCCTCCCGGCCCGATAACGCCGGTTCCATGGGCGTCGTCCACCACCAGCAGACAGACGTGACGGCGGGCCAGCCGCCCCAGGCGCACAAGCGGTGCCAGGTCGCCGTCCATCGAAAAAACGCCGTCGGTGACAATGAGCCGCCGGGCTGCCGGGCTGCCTTTTTTCAGCTGCCCTTCCAGATGGTCTGCGTCTGCGTGCCGGTAACGCTTCAGGGAGGCGCCGCTCAGCTGCCAGCCGTCATAAAGGCTGGCGTGGTTAAAACGGTCCATGAAGAGTCTGTCCCCCGGGCCTGCCAGGACGGAAAGCACGGCCAGGTTGGCCAGGTAACCGGAGGGAAAAACCAGCGCCGCTTCCTTTTCTTTCAGGCTGGCCAGATTTTCTTCCAGCTCACCGTACAGGGACGGATTGCCGCTTACCAGGCGCGATGCCGCCGCCGAACAGCCATGGCTGTCAAGCGCCCGTGCGGCAGCCGCTATCACGTCAGGATGAGTGGAAAGTCCCAGGTAATCGTTGCCCGAGAAAAGGATTGACTTAAAGCCGTCTATTGTGGCCCGCATCGGGCCCAGACACTCCTGACTGCGCAGGCGCCGGTCAAGCCTTACGGCCTCCAGGCGCTCAAGCTCGGTTGCGTATGAACGCCTAGCAGACGGCATCGGTTTCAAATCCAAGCCGCTTGAGCAACGCGATGTCACTGGCGGAGTCCGGGCCGGATGTTGTGAGCAGGTCGCCGATCAGGACGGCATTTGCGCCAGCCTTAAAAGGCAGGGCCGGCCTGGCGGCAAAGGTCTGACTGCGCCCCCCGGCAACCCTAATTTGGGCGCGGGGCATAATCAGCCGGAAAATTGCCAGGTACTTGGCAGCTTCCTCTGCAGCCATTTTCCTGCGGCCGCCGAGAGGCGTGCCCCGCACCGGGATGAGGAAATTCATTGGTATCGAGTCGGGTTCCAACTGGTTAAGCTGGAAGGCAAACTCAATCCGCTGCCGGGGGCTTTCCCCCAGGTTAAGGATGCCGCCCACGCAGGTCTCGATGCCGGCCTCCTTCAGGCGGGCAATGGTCCCCAGCTTGTCTTCATAGGAATGAGTTCTGCATATCCGGGCAAAAAAGCTGGCGGCGGTCTCGATGTTGTGATGGTAGCGGTTCAGGCCCGCCTGTTTAAGCAGCCCCGCCTGTTCGGCGCTGAGGCGGCCGGTTGAGGCGCACCGCTTCAGGCAGGTCTCCCCGCGGATGCGGTCCACGGCTTCAAGCACCGTTTCAAAGTCCGCGCGGCCCAAGGCGCCGCCGCTGGTGACGATGCAGAAACGGTGCGCGCCGGCTGCTTCGGCCCTGTGCGCGGCCGCTGTTATCTCCGCCACCGTCTTCATTCGATAAACCGGGGCGCCTGTGGCATAAAGCCGGGACTGGGCGCAAAAACTGCAGTCCTGGGCGCACATGCCGGAGCGGGCGTTTACTATTGAGCAAAGGTCGGCGCCCTGGCTGGCGAAACGGCGGCGTACGCCGTTGGCTATGTTAAAGAGCGCGCCGGTGTGGCCCTGGGGCAGGCCGGTCAGCAAAAGAGCCTTGTCAAAATCAAGATCGCTGCCGGCCAGCACGCTTTCTGCCACCGAGCCGAGCAGCTTGTCCCAACTGTCAACTTTAACTTCCATGATTGTTGACAATCTTTATGCAAGCAGCCGTTCCTGTCAAGCGCCGTTGTGGCCACTGTGCGCACTTATTTGATAAAATCAGGCTGCTCCCCTTTTCCGTGTTGCTTCCTCTTGTGGCGTAAGCGGATGCTTCGGCTTTTCACCTGCTTAGCCAGACTGCCATTGCAGCCTGCCGTTGGAATTGAAAGAATGTGCCTGCCAGGCTTCGCTGCGACAGGCCTGAGGCAGCGCGAATCCAGTTTTGCCATGACAGCCTTTATGCTTGCCATAGATGTCGGCAACTCGCACACCGTTGCCGGTCTTTTTGCCAATGGAAACCTGTCAGAGCACTGGCGCGTCGCCACCGACGCCCATGCCACTGCCGACCAGTTGGCGGCGGTGCTGTCTTCGCTTCTGGCTCTTGGTGGACGGCGGCTGGACCAGGTGGGCGAGCTGATCGTGTCATCTGTTGTGCCGCCCCTGGTGAGCCAGTACGAGCGGCTGGCCCGGCGGCGCCTGGGCGCTGAGGCTCTGGTTGTAGGGCCGGGCATCAAGACCGGCCTGCCGGTTCTGACAAACAACCCGCATGAGGTGGGGGCGGACCGGATAGTGAACGCGGTCGCCGCCCTGGATATCCTGGGCGGGCCCAGCATTGTGGTGGATTTTGGCACCGCCACCACGTTTTGCGCCCTCTCTGGGGCTGGCGAGTACCTGGGCGGCGCCATCGCCCCCGGCGTGGTAGTCTCATTGGAGGCGCTGACGGCGCGGGCGGCGCAGCTTTCCCGGGTAGACCTGCTCAGGCCGGAGGCAGTCATCGGCAAGACAACCTCCGCTTCGCTCAGATCCGGAGTAATTTACGGTTTTGCCGGGCAGGTGGACGGCATTGTCAGCAGGATGAGGCGGGAGCTAGGAGGAGAAGAAGTTGCGACCATCGCCACCGGCGGCTTTGCCGGCCTGATCGTGCCGGAGACCTCCACCTTGAGCCGGGTTGACCCGCTGCTCACCCTGAAGGGTTTGAAACTTGTGCACGAAAGGAACCAAAAAAAGTAGCTTCCTGAGACTGCGCCTTGGAGTGCAGGATTTTCTCTGTTTTTTTGTAAAAGTTTTTTTTCGTGGAGCCGAAAGGAATAAAGCCTGTGCCGGCATCCCGACGTCCAAATCTCGGCAAGCCTGTCGCCGCCATTTATAACTCGGAAATCGGAACTTGGAACTTTGGACTGGAGATTAAATGAACCCTGAAACCACGGTCTCAAAGCCGGAGCGGTCCGGGCCTGAGACCCAGGCGAGGCCCTTCGTGATTGCCCATATCTCCGACATGCATGCCGGCTCGCAATACTTTGTCCCCAACCTGATGGACCGCGCCGTTATCGAGCTAAACGAGATGAAGCCGAACATCGTGGTGGTTACCGGAGATCTGACCAACGAGGGTTTTAAACAGGAGTACCTGCTGGCTAAAAGTTACCTGGACAAGATTCAGTGTGATGATCTTGTGGTTGTGCCGGGCAATCACGACGCCCGCAACGTCGGTTACGTTCATTTTGAGGAGCTGTTTGGCTCCCGTCAGAGCGTCAGCCACAAGGACGGCATCAGCGTCGTGGGCGTCGACTCTTCCGAACCGGATCTTGACCACGGCACAATCGGCCGCCACCGCTACGCATGGCTGCGGGAGCAGTTTGCGCCGCCGGCCAATTTCCGCGTCTTCGTGCTGCACCACCACCTGCTGCCAGTGCCGGGCACCGGCCGCGAGCGCAACATGGTTTACGACGCTGGCGACGTCCTTGAGGTATTGCAGGAATGCGACGTAAACCTGGTGTTAAGCGGTCACAAGCACGTGCCGCATGCCTGGCGGCTGGAGAATATCTTTGCCGTCAATGCCGGCACAGTCTGCACGCTAAGACTGCGGGGGAAGGTGCGTCCCTGTTACAATGTCATCGAGATCGGCGCCTCCGAGGTGACCATCTGGCGCAAATATCCGTTCCATGACGCCGACCAGATCATCAGGTTTTCCCCCTCAACGCTCGCTTTTAAAAAATCGTTTCCGGCCACTGGGGAGGAAGCGCCTTGAAGCGGGCGATTGCGCTCATTGATGGGGAGCATTACCCCAATGTGATCAGGGAGGCCCTGCAGGAGCTCTCGGACCGCTACCAGGTCGACGCCGCTGTGCTGATGGGAGGCACGGAAAAGCTAAACGGGGCAATGGCTGAGGACGCCGGGAAAAAATATTACGCGGTTCCGGTGATGTTTGACCCCGATCCCCTCAAGGCCTTTACGGCGGCCCTGCGCCGGCACCGGCCGCAGGTAGTTGTTGACTTAAGCGATGAGCCGGTGCTAGGATACATCCAGAGGTTCCATTATGCCAGCTATGCGCTGGCTGCCGGGGCTGAATATCAAGGCGCCGATTTTACTTTTCTTCCTCCGTCTTTTTATAAGCTTTCCACGAAGCCTTCCATTTCTGTTATTGGCACCGGCAAGAGAATAGGTAAAACCGCCGTCAGCGGCTTTCTGGCCCGGGAAGTGAGAGGTCATCTTTCCAGGTCGGGAAAGGATGGGAAGGTTGTAGTTGTGGCAATGGGGCGAGGCGGCCCTCCGGAGCCGGAGCTGATCAGCGGTGAGAAGGAGCGGCTGGGAGCCGCCGAACTTCTCTCTTTCAGCAGGCAGGGCAAGCACGCCGCCTCGGATTATCTGGAAGACGCTGCGCTCAGCTCCGTGACGACCATCGGCTGCCGGCGCTGCGGCGGCGGCATGGCGGGTATGCCGTTTGTTTCCAATGTGGTTGAGGGAGCCCGCCTGGCCGAAACGCTGCCGGCGGCGCTGGTTATCTTCGAGGGCAGCGGCTCGGCGCTGCCGCCCGTGAGCGCGGACCGGGTTCTGTGCGTGGCTGGAGCGAACCAGCCGGAGGACTACCTGCTCGGTTATTTTGGCGCTTACCGTATGCTTATCTCCGACGCGGTGGTTCTGACAATGTGCGAGGAGCCGCTGGCCAGTCCGGAAAAGGTTGAGAGGATCGCCACTGGCATACGCAGCATCAAACCGGACGCCGAGGTAGTGACTACGGTTCTGAGGCCCAGGCCAGCAGGCGATATCAGCGGTGCCCGGGTGGCTTATTTTTCCACAGCGCCGGCGGAGATAGCCGGCCGCATCGCCGCTTACGTTGCGGAGACGTTCGATTGCTCCGTTGATTTTGTCTCGGCCGAGCTTGCCCGGCGGGACAGGCTGCGGGAGGCGCTGGCAGGACTGAAGCCCGCAGCGGTGGATATCTTCCTGACGGAGATAAAGGCGGCGGCCGTTGACGTGGTTGCCGAGGAGGCCGACAGCCGCGGCACGAGGATCGTTTTTTGCGACAACGTCCCGGTCGAGACAGGCGCCCCTGGGCGGCTGGCGCCGCTGATGGAGGACCTGGCCCGGCAGGCGATGGCAGAGTTTGGCAGGAGCGATGGCTGAGAAGCCCAGGGGCGACACGGGCCGTGAGCATACCGATCTGCAGATTGTCAGCAGGGAGTTCGGCCTGCCCTATTCAAAAGGCCTGATGGCGCAGTCGATCATGGCTACCGGGCTGCCGCCCGAGCGCGCTTATCATGTGGCCCGCGAGATCGAGCAGCACCTGATCGACAGCGGCGAGGCAAACATAACAATTTTCCGGCTGCGCGAGATCGCGCAGCAGGTTCTGGGGGAGGAAGAAGGGCACCGGTTCACGGAGCGGTACCGGCTCTGGCGGGTGCTGTCAGAGCTGGAGAAGCCGATGATTATCCTTATCGGCGGCGCAACCGGCGTTGGCAAAAGCACGCTGGCGCAGCAGGTGGCGCACAGGCTGGGCGTCACCAGGCTGACGTCAACGGACTCGATTAGGCAGGTGATGAGAGCCTGTTTCTCGAAGGACCTGATGCCCTCCATTCATTATTCTTCCTTCGAAGCCGGGCAGGTTGTCAGGGCCGCCGACAAGCGCGGCGCCGACCGTGACATCAGCGGTTATGTGTCACAGATTGAGAAAGTAAGCGTCGGCGTCAACGCGATCATAGAGCGCGCCATCAGGGAGGGCACGAGAATGGTGGTTGAAGGCGCCCACATCGTGCCGGGCTTTTTAAACGAGAAGCTCTGGCGGGACGCCATCGTCATCCAGGTGCTGATGGTGGTGCAGGATGCCGACAGGCACCGGGGGCACTTCTACGTGCGCGACCAGGAGACCGACGGGGTGCGGTCGCTGAACAAGTACATGGCCAACCTGGAAAAGATCAGGCGGGTGCAGACCTTTCTGATGGAGAGGGCCAAGGAGGCCGGCTGGCCGGTAATTGACAACCACAGCATTGACGATGCTGTCAAAATTGTGATGGGAGTCGTGCTTGAAGCGGTTAACAAATATCAGAAATCCTGCAATCTACAAATTGAGGTGAATTGATGGACCTTTTCATCGATACTGCCAACCTTGATGACATCCGCGAGATCTCGCGCTGGGGCATTCTCAGGGGGGCGACCACGAACCCGACGCTGCTTTCCCGCGAGAGCGGAGATTATAACATGATTTTGCAGGAGATATGCGGGCTGGTCGGCGGGCCAGTAAGCGCTGAGGTTTTGGCAGACGACGCCGAGGGTATGGTAGCGGAGGCGGAGCAGTTGGCGGGCCTGCATGACAGCATTGTCATCAAGCTGCCCACGACCGCTGAGGGGCTGCAGGCTGCCGGCGAGCTAAAGCGCCGGCAAATAAAAACAAACGTCACCCTGGTTTTTTCTGCCAACCAGGCCCTGATGGCGGCCACTGCGGGGGCGACTTATGTCAGCCCGTTTGTCGGCCGGCTTGATGATATCGGGCACGATTCCGGGGAGATCCTGGCGGATATCGTCGATATCTTTTCTGTTAACAAGATTTCCACTAAAGTAATTGCAGCCAGCATCCGACATCCCTTGCATGTCACCCAGGCCGCCCTGCTCGGGTGCGACATTGCCACTATTCCACCGCAGGTTTTCCGGAAGATGCTCAAACATCCGTTGACAGACATCGGCATTAAGCTTTTCAAGCAGGACTGGGAGAAAAAGCAGAAAAAGCAGACGGAAAAGCAGGCTTTGGACGTTGGACTTTAGATATGGGATAAACCCGAGACCCGAAAACCCGAAACCAAAAACCCAGAAAGGAATTTCAATTTTGAACTTTGAACTCGGAAATGGATCATGGAAATAGTAGAACATCAAAATCAGGAAGAGGAAGTAGAATCCCAGGTCAATGCTGACCCGGACGATGGCGCAGCCGGGACAAAAGCGGACAAAGAAGCGCCGCGGCCGGTAAAGGAGGCTCCGGGGCGGCCGCCTGAACGGGTAAAGCTCAAGACCGGCACCCTGGACCTGCTGCCGGACGGATTCGGATTCCTGCGCACGAAAGGGTACGTCCAAAGCGACGAGGACATTTACGTTTCCCTCTCGCAGATCAGGCGCTTCAACCTCAGGCGCGGTGACGAGATAACCGGGCAGGTGCGCGAACCAAAGGACAGCGAGAAATACAACGCCCTGCTCAAGATTGAGGCGGTCAACGGGGTGGAGCCGGAATCGGCGCGCCGCCGGCCCAATTTTGACGCGCTCACCCCCCTGTTCCCGATGGAGCGCCTGCGCCTGGAGACAGAGCCGGGCGTCATCGCCACCCGGGTGATAGACTTGATTGCTCCCATCGGCAAGGGGCAGCGCGGCCTGATCGTGTCGCCGCCCAAGGCCGGCAAAACTACCATCCTGAAGCAGATTGCCAACAGCATCACCGAAAATGCTCCAGATGTATACCTGCTTGTGCTGCTGGTGGATGAGCGGCCCGAGGAAGTAACCGACATGCAGCGCTCTGTCAAGGGAGAGGTGGTCAGCTCCACTTTTGACCAGCCTTCTGACAATCACGTCCAGGTGGCCGAGCTGGTGCTTGACCGCGTGAAGCGGCTGGTGGAGTCGGGGCGCGATGTTGTCGTGCTGCTGGACAGCATCACCAGGCTGGCGCGGGCCTACAACTTGACGGCGCCCGCCAGCGGCCGCATCCTCTCCGGCGGCGTCGATTCCACGGCGCTGTTCCCGCCAAAGAAGTTCTTTGGCGCCGCCCGCAACGTTGAGGAGGGAGGCTCACTAACGATCCTGGCGACCGCACTTGTTGACACCGGCAGCCGCATGGATGAGGTCATCTTTGAGGAGTTCAAGGGAACGGGCAACATGGAGCTGCATCTTGACCGCAGGCTGGCCGACAAGCGCATTTTCCCCGCCATCGACATCGAGCGCTCCGGCACCCGCAAGGAAGAGCTGCTGATGGAAGAGGCGGAAGCAACACAAGTGTGGAAGCTGCGCAATGTGCTGCACGCTCTTGACCCGGGCGCCGCCATTGAGCTGCTTATCTCCAAGCTGCGCGAAACGAAGGATAACCCGCAGTTCCTGAAAGAGATTCAGAAGAACTCATCCAGGTAAAAGAAAAGACCGGGCGCGCCCGGTCTTTTCTTGCAGCGGCTTGCTGGAGAGCCGAAGTTTGCCTGATCAAAAGTCGATGGGCAGGATGTGATCCCTGTTCAGCGCTGTGATGAATTTTTCCGCTTCTTCTTCCATGTTTTTCTTCTGCATGCTGTCAAGCTCTTTCATTAGTGTCTCGCGTCCGATGCGGGCATTCTTGAGCAGCTCGCGCACGGTCTCGCGGTCAACGACCAACTCGCGCTTGCAGAGGCAATTCGGGCAAAGCAGCATCACTTTCCACTCCATGTCGTTGATCTGGTAGCGCTCAACTGGGTAGACCAGTTTGGAACGGCATAGCGGGCACGTCTGCAGCTCGGTTCTTTTTTTCTGCAATTCGGCCATGATTTCCTTGATTATGCTGCCGGTGGATCCTATATCATCAAAGCAGACAAGATCGATTACCTGCCCCTGGGCAAGGACCACTCTCTGGACGAAAAATTCGCTATTCTTGTTGTTGCTATCTGTGAACAATCAACTGCTTCTTTATTTTTCATCGCCCATCAAGACTTCACGTCTCGCCCTAAAAGTTTCGCCCGGCAGATGGAAATCAGTTCTGAAATTCTTCTCTGCCAGCCTTCGATAGCTCTATCGGCATACCGCGGGGATTCTTAATCTGAAGGCTGGAGATGTTGCAGGGGCATGGTACGGCATGCCCCTGCGAACTTTGATGTTATCCTCGCCGCCGCCGCGACGCCGGCGGGATGGCTGCCTGCTGGCGGTACTTGGCCACGGTGCGGCGCGATATTGATATTTCTTCTTTTTTGAGCAGGTCCGTGAGCCGCTGGTCTGAAAGCGGGCGCCGGCTGTCTTCATCGGCAATCAGGACGGCGATCCGTTTCTTTATGGCGCTGGAGGCAAGGCTCCCGCCCGCCGCTGCGTAGCCGGCGGAGAAAAAATAGCGCAGCTCGAAAACGCCAAAGGGCGTGTTCATGTACTTGCCTACGATGGCGCGGCTGACAGTGGAAGGGTGCACGTACAGAGAGTCTGCAATCTGCTCAAGTGTGAGGGGTTTCAAGTGACCGGGCCCATGCTCAAAGAAACCGGGCTGGGCTTCGGCGATGGCGCGGGCAACCTTGATCATGGTAATGCGCCGCTTGTTAATGTCACGAATAAACTCGTTGGCATTTTTCAGCCTTGATTTTATGTAATCGCGGGTGGCGGCTTCCCCGCCCGCGGCCATTTTTTTATACATAAGGTTCACCTTCAGGAAGGGCGTCAACTCCCTGTTGGCGAGCACCTGGACCCGGCCCTGGCTGACCTGGACGAAAACATCGGGAATCACCACCGCCGCCGGCGGGCCGGCGTCAAAGAGGGAACCGGGTGAGGGGTTGAGACTGCGGATGAGATCGATTGCCTTTTCCACCCGATCCTTTTGCGCGCCAAGCTCTCTCGCGATCTCGCCGCTGGCGCCGCGGGCGACCTGCTTAAGGTGCTTTTCTGCGATCCTGAGGGCAGTCTTGCCTGCGCCCAGTTGCCTGAGCTGGATGGCGAGGCATTCTTCCAGGCTGCGCGCGGCCACCCCGGGAGGGTCAAATTCCTGCACGAGCTTTAGCACCTTGCCGGCCTGGGCAGTGTTGCTGCCTGCCGCCCGGGCGACATCCCGGACCGCCTCGCGCAGATACCCATCGTCGTCCAGGTTGCCGATTATGGCAAGCCCGAGCCGCCTTGCAGCCGGAGAGAGGTCTTTTAAATCCAGCTGCAGAGTCAGGTGGTCGGCAAGGGTGAGGGGGCTGGCGGCCAGTTCAGGCGGGATGACTGTCCCGGATGCGGGCACCCCGGCCCGGCTGCCGGTGCGCGCCACTGCGGCGTAATCACGCCAAAGCCGGCGGCCCGGCGCCGGGGCAATGTCGAGATCGGCCGGCTCGGGGATTTCCAGCACCGGATTTTCATCGATTTCCCTGCGAATTAATTCCCTCAGCCCGGCCGCATCGAGCCGCAGTATCTTCAGGCTCTGGTAGAGCCGGGGAGACAGCTTCTGCTGCTGGCGGATGGTTAGGGAAGGCTTGATTTTCATTATGTCCCCGGAAGCTCCCGTAACTTTTAATAGTATGACAGACTGCCGTCCTTCTTGGCGCGTTGAACAGCGTAGCGGAAGATAATCAGGCTGATCGGCAGGGTGATTACTGAAAAGACAACCAAGGCAATGAGGTCATGACTGATGCCGGCAAAACCGGCGCCCTCCAACAGCGCCAGGCGGATTGCCCTCAGCGAGTAAGTAATCGGGAACAGGTAAGAGATCACCTGGAGCCAGCCTGGCAGGATCGTAATCGGATAATAAACCCCGCCCAGCAGCGTCGAGGATGTGCTAAGCGCCCAGGCAATCGGGTCGCCCCGCTTGAAAATCATGATAAAACTGGCGGAGATTATCCCCAGGCTGCTGAAGGCAATCACGGTAAGAAGAAGCGCCACCACCGCCGGAAGCACGTTGGCGCCGCTTAAATCAAGCCCGAAAAACAGCACTCCCAGGAGCAGGTAGACGCCGACCCTTAGCGAGGTGAAAGTGAAATTCCATTGGGATGATGAAAGAACTATATTGGATAGCCTTGTGGGAGTCACCAGCATTGCCTCTAGCGTCCCCATCATCTGCTCAGCCCGGATGCTGGAGGAAAAGCTGCCCAGGCCCACGGAGAGGAAGTTGGAAAAGGCAATGCCGATCAGGACAAAGGAAAAGTAGCTGCCGCCATATTCCTTAAGCGCATTTCGTACATGGGGAGAATCCCCCAAGAGTTTGGCGACAAAATAAAACATCACCACCGAGAAGAAGATGCTGGCAAACTGGAACACAAATGAGAAGCGGTAGCTGACTTCGAGGAGGGCGTCCTTTTTCAGGAAGGCCATTGGTTTTCTGAGCGGAGCCATTTAAGCCTCCGCCCGCGACTGCTCAACCAGCCCCAGGAAAAAGTCAGACAGGGAGGCGTCGCCCGCCAGCTCTCGAACGCTCCCGCAGGCCTTCATCTCGCCGCCATACATAATCCCGATGCGGTCGCACACCTGCTCCGCCTCAGCCAGGTGATGGGTGGCGAGGATGACGGTTTTCCCTTGAGCTATCAGCTCATTCCTGATAAAGCTGTGCAGTTTGTGAGCCGCCACCGGGTCCAGACCCTTGGTGGGCTCGTCCATGAAAAAGATGTCAGGATCCGCAAGCAGGCCACGCGCCAGGGCCATGCGCTGCTTCATCCCGGTCGAATACTGGTTGAAGCGGCGGTCGGCGGCTTCGGCCATGTCCACCTGCTCAAGCAGCATCGGGATGCGCTCGTTTGCCAGCTGCCGCGGCAGGCCGTAGAGGGCGGCAAAGAACTTGAGGTTTTGCCGGCCTGTGAGCCTCCAGTAAAAGCTGCGTTCCTCGCTGGAGACAAGCGCAATTGAGGACTTCACCTTTCCCTGTTGCCTGACCAGGTCAAACCCGTTTACAGTGGCGCTGCCCTGGCTGGGCAACAGCAGCGTGCAAAGCATTTTAGTGAGAGTGGTCTTGCCCGCGCCGTTGGGGCCCAGCAGGCCAAAAATCGCGCCGCGCTCCACTTCCATGTTTACATTTGAGACGGCTGTGATAGTTTGTTTCTCAAAAAAATGGCGGAGCGAGGAAAACCCCCGCCGCTTGGCAAACTCTTTGGTCAGGTTGCTGGTTTGAAGGACAACATCGGCCATTGGGCCATATTTTAACATGACGGTTGGCGCCTCACATATCAATAAGCCCTTTTATATTGGCGGCGTGCGCCTGCCTAACAGGCTGGTGCAGGCGCCCATGGCCGGCGTCAGCGGCCGCGCCTTCCGCCTGCAGGCAAGGCGTCATGGCGCTGGCCTCACGTCAACCGAAATGGTAAGCAGCTACGGGGTCCATTACCGCAACACGCGCACGCTCGGCATGCTGGCGCTTGGCGCCGCCGAGCGGCCGGTGGCAGTGCAGCTTTTTGGCAGTGACCCCGGCGTGATGGCCGCCGCCGCGGCCGTGGCCGAATCTGCCGGCGCCGATATCATTGATATCAACATGGGCTGCCCTGTGCGTAAAGTGATAAAAACCGGGGCCGGCGTGGCGCTGATGGAGGACGAAAGGCTGGCGGCCAGGATCGTGGCCGGCGTGGCCGCGGCAGTAAGCGCACCGGTAACCGCCAAGATAAGGTCCGGCGCCCGCAGCCGCATTACGGCGCTCTCGCTGGCGCCGCGGCTGGAAGAAGCGGGCGCCGCGGCAATTTGCATTCACCCCCGCCTGGGCGATGCCGGCAGCAAGGACCGGGCCGATCATTCTGTCACAAAAGAGATTGTTGATATGGTTGGCATTCCCGTAATAGCAAGCGGGGACGTCCGCGCGCCTGCAAACGCCGCAGATCTGCTTAAAGCGGGATGCGCGGCGGTGATGGCGGCCCGGGCCGCCCTAGGCAACCCCTGGCTGTTTGCCGACCTGCTGGCTGAACGGCAGCCGCACCCGCGGCCGCCGGCTGAGGTGCTGGGAGAGATGCGCCTGTTTTACGCCGGCCTCGTGGATGAGGCCGGCCCCGAGCTGGCAGGCCGCGCCATGCGCAAATTTTACGGCTGGTACCTGAGGCCGTTCCGGCCGCCCGCCGCTCTGCGCGACGGACTCAGGCGGGCGGCGGATTTTGAGGAGGCAGCCGGACTGATCCGCTCGCTGTTGTTGTGACAGAGGCAGGGCGCAGCGTGCTCCGCACGCTGCGCCCTGCTGCGCCGAAGTTGTTTCAAGCCGGCTCTTTGGGCCTGCCCAGCAGCTTTTTCATCTGCGCCAGCGTCATCGTGTTCAGCACCGTGGCCGGCTTGATCCAGCCGCGGCGGGCGGTAGCGACGCCGTATTTTAAATCCAGCCCCTCGGGACCGTGGGCGTCGCTGTTTATCACCAGCCTGACGCCGGCATCCTGGGCGGCCCGCGCATTCCTGTCGCCCAGGTCAAGGCGCTGGTAATGCGAGTTGATCTCCAGGGCGGTGCCGGTGGCCGCCGCCATGTCAATAATCATTTTTACGTCAACGTCGTAGGCGTCGCGGCGGTTGATGATGCGGCCGGTGGGATGGCCAATGGCGCGCACGTAGGGGTTCTCCATGGCCGCCTGCATCCGCGTCATGATCCGGGCGCGGCTCTGGCCGAAACCGGAATGTATGGAAACGGTAACAAAATCAAGCAGCTTCAGGTACTTGTCCGCCAGGTCCAGGCTGGCGTCGGCTTTGACATCGCACTCGCAGCTTGTGAATATGTGAAATCCTTTCAGCTTCCGGTTAAGAGCCGCCACTTCTTGCAGCTGTTTTTCCAGCTTCGCCGGCGTCAGTCCCTGGACCATGCCCAGCGACTGGGTATGGTCGGAGATGGCCATGTAACTGTAGCCCATCTGTCTGGCCGCCAGAGCCATCTCCCGGATGCTGGCCCGGCCATCGCTCCAGTCGGAGTGCACGTGCATGTCTCCCTTGATGTCGCCGGGACCGATCAGGCGAGGCAGCCGGTGATCCGCCGCAGCCTCGATCTCGCCGTTGTTCTCGCGCAGCTCCGGCTCGATATAGTCCAGGCCCAGCAGCCGGTAGACTTCTTCTTCAGTGGCGCATTTATGGATTCTGCCGCTGCCTGATTCCTCGACCCCGTACTCGCTCACTTTCAGGCTTCTTGAGATGGCCAGCTCCCGCAGGGCCACGTTGTGGTCCCTGGAGCCGGTAAAATGCTGCAGCAGGTTCCCGTAAAGGTCATGAGGGACGACGCGCAGGTCAATCTGGAGACCAGTGTGGGTGCGTATCGAGCACTTGGTGGGTCCCATGCCGATTACCTCGTCAACCATGGCCAGCCGGCTGAATGCCCAGGTAAGCGCCTCCGGCCTGGATGCGGTGGCGATGATGTCCACATCCTTGACGGTCTCTTTCATCCGCCGGACGCTGCCGGCGCAGGTGACGTTGCGCGCCTCCTTCAGCTTTTTCAGCCCGGCGGCGGCGGCTTCGGCGATAGGGAGCGCTTCTCCTAAAAGCACGCGCGTCCCGCGCGCCTTCAGGCGGGCGATGGCCTTGAGGATGTTCTCCTGCGCCTTGGGTCCCAGGCCAGGCAGGGCAGCAATGCGCCCCGCCGTGGCGGCCGCCTCCATGTCTTCCAGGGAGGCGACGCCCAGTTCCTCCCAGACCTTGCGCGCGGTTTTGGGGCCGATTCCCTGAACTTTCTGTATCTTCACGAGGTCGGAGGGATAGCGGCGCCTGTAATCTTCCAGCTCCGCTAGCCTGCCTGTCTCAAGCAGCTCGGTGATCTTGGCGGCGATCTTCTCACCGATATCGGGCAGGCTTGTCAGCTCCCCCCCGGAGGCCAGCTCCTTCAGGGAGACATTGGTTTCGGCAACGCGGCGGGCGGCTTTCTGCACGGCGATGGTCTTGTACTTGTTCTCGCCGTCAAGGTCCATCATGTCGGCAAGCATATCAAGGGATGCAGCGATCTGGAGATTGGACAGCATGTCAAACTATCTGTTTATAAATTTCCCTCGTTTTTGCCGCAGCTTTCTCCCAGCTGAACTTTTTTGCCCGGGCAAGCCCTTTATCGATCAGCTCCTGCCGCAGCGAGCCGGAGCCGAGCACCGTCTCAAGCGCGGCCGCCATGTCCGCGGCGCTGGACGGATCGACAAGTATGGCGGCGTCTCCGGCAACCTCGGGGATGGAAGCCGAGTTTGAAGTCACAACCGGCGTTCCGCACGCCATGGCTTCCAGGGGCGGCAGCCCGAAACCTTCATAAAAAGAAGGAAACAGCAGCGCCTCGGCCATGCTGTAAATGGCCGGCATGTCAAAGTCATTGACGTATCCGGCAAAGATTACCCCTTCCAGGTCCAGACCGGCGAACGCCCTGCCGGGCGGCAGGCGGCAGTAATCGACGCCGGTGACAACCAGGCTCACTTCAGGCATTGTTCGCCTCAGGGAAGCATAAGCCTGAATAGCCGTGTGAATGTTTTTGCGCGGCTCCGTGGAGCCGACAGCAAGGATGAACCTGGCCGGCAGGCCGTAACGTTCGCCGGCGCGTTTCAGTTCCTTCTCGTCCGGCACCTGGCGGAATATCTCCGGGACGCCGTTAAAGACGACGCTGATCTTGTTTTCACTGATGCCGCTCCAGTCAATGATGTCCCGCCGCGAGAAATCGGAGACCGTAATCACATGGTCCACCCCGCGCACGCGGGCCTTCAGGCGCCGCTCATAGAGCGCCGCCCTGCTGCGGCTGTAATAATCAGATGCCAGCCGCACGAGGATAATGTCATGCAGGGTCATCACCGAGGGACAGGCCAGCTTGGCCGGGCTGGGGAGTCCCATGTCGCGGGGCGAATGGTAAATGTCGATCTTGCGGTTGGCAAGCTCGTGCGGCAGCCGATACTCCTTGTAGAGGTAGTTTGCTATCCGCTCGGCGTAAGAAATGTCGTGGTAGGATCCTCCCGCCATCCGCTGGTTCCGCGCAAACAGTATCACCTGGTCGTCAGTCCCGAGGCGCCTGAGATGCCTTACCAGCTCATGGGTGTACGCAGAGGTGCCGGTGCGGTGGAATAAAAGAGGCAATCCCTCGATACCAATTTTCATGGCTAAGAATCTATCTCAAAAGGTTGTTCATTGGGAAGGTTGTCCATCGCGAAGTCTATCCTAAAAGGTTAGCGGGGGCGAAGATTAGGCAAATTGGGCAATTTGGAGGAATTGTCTCCCGGACGGTTAAATTGAAATTTGCCTGCCCTTGCGAGGAGCTCGTAATTCCCCGGATTTAACTGAAAATTTACAGCTCCGCCCTTGCGGCCCAATCTGGACGGGCATAGAGTGTGAGAAGGCCTTGAGAAGCGTGTTCGACATTACTAGGAGGGGCAAAAGAAAGTACTACCTGCTGGCCGGCGCAACTCTGGCCGCTGCCCTGGTGGCTGCCTTCGTTTACCCCGGCTGGCGCGACTCCGGACCGCCGCCGAAAACCATTGGCGCCGATTTGGTTAAAACCGGGGCCGAGCTGGGGCAAAGCGGGAGTATGCAGGGCACCAGAGTCGGGGCGGGCGAGACCGGCAAGGACGTGCTGACGCTGGCTGCTGCGCGCGGCCAGGGCATTTACACTTCCGGCAAGTTCCAGGCCGGTTATCCCTTTAACGCGCTCGGCCTGCACTGGATGGCGCAAGTGCCGGCCGGGGCAGACATCAAGGCAGAGGTCCGCTTCAGCCAGGATGGCTCCAATTGGGGGAAGTGGCAGCAGGTAAGCATCGATGATGATGTCCCCGACTTCGTTGTTAAAACCAGGTCTGCCGGGGAGACAATCGGCGAGCTCGTGTTCGCCGACAGGGCGCGTTTTTTCCAGTACCGCCTCACCCTGACCGGCAATGCCGCCGGACAGGTTCCCCAGGTAAGCAGGTTCACCGCCAGCTACATTGACGCCAAGGGTTATCACCAGTCGCCGCTGTCAATCTCGGCCATTACCAGGCGGGTAGGCTGGATGCTAAACCCGCCCCAGGCGAGCGCCGAGCCAGGGGTCATCTCCCGGGCCCAGTGGGGCGCCGATGAATCGCTGATGACCTGGACTCCCGAGTACGCCACCCCGCAGAAGATAATTGTCCACCATACTGTGACCCAGAACTGGGACTCCGACCCGGCTGCCACCATCCGCTCAATTTATTACTACCACGCCGTCAGCCTCGGCTGGGGTGATATTGGCTACAATTACCTGATCGATCCATACGGCAATGTTTACGAGGGGCGCGCCGGCGGCGCCAGCGCGCCCCCGGGCCAGTCCGTCATCGGCGGCCACGTCTACGGTTGGAACTCAGGCTCGATCGGGATTGCCGCCCTGGGTGATTATGATTCGACCGATATCACCCCGGCCATGTACAACGCCTTTGTCTGGCTGATCACGCAAAAGGCAAACCAGTTTTGCATTAATCCCGAGGGCTCCGATTACTTTGTTCATTATGACCCATTTAACAACTATGCTCCCGTGGGCAGCAGTCCGCCGAATATCATCGGTCACCGCGACGCCTATCCAACCGATTGCCCCGGAGACATGCTGTATGCGCATATACCCGGCTTTCGCGCCGACGCCAGCCGCAACTACCGGCCCACCATCAGGATAGTCGATCAGACGCCGACCGTCACAACCAGCAACAGCCGCCCGCTCCTTTACGCCGACTTTTTTGGCTGCTCGATCGCAAATCCCGCGTCCATCAGCATGACTCTGGACGGAGCCGACGTCACGGCCGGCTCAACCAGGACCACCACCTACGCCAGCTACCGGCCGCCGGCGCCGCTTGCCGCCGGGACGCACACTGTCTCCATGACTGCGTCGGATTACGTCGGCCACACCAAGACGGTGAGCTGGCCCTTTACCGTCGCCTCCCCCGGCTACAACCCGCGCGACTATCTCTGGAGCTGGTACGACTCGGTCAGCTCCAAGAACTGGGTGCTGATGGCAAACCCGGCCTCGTCCGGCGCCGGCACGCTTTTCTTCGACCTTTACATTGGCGGCAGGTACATGGGCCTCTCCGGCTTTGGCCCGCTGGGCGCAAGCCCCGGCTTTCCCGGCTCCCTGATGGCGGCAAGCGGCGCAACGCTAACGCCTCATTACTCAGGCGTTATGGGAGGCCCGGTAGACGCCGCCTCTGTAACCGGCGGGCCGGCAATTGTCTCCCAGAGAGTGCTCTGGGGGCAAAACTCCTTTGAGGAGGTGCCCGGCAGTGACTACTTAAGCCTCTCCAGTGACTATTACTGGACCTGGTACGATCAGCAGAGCCCCGGATTTACCAACTGGGTGCTTGTCTCTGATCCAAACTCCTATCCTGTTTACTACCAGGTCCTATTGAAGGGTAAGCTTCTGGCAAGCGGCAGCGTTGGCCCCGGAGGAAGCGCCACCCCCACCTTCCCAGGAAAGATGGGCGGCCCCCTGGAGGCAAGGGCCTGCCAGTCACCCTTTAACCCCGACGGCAGCTGCTCCCAGCCGGCCAAGGTGATTGCCTCCCAGCGGGTGCTTTCAGGCGGCGGCTCTGCCTTTAACGAGGTGCCCGGCATCCCCGCCTCCCAGCTTTCGGACCACTACCTTTGGACCTGGTACGACATGCAGTCGCCCGGGGCCCAGGACTGGGTGCTGGTAAATAACGTAAATAGTTTTCCGGTTTATTACGAGCTCAGGATTGCCGGCCAACTCATAAACAGCGGCACCGTCGCCCCCGGCGCCAGCACCACCCCCACCTTCCCCGGCAAGATGGGCGGGCCGGTGGAGCTGCAGGCCTGGACCGCGGCGCAGCCGCGCACGCCGGCCAAGGTGATGGCATCGCAGCGCACCCTCTGGGGTCCATCGTTTGAGGAAGTGCCCGGCTACCCGGCGGCGAGCCTTAACTCTGCCTATGTTTGGACCTGGTACGATCAGCTCAGCGCCGGCGCCACCAACTGGGTGCTTGTCTCCAACCCCAACCCCTGCCCGGTTTATTACGAGCTGAGGATCAGGGGCCAGCTGGTGAGCAATGGCACAATCATGCCCGGCCGCAACGTTACCCCGACTTTCCCGGGCAAGATGGGCGGACCCGTGGAGCTGCAGGCCTGGACAGATTCCGGCAAGAGCGCCGTGGCCAACGTGATGGCGTCCCAGCGCGTCCTTTGGAACGGCTACTTTAACGAGGTGGCCGGTAGCGTCTTTAACAAGAACCCGGGGACGTCATGCAGAGCCCCGGCCACAACCGTCACTTCCAGCGCCGCCTTTGAGGTCAGGGAAAGCAACGGCAACCCGCTCACAACTCTGGCCGCCGGGCAGACGGCGGCGGTCTCGTACAGCAACGGGGCCTACCAGGTGACGACCAGCACCGGCTACAGCCACTCGGGCAGCGCCAGCATCAGGATGTCTTCCCCCGGCGGCGGCATCATGCAGGTGACTTCCTATCACGACATTCCTTCCTGGAATGCAAATCTCGATGACAACCAGTTCCGGGGAACGATAGAGGCTGTTTACTCACCGGTGTCAAAGAAAGTCTGGGTTGTCAACGAGCTGCCGGTTGAAGACTACCTGAAAGGCATCGCTGAAACCAGCGAGGGTGATCCCCCCCAATACCTGGACGCGATGAGCGTCGCCGCCCGCAGCTACGCCCTCTGGTATGTGAACAGCGGCGGCAAGTACGGCAGTTCGGAAGTATTTGATCTCAAGAACAGCCGCAACGGCAATGGCGACGACCAGCAGTACAAGGGCTACGGCCTGGAAGAGCGGTTTCCCAATCTGGTGACGGCGGTAAACAGCACCGCCGGTCAAGTGGTCACCTACAACGGCAGCGTCGCCCTGGCCTCGTATTTCTCGCAGTCGGACGGTTTCACTCGTTCGGCGCTCTCGGCATGGGGCCTTAACTACCCATGGCTGATGTCCGTGCCCGACCCCGATTGCAAGGGCATGCCCCTGGAAGGGCACGGGGTCGGCTTAAGCGCCCACGGCGCCCTTATGCGCGCCTCCCGCGGCAACAGCTACCAGGCGATTCTCGGATATTACTACACCAACACAACCGTCGCGGCCAGGAAC
>JACWAD010000011.1 GCA_014874175.1 Thermoleophilia bacterium
CAGATAGTCAGTGAAAGCTCCCTCCGGGGTCCGGATTTCGGGTTTTAACTTTCTGGGTCCAGTTTCCAATTCTCCTGCTCCCGGCGTTCATATGGTTTTTTACGTTTGTACAAAATCAATCATCCAGCATCCAGTATTTGTTTTTCTACCAATGGCTGGCCATTTTTTGGTAAAATTGCGCGGGATTTTAATTGGCCGGACGCCGTAAATTAATACTGAAGAGGAGGAAGAGGCAATGTCATTAAAGGTTGGAATCAACGGATTCGGACGCATCGGCCGGAATTTTTTCCGTGCCGCCGCCTGCCAGAATGCCGATATTGAGGTTGTTGCTGTCAATGACCTGACCAGCCCGGCAACGCTGGCGCATCTGCTTAAATATGATTCGGTAATGGGAAGGTTTCCGGGAGAGGTAGAGGCCGGCGCTGATTTTCTCACCGTCGACGGCCGCAGCTTCAAGGTGCTGTCTGAGCGGGATCCGGGCGCGCTTCCCTGGGCGGATCTGGGCGCGGAGGTAGTAATTGAGTCAACGGGCCTTTTTTATGACCGCGACAGCGCCGCAAAACACCTGTCAGCCGGGGCCAAAAAAGTCATCATTTCATGCCCGGCCAAGGAGCCTGACATTACGATTGTGCTTGGCGTCAACGACGAAGATTACAACAGGGAAAAGCACCACATTATCTCAAACGCATCATGCACAACCAATTGCCTGGCTCCCGTCTGCAAGGTTCTCTTGCAGGAATTTGGCATTGAGAAGGGGTTCATGACCACAGTGCATGCATACACCAACGACCAGCGCATCCTTGACCTGCCGCACAAGGACCTGCGCCGGGCGCGGGCTGCCGCCTTGTCCCTGATTCCCACGACCACGGGCGCCGCCAAGGCGGTATCGCTGGTTCTGCCGGAGCTTGCCGGAAAGATGGATGGAATGGCCATGCGGGCGCCGGTGCCGGATGGCTCCGTGGTTGACCTTGTTGCTATTCTTGAAAAAGAGGCGAGCAAGGAAGAAATAAATGCGGCTTTTGCCAAGCATGCCGACAAGGGGGCCATGAAGGGAGTCCTGCGTTACATGGAAGACCCGATTGTGTCCATTGACGTTGTCGGTGATTCATATTCATCGATATTTGATTCCCATGCAACAATGGTGCAGGGCAGCATGGTAAAGGTCATTAGCTGGTATGACAATGAGTGGGGATATTCCAACCGTCTCGTTGACCTCTGCCTGAAAGTCCTTTAAATGCGGGATGCGGATACTTGGAGCCTGGACTTTGGATTTGAAAAAAACTGTCAGGGACATAGACATTGACAACAAGCGTGTCCTTGTCAGGGTAGATTTCAATGTGCCCCTGAGTGACGGACGGGTCGCCGATGACACCAGGATCAGGGCAGCTTTGCCGACGATAAATTTCTTGCGCCTGCATAACGCCCGCGTCATTCTTATTTCTCACCTTGGACGCCCGAGGGGAGTGGAAATGAATCTGTGCATGGATCCGGTCGGGGACCGTCTCTCAGAGCTTCTGGATGCGCCGGTGATGAAGCTTGACGAATGCACCGGTCCCGATGTTGAGTCGCGTCTGGACGGGCTGGCCCCGGGTGAAGTAGCGTTGCTGGAAAACTGCCGCTTTACGCCGCTGGAGAAAGAGAACGATCCCGGGTGGGCGCGCAAGCTGGCCGGCCTTGCCGACGTCTATGTCAACGACGCCTTTGGCACGGTCCATCGCGCCCATGCTTCCACCGCCGGCGTGGCGGCGTACTTGCCGGCCGTGGCCGGTCTGCTGGTGGAGAGAGAGCTTGAGCACCTTTCACGCCTGACCCAAAATCCGGAGCACCCGTTTGTAGCCATCCTGGGCGGCGTCAAGGTCTCGGACAAGATCGGCGTCATTGACCGCTTTATGGAGTTTGCAGACGCCATCCTTATCGGGGGCGCCATGTGCTTTGGTTTTTTGAAGGCCCAAGGGATCGACGTTGGTGCTTCCAGGGTCGAGAAGGAAACCGTGGGAGCTGCGGCGGCGGCCCTGGAAAAAGCGAAGGGCTCGAAATGCCGGATCCTGCTTCCGGTTGATTTTGTCGCTGCCGGCAGTTTCGACCCCGGCGCCCGCGCCAGCGTCGCGGCGGCCGATCAGATCCCGGCCGGCTGGATGGGCCTTGACATCGGTCCTGCCACAATCGCCGCCTTTGTTACTGAGATCAAAACTGCACGCACCATCTTCTGGAACGGTCCCATGGGAGCCTTTGAGATGGATCTTTTTGCCGCCGGCACGCGGGCGGTCGCCGAAGCTGTAGCCTCTGCAAATGCTCTGACTGTGACCGGTGGGGGCGACACCGTGGCGGCGGTCAACAAATTTGGCGTTGCCGGCCGGATAGACCATGTTTCCACAGGCGGCGGCGCCGCGATGGAATTTCTGGAGGGGAAAGAACTGCCGGGCATCTCCGCTCTGGCTGACAAATAAGACAGGCTTCAACTTTCCGTTTGATCTATCACAAATTGTGATAAGCCGTTTCTTTTCATTTTGGCCTGAGTGGGTATATAGTTACAAGCAGCCCCAAGAAGTCGGAAAGGCCTGTTGGAGGTTAACGCGAAAAGCGTCAGGCGGAGGAAATGCGGAATTAAAAAAGCCGCAAAGTACGGTGAAGCTCGACGAGAGCGGCGACCGGCGATAACAGTCAGTGAAGGTTTCTTGGGGCTTTCCCTTGCCTTTCCCTGGTTTTTCTCTTGCCCGCAGTTGCGCCTTTCCCTCGTTGCTTGAAATAAAGGATTGCTACTTCCCCCTGTCCAGGCATAAAATCCAGCGGTCCGTTTATTTACAATTGAGGGATTAGTGCGCGTCATGACTTACAGGACTTTCCTCTTATTTTTGCTGACCGCGGCGGCCATCGCCGCCTTTTTGTTCCTGGCCGGTTGCGGAGGAGGCGGCGCGGCAAGCGTCGCGTCCACCAAAAGCATACCCGGATCACAAAAACCGCTGCCGTCTCCGCAGCCTCAGGGTCAAAGCCAGCCCCAGGAGCAGCCGGGGCCTTACGGCCGCTTCTCCAGGAGCTCGCAATCAGTGGGCATGCTTATTGACGGGCTTCAGCTAAAAGACATTCGCTGGGCCGACCACGGCTCGTTCTTCCGCGTTGTTTTTGAGATGGCGACTCCCGGCGGCAGGCCCCTGCTGCAGGTGCCTCACGCGCAGGCTTCGCTTTCGGCAGACGGCAGGCAGGTAAAAGTTGTCCTGGGAGGAATCCGTTCACTGGGCAGCAGCGCTAATGTGGAAGCGACGCAGCTTAGAACCGGCGACAGCCTGGTGACTGCTATCGACCGCTTGCCGGCAAAGGACGATCAATCGCTGATCTACGGCTTCAATCTTTCCCGGCCTTCCACATACTCGCTGGCCGGTCTGGGTTCTCCCGGCAGGATCGTAATCGATATATCAAAGTAGCCCCCATAGCCCGCCCGCAAGTTCAATTAAATCTTGATGGGTTGTCGATTCCTTGCGCACCCTTTTCCCCGAATGGCGAGGCTCCTCATCAAGTTCCGGAAGTTTAGGCGAGCGCGATATGGCAATTATAAGTTATGCTGGATTTCTTCTGGAGGCCCTTTGGCACAGGCGGGAAAGACAATTTTGGAAAAACTGGTACACGTTACCGCCGGTACGGTGTCGCTGGAAGGCAGCTTGTCAGTGCCGGCGGAAACCACGGGCGTAGTACTGTTTGCTCACGGCAGCGGCAGCAGCCGCCTGAGCCCAAGGAACCGTCAGGTGGCTTCTTCCCTCAACCGGGAGGGTCTGGCAACTCTCCTTATTGATCTGCTGACCGTCGAGGAAGAACGAGTCGATATGTTGACCGGTCACATGCGTTTTGACATTGAATTGCTGGCAGGGCGGCTGGTTGGCGCCACCGACTGGCTTAAGTCCGGGCCTGAAACCATGAATCTGGAAATTGGCTATTTTGGTGCCAGCACGGGCGCGGCGGCCGCGCTTACGGCGTCCACGCTGCGCCCCGAGGCTGTTAAGGCCGTAGTCTCACGCGGCGGCCGCCCCGACCTAGCCGGCTCTTATCTTCCCCGGGTGGCGGCGCCGACGCTGCTGATCGTCGGCGGCAACGATGTGCCCGTAATCGGCATGAATCGTGAAGCCCTGGCCCGGTTGAATGTTGAGAAGGAGTTAAAAATTGTGCCCGGAGCCACCCACCTGTTTGAGGAGCCCGGCGCCCTGGAGGCAGTTTCCCGCCTGGCGGCCTGGTGGTTTCGGCGGCATTTGGGCCTCAGCAAACCGGCTTCCGGTTCCGCCTCCAAGAACTAAATTGGTTCGGGGTCATGATGCCCGTTTTTAGTTTCAGGCTGATCGGAGGTGGGAGCTAGCCGGCGCCGTTATTATCACCGCTTGTCTTGCGGCGGTTGCCTTCGAAAAGTAGCATCGCCGGAATGATGGCAAGCAGACAAGCGGCCGCCGCCACCAGGAAGAAATCCCGGAATACGCCAAGAATGGTTATTATGTTGCGCTGCTCCCAGGTGCTAATCTGGCCAAGATAGGTGGAGAAGCTCTCTCCTATCTGGGGCAGGGGGGCCGGGAAACGAGACATTGTGCTCTCAAAATCTGTGATGCCCCAGCTGTTTAATGCGGCAAGACCCACGGCCATGCCTGTGATCCTGGAAGCGGTCAGCACGGAGGTGCCCGACGCCAGCCTTTCCTTGCGCAGGGCCTCGACGGCGGCCAGTGAGATGGGGGCGATCACCAGGCCGAAACCCATGCCGCTTGTCATCAGGTCAAATGTCTGCCTGAGATCGCCGACATTTGCTTGCCACATGCTCAGCCGCCAGAGGCCAAACGCGCTCAGGCAAAAGCCGGCCACTGCCGCCAGGCGGCCGCTGACCCTGGCGCTGAGAAGCCCGCCCAGAACGGCGCCCGCCGGAATAAGCAGGGTGAGACGGATCAGCAGCAGGCCGCCTCTTAGTGGGGAAACGTCCGCCGTTGCCGGCCATCCGGCGCTGTAAGCGAAAACAGGCACTTGCGCCAGCGCCGTAATCAGGGCCACGCCGAGCAGGAAATGAGCCGCGTTTGCCGCACTGAATGAGCGGTTCAGAAACATGGAAAAATCTATCAGCGGATGCTGCGAGCGCAAAACGGAAATGAAAAAAGCGGCCAGGAACGCAAGCGATAGGGCCAGCAGTGGAGCGCCAAACAAAAGCCAGCCGGCTTCTCTTGCTCCGGAGACAGCTGTGGTCGCAAGACCCAAGGCCAGCGCCAGCAGGATGCCGCTGCGCCAGTCAACGCGGCTGCCGCCGCGCTCGCTTTCGGCAACATGCCTGCGCATCAGCCAAATGATAATTAAAACAAGAGGAATGTTCAGGTAAAAAATCGCCCGCCAGCCGAGATACTGGCCAATAACAGAGCCGTAAAGTGGTCCCAGCACGCCGCCAGCTTCCGCGGCGGCTCCAATTATGCCCAAGGCAAACGCCCGTTTCCCGGGAGGGAAGTTGCGCCCCACAACCGCCAGCGCTATCGGCAGCACAGCGCCGCCGCCAACAGCCTGAATTGCCCGGAATCCCACCAGGAAGAAGAGATTGGGAGTAAAAGCACACATCAGGGAGCCGAGGGCAAAAATGGCCATCGCCAGATTGTAGGTGCGGCGGTGACCGTGCAGGTCGGCAACCCTGCCCATCAATGGCAACATGATGGTATATCCGGTCAGATATGCAGTGACGATCCAGCCCGCGCGCTCGACTCCGGCAGAGCTGAAGCCGTTCTGGAGGTCGCTGACAATCTGGGGCAGCACGGTAACGACGACGGTCTGATCCAGGGCGGCCAGAAATATGCCGGTGCAGAGCACGGCCAGGCTGATGTTGAAATAATTTCTCTTTCTAACCGGTTCCCTCCAGGTTTGCCTCGCCAGAGCTCAGCCGGCACCATAATCTATACCTTGGGAACCGGCCGCCGCAATCACGTCTTCCCGGCCAGGCCAGTTTCTCCTTTGCAATGTACGTTATCTGACAGAATTCGTCTTAATTAAGACGAAAATAAATGTCACCGAATTGTTTACAAGTTCTTAATAATGTAGTACTGTTTTGCTGTACCAATGTTCTGGCCGGATGGGTTTTTTCCCCGGCAGGGCTAAAGTTTCGCAGCTGGGCGTGCGGCTGCGTGGGGCATCAGATGGGAGGGTAGGAAAGTTGGCAGAAGGAACCGTAAAATGGTTCAGTAACGAGAAGGGCTACGGCTTTATCGAGAGAGAAGATGGCGATGACCTCTTTGTACACTTCTCTGAGATCCAGATTGAGGGTTTTAAAACCCTTAATGAGGGTCAGAAGGTCCAGTTCGAAGTTACTGAAGGAGCAAAGGGCCTGCAGGCCTCAAATGTAGTCCCGCTCTGAAAAAAAGGATTATAAGGGAACTTATCGGGCCCTGCCGCTCTTGGCGGCAGGGCCTTTTTACATGCTCCCTTTTGTTCTTAATTCAGCTCCTAAACTTGTTTTTCTACAACTTTATTGTCTTGCATATACAACTAAAGTTTGATAGACAAATTATCTCAATCTAATTATAGTTGGATACCCGCTTTGATTTGCCCTGTTTTTTCCTGTTGCATTACTTTTGCGCCGCTATATTTTCATGAATGGCTCAAACCTAAACGTTTGCGACAGAAGCGTGGCCGGCGAGAGAGAGTTGCTACGGCCTCGTTTGATAATGCAGGCCCACGGGAAAAATTGCGAGCGCCTCGTTGTCATCACGGCCGGTCCTGGATATGGCAAGACAACGCTTTTGTCCCAGCTCAAAAAAAGCTTCAATGGGCCGGCAATTTATTATGAGCTTGAGAATGGGGGCCATGGCTTTCATCTTTTCATCCGGCGCCTGATTTTGGAGTCGTGCCGGCTGCGGCCGGATCCTGGCGTCGAAATCGAAGAAAAAGCCGGTGCCGGGCTTGAGTTGCGCTCCGGGGACGTCGCCCTCTCATCCATCGCGTTTCTTGAACAGTTATGGGGGAAAGCATCCCGGCCGGTGGCGGCATTTCTCGATAATTTTGAGCTCGTCAACGAAAACCGGGAGGTGATGGCCTGCGTCCGGCTGCTGCTTGATCATCTGCCCTGCGGCAGCCGCTTGTACGTAGCGGGAAGGTCAAGGTCTAACCTGGGCATCGCCCGCTTGCGGGCGGAGCGAGACGTAATTGAGGTCAATCAGTCGGATCTGAAGTTTGGTTTCGAAGAAACTGCTGAGTTTCTCGGCTCGGCCGGACTTTGCTGGACCGAGAAAGAAATCATGGACTGGCACAAGGCGACAGACGGCTGGCCGGCCATACTGGAAATTTGCAGGCGGGAGCTCATCGTACGGGACAAAACCGCGGTTGAAATTCTGCCGGGGCTGATCGGGCGGCCGGGCGAGCTCAATCGTTACCTGGCCGGGATTTGGCAAGGCCTCGAAGAGCGGCATCGCCAGTTTTTCATTGCGGCTTCGCTGATCGAACCGCTTGAAGCACAAATTTGCGCCCGAGCCGGGATTGGGCCGGAAAGTGAGGCAGAGGCCTTAATTAAATCCGCGGCAGCGAGCATGGGAGCTGTCTTAAATGAAAGCGGTTCGAGTATAAATCCGGTGATGCGGCGGTTTCTTGTTTACCAGTTGGAGCAAAGCAGCTCCGGGTCAGAGATCTCTCAATGGCATTGCAAAATTGCTCATGCTTATGCTGCCAGCGGCAACAGGTCAAGGGCAGTTCAACATTTTATCGAGGCCGGTGATTTTGACAATGCTGCTGATATTATGGAAACAATGGCCGCAGACCTCTTGGAAGAGGAAAACCCGGAGCCGGTGGAAGAATGGCTGGCGAGAATACCCGCCGGCAAGAAGTTAAAGCGCCCCTGGCTTTGCCTGTCCCAGGCGCAAACTGATTTTAACCGGGGGGATGTTTGCAAGTCGCGCGAGCTTGTTGACAGGGCGGCCGATAAATTCAGGAAAACCCAGAACCATTACGGCCTTTACTGCTGCGCCCTTGTCATCAGTCACATGCGTGCCATCGCCGGACATCATCTCGGCAGCCTGGAAGCGGCTCAGGAAGCTCAAAAGTGGGCCCGAAAGCCGGCAGAGCGCGCATATGCCTTGAGCCGCGCTGCGGTTCAAAGACAAATCCTGGGACTTCGAACAGGACAGGGGCAAGGCAGAGGTCACTCTATGGCGCTGAGGCATCAGTCACTCGGGCAGGCACGCCTTAAGATCATGCTTTCTGATCTTGACTTGCTATTTCTAAAAGGAGACTTTGGACGGCTGCTCACACGCACCTTGGAATTAATCATTAAGACCGATGTTGAGGCGCTGTCTCTTCCTTACCGGTTTTTCCTGTTGTCTCACCTTGCAAATGCTTATTACCTGTCCGCAAAGTACGAGGAAGCTTATCCGGTTGTCGTCAGGGCTGCGAAGCTTGTCCACGGGTCGGTTTACCGCCCGGCAATTGGGCTTATGGAGGAGCGGATCCTATACTACCTCGGCAAAGGAGAAGGGCCGGCCAATAATGAGGAAGCGGGCAAATTTGATAACACAGGAATTATCAGTCCTGGCCGGGGCCGGGCCGATCATCTGGGGACGCGGGCCAGGCGCCAGGGGGATTTCCAGAAAGCGTTAAGACTGCACCGTCAGGGCCTGGCTCTTTGCAAGATAAAAGAGAAGCGGTTGTCTGAGACAGCCGGCATGCTGGCAAATATAGGCGCCGACAAATTCAGGGTTGCGGGCGGCATGGGCCCGGGCGGCGAAGCTGAGATAATGGCTGCGTCCGCTCTGGCGCGCCGGTATGGTTACAAATATATTGAGTGCCAAGTCCTTTTCCACTTGGCCTGGAAGGCTTTTCAGGCCGGCCGCAAAAAGCAGGCGCGCCGGCAGATCAAAGCCGCCCTGGGCCTTGCTGCATCCTTGTCTCATCATCATTTCATTGTTCAGGAAGGGCGCATCAGCCTGGAGTTATTGGCATTTGCTTTTGAATGTGGCATAGAGAACGATTTCCTCAAGGTAATTTTCGGATTGATTCTCCGCCCCCTGCTCCGGGATGATGATGCCCGCGTTCGCGCCGCTGCCAATAAAGAGCTTGCCGCCTTGGGCGCTGCCATTGCTGATCCACTGCAATTGCTTACCCGGCGGGAAAGACAAATATTATCAATAATTGGCGCAGGATTAAGTAACCTTGAAATCGCCCAAAAGCTTTCCATAAGCGAAGCAACGGTCAAGCGGCACGTCGCCAATATATTTCTTAAACTCGGTTTACATAAACGCAGACAAGCGAAGGAATACTTCCTGTCCCGCCGGCAAAAAATAAATGATCTGGTATTAACCTGAGTCTAGCTCACCAATTGGGGGGTAATTATGCCAGTCGAAGCTGCCGATCCGGCATCGGCTTCCATGCTTGCGGTTAAAACAGTCCCGCCGAAGATCGGGGAAACACTATGGCGCCCGCGGCTGATTGCGGCAGCAGAACCGGGAATGCGGCGCAGGCTGGTGGTTATCTCTGCCCCCGGGGGTTACGGAAAGACCACGCTGATGGCGCAGATGGCTTCCTCTTTTGCCGGCAAGCATATTTGGTACAGGCTCAGTGGCATTGACAGGAACCCCAACCAGTTCATAAACAATTTAATCCTGTCAGCGTCCCTCATCACCTGCAAGACCGACGAAGTGAGCAGCGTCAAGCGGTTGCGGCTGGCCAGAGACGTACACCGCGAGGCGGGGTTCCTCCTCGCAACACTGGTTGAGGAGAGCAGCCAGGACGAAGAGCCTCTGGGTTTCTTCCTTGATGATTTCCATCTGCTTGATAAGGGGTTTGCCGCTCAGTTAATAAATCAGTTAACGCGCAGCTTGCCGAGCCATGCCATTGTTGTTATTGCATGCCGAACACGCCCTCAAGCTCGGCTGGGCCGGCTACGGTCGCTTGGCCTGGTTAACAAGATAGAGGGCGGCGATCTTGAATTCTCGCCGGCGGAGTTGGAAGAGCTTCTCACCTGCACCTGGGGTTTGGAGGTGCAGCCTGCAACCATAGGCAGGCTCAGCAGCCTTACCGAGGGCTGGATAGCTGGGACAATCCTGATCATTGACGCCTTAAGGAAAGGCAGCCGCCTTCCAGGAGCGATTGAAGAACAGCCAAATGTATTCAGAAATGTATTTGATTACATGGCTGAAGAGGTGTTTGATCATCAAACACTTGAGATGCAGGAGTTACTGGAAAGAAGCTCATTGATGGATGTTGTTGATCCACAGATATGTGACAATGTGCTCGCAGCCCCGAATGCCCGGGTCATGTTTCAGCTTGCTGAAAGGAAGCAACTGTTTTTAAGGCGCACATGCGATGCGGGAGAGCTGTACCGTTTTCATCCGCTCTTTCGCCGCTTTCTGCAATCGAAGCTGGCTGCAGAGGGTGATGAAAAAATAAACGGCTACAGATTGCAAGTTGGCAAGGCTCTGGAGTCGGCTGGCCGGGGAAGGCAGGCTGTTGAACAGTACCTGGCCGGTGCTTGTTATAAGCAGGCGCTTGAGGCTTTATCCGCCGTCTGGGAGGAATTGATCGGCGAAGGCGAGTACAGCCTGCTGGAGCGATGGCTGAAACAGCTGCAAGCCTTGACTCTGCCCCCAGCCCTGCAAATTTGTGCGGCCGAAGCGATGATGGCGGCCGGTAAGTACAGGCAGGCGATTGTAAAATTGCGCCGCGCCAAAGCAAAGCTAGCCCCCGTTGAGCAGGGATTTATCTGCCGTGCTGCAATCGATCTGGCGGACTGTTTCAATGAATCAGGGGACGCGGTAAAGGCTTTGGAAGAGTTGCAAAAAATACCGCTGCAGGGAATGCCGCCGCAACTGCGTTTTGACATAGCTTGCAAATTGGGAGAGTTAAGTCACGAAGCATACAGGTACAAGGATGCAGTTTCTTATCAAAACAAGGCGATTAAATTGTTAGAGGGAAACAGCCTGGGACAAAGGTCTGGCTCGCTGGACGCAATGCTGGCCGCTGCTTTATCGAGAAGAGGCGAATTAAGCTGCGCTCACGATTTGCTAAAAGAAGCGCTTTGCCATAATAAGTCGGCAAGTCAGTTAAACCTGATACAAGTAAGGCTTGCTGAATGCTTGTTAAAGCAGGGCGCTTATGATGAGTGCCTGAATCAGGCTTGCAAGTGTCTGGATTGGGTGCACAAAAAACAAGAGAAAAAAAGCCTTCCCCTGGTCCTTGATATTTATGGAAGCGTTTTAATCGCGTCGGGCCGCGTCGAGGAGGGAGAGGCTTATCTTGAGCAAGCCGCCGATTCGATAAATGCGGGCGAGACTTCAGGCGTTCTGCTCTCGAGAGTTTTATGCCATTTGGGCTCCTTTGAGCGGCGCCGCCGTGATTTCACCGCTGCTTGCCGTTATCATCAGAAGAGCATGAGCATTGCCAAAAAATGGGGCGATCAATATCTTGCAGCAGCTGCAAAAGCGGGGTTGGCTGCGGACTTGCTGCTCCTGGGCGATGCTCAGGGGGCGGTCGCATATTTGACGAAAGCTGAAAAAATGGCGTCCCGGTTCAATTTCGGCTACATCCTTACGCAGATTGACCTGTACCGCGCCTGGGCGGCCCATATCGAAGGCCTGGAGAAGGAGAAGAAAAGGGCTTTGGGACATGCTCTGGCACGGGCTCATGGATTAAAGCACCATCACTTTATCCTTCAGGAGGGCAAAGTATTGGCCTCTCTTTTATCTGTGGCCCTGCTTAACACCATTGAATTGGACTATGTTTCCTGGATAATTGCCCGCATTGGAAAGAAAATGCTGCCTGCCCTGGCGCCTCTGCTGGATGCGAGGGACCCGGCCGTAAGGGCAAACGCCTGCGACTTGATAGGAAAGATTGGCAATACTGACGGCATAACTTTGCTCAGGCGCCTGGTCAAGGATGAGGACCCGGCCACTAGACAGAACGTAAGCCAGTCACTAAAAAGGCTTCGCAGCCTGCTAAAAGCCCCGTCTGCGGCGCTTACAAACCGGGAAGAGCAAATACTGAGGCTGGTAGCGACCGGCGCTTCCAACGCGAACATTGCTAAACAGCTATTTATTAGCGAAAAAACGGTAAAGACTCATGTCAACAGAATTTTTAAAAAACTGGGCCTGACAAACAGATTGGAGGCTGCAATTTTTTACCGGCAGACTTGGGCTGAAAAAAATACAACTTTTCGGGATTGAAAATACAACCAAAGTTTGATTGCAAACGCATTTGACATTGATAGAATTGGGCATACGGGAGCTGTCCCGCCAGCGATGGGACAGTTTTTGGGGAGGATGAAGGGGGATTGATAGTACGAATAGGGTAAGCGGGTGAGCAGCCCGGGGGATTTCCGCCCAGCGATTTCCCGGGCCTCAGGGAAAGCTGATCTGCCTTTTGCCGTGGGAAATGGTGAGAGTGGGGAAGAAGCAGCGCAAATAAAACCAGGAGTGGGAGATGGCGGATCGGCTGGGGTGTACTACTGTTCATTCGCGCGAGCGCGAATTGCATCCAACTTAAGAGCAGGCCGGTCTTTCTGAAACTCGATGAGGAAGTCGGCTTTGCTCCCCTCCCTGTAGCTCAGGTCCTCGTTCTTAAGCACCTGGGCCATAATTTCAACAAATTGAGGATCCAGCTGGGTGCCGGCAGAGCGCCTTAAAATAATTAGCGCCTCAAAGGGGCTCTTGGCTTCACGATACGGCCGGTTTGAAGTCAGGGCATGATAAGTATCAGCAACAGCCAGCATACGGCTGAGAGATGGAATTTCGTCACCCTTTTTTCCAGACGGATAGCCGCTGCCGTCATAACGCTCTTGATGATGGAGGATGATTTCCGCCACTTCCTTGTGGGTTGCAAGCTGCGAGATCGCTTCTGCTGCAGTGGCAGGGTGCTGTTTTACCTGTTCCCATTCCTGAGGGGTCAATCTGCCCCTTTTCTTCAGAACAGAATCAGGTGTGCCTACCTTTCCCAGGTCATGCAATAATCCGGCCATGTGAGCAATCCGCTGCTTGTCTTCCGAAAGACCCATCAGTTTGGCCATGTCGCGGCAATAAACTGCAACACAGGCGGAATGGCTGGCTGTGTAATGATCCTTGCTGTCCAGCAGCATGATCAGAGAGGCTGCCATGCCGATATTCATGTCCATCAGTTCCTGGGAAACGCTTTTTTGGTCAAGGAGTAACTCCTTTTGCTGAACCAGCAGCTTGTATACGTGCTGTCCGGCAAACATTGGAATCAAGAACAGCACCGCCGCCGTGACGCCAGCTTTTGCGTAAATGGCAACCACGATCAGGTATACGCCGATAAAAATTGCCTGCAAGGGGATGGCTTTCAGGAAGTTTTTGCCCCAGCTTTCCTTAAGTTTCAAACCGTCCCGGAGGAATACAAAGATTGAGCCCAGCGAGAAATCTGCGACAAGAAATGCAATAGAAGCCAGCGTCGAGATTACAAGCAGTTCAATACTAACTCCGGAAGCGTCATGAAGCCCCAAAACTGGCCCGAGGCCTCCGAATATAAGTGAGGCTGCTGCCACCGAAACAGTGTAATTTGCCGCGTTAAAAACAATTGAGGAACGCCGAAGTTTCCTGGAAGAAATTGCAGCCGTAAACAATGCGATCAGTCCGGCCACAAAGGGATCCACAAAAAAGACAGCCAGCAAAATGGGTAGGCTGCCTGCGCTTGCAAAAATCCCCGGCGAAAATTCAACAGTCAGCTCTTCTGCAACTATCGTAAAGGATAGTAAGACAAATGTACTCAGTAAAACTGTCTCATTTAACAAAAGATTGTGGTAAAGGTCGAGACCAGCGAAAATCAGCCAAAGCAGGGCAAGGCCGGCAATGAAGAAAATCCAGACTGCATATGCGTGAAGCCCGCGGAATCTCACCATCAACTCCAGCGTTAGAATCAATTTGGAGTAAAGTGTTCATCATTATAATAAATACTTATAAATAAAACCAAGTAAATTAGGAGTACTTTTTTAAAGAAGAGAATAGGGGGAAAGGCGTTGAAAAGTGAAAAAAGAGCGAGGTACTATTGAAAACGTTTAAAACTTCCAGCTGCCGGCGCATGTCAGGATTAACGTCGCAAATGCACCTATTGCACTAACAAACTTCGTCTTCATTTTGGGTCACCTCCCTGGTTAAACCTGGACTTGATCTCGACGGCTGAATGAAAGCATCCCCTTTTTAGCTTCATCAAAACATAGGCAATTAATGACCCTGACAATACCTACAAAAGGATAGTTGCAGGATGGGCAAGAGGACAGTTAGACGTTCAGTTACTAAAGAGGGACTTCTGCGGCCTAAGCTTATTTATCGAGAGAGGGCAGACCCTGGCGCAGATAATAATTGGCTGCCTCTGTCCGGTTGGAGACGCCCAGTTTTTGGTAAACGTTGGCCAGGTGAAACCTGACGGTGTTAATGGTAATAAAAAGCTGCTCCGAAATTTGGGAGTTGGATTTGCCTTCGGACACCAGCCTGAGGACTTCCAGCTCCCGGTCAGAAAGATCGCTTAAGAGGCGGCGGCTGCCTGCCAGCTCGTTTATAGCAGCCCTGACCTCATCTGGCAAAAAAGACTTCCCCTGGTAGATTCTGTCCAGCAACGCCACGGTCTGATCAAGAGGCGTGGTTTGCAGGATCATGCCATTGACGGAAAAATCAGACGCCAATTTAATCACACCGGCATCCACCTCCGAGAGATAGGCAACAATCTTGCATGGAAGATTTTCGTCCCGGATCATGCGGGGCAAAGCGAAATCGTTAAACATTGCCATTTGCATATCGGCAAATATCAGATCGGGCCTCATGTCAGCAACAGCCCTGGGTAGACTTGCAGGGTCTGCAATCTCGGCGACAAGCAACCCATCCGTATGGCTAGGATGAACGCCAGCGATCATTTGCCGCATTCCCGTTATGATCAAAGGGCTTACTGACGCCGCCATTATCGAAGCCCCCTTGAGCAGTTCGCTCCCGCCGGAATGGTTGTAGCCAGTTTCGGCCGGCGCCGGACTTTTGTCTGCCTGATGTTCCGAGGGCTCCTCAATCACGGTCTGCGGCCGCGTTTGTAGCTCAGACCGCACACCGCCTTCCTCTGGGCTGCCCTGGGTTTTCCCGCCGCTATCCGCATGGCGCCACCTTCCTTTGCCATCCGCCTTTGCCAGATAGAGCGCATTTCTGGCGCCGGAAAGCAGGCTGTTGATGTCTTCACCATCGCGGGGAAAGGCAGCGCTGCCAATGCTTGCTTTTACC
>JACWAD010000012.1 GCA_014874175.1 Thermoleophilia bacterium
GATCTTTGCAGGCACAGAATAGCCCATGGAATCTTGCGTGCCATAAATCACGTAGGGAGAGTTGGAGGCAGGCCAGTCGCTGTTTGCCGTAACGTCGCCGGTGAGGATCATCGAGTTTCTATTATTTCCAGAATAGGTATTGTTGTAGATTGTTCCTTGGTGGTAGAGGAAGAGCTTGACGGTCCCAAGTAAATGCCTTCCCAGTCACCAGGCGCGGGCATGGTTGCCCCCCATCGCCGTTGGTGTCTCCCCCGTGGGCGTCGTCCTTGTAGGAAGTAAAGACAGCGCCGGTGGCGCTTAGGGCGCCGTTTACGTTGAGCGAGCCGTTTGACGAGTCAAACTTAACAACCACGCCGGAATCGACAGTAAGCGTTACGCCTGAAGCTACTGTGACACTGGAGCCATAACTAAAGCCCTGAATTACGTAAGGGCTCCCTGCCGTTGTCCACTCCGTATTTTGAGAAATAACAGTGCCGCCTGAGATATTGGTGACGGCAAAAGCCGGCGGACTGGCAAGAAAAGCAAATGCGATAATAAAAAGCGCCAGGGAGGAAAAGCCAAACAAAAAGCGGCGCAATGCACCGCCAGAAAGAACGTGACACCTGGAAGTGACTTGCACGCTCATAACGCCCCCGGGGGTAAGGATTATGGCTGCTAAATTCCAACCTGTGCCGATGAGGTCACTAAAGCTACCATATGGCTATTATCGCAGTCAAGCCCAAATTCTTCTGGCTGGAGCCACGCCGGAATTTCAATAGCAATAAACAACGAATTTGGCTGACGGAAGTTTTTTCATTCGTAACTTGCCATTGACTCAATAATGGCGTCCGTCATTTCCGTGGTGTCGGCGCTGCCGCCCAGGTCATAAGTCACCTGCCTGCCGTCGCCGATCACCTTCTTTACAGCCTCCAGAATCCGTCCGGCGGCGCCGTTCTCACCCAGGTAGCGCAGCATCAGCACGGCAGAAAGGATGGTGGCGGTGGCGTTGGCCTTGTTCTTGCCGGCGTACTTGGGAGCGCTGCCGTGCACCGGCTCAAATACAGCCATGCTTTCGCCGATGTTTGCGCCGGGGGCGACGCCAAGGCCTCCCACCAGGCCCGCGCACAGGTCGGAGACAATGTCACCGTAAAGGTTGGGCATCACCAGAACGTCGTAAAGCTCCGGCTTTTGCACCAGCTGCATGCACATGTTGTCAACAATCCTGTCCTCGAATTCGATATCGCTATAACTGCCGGCGACGGCGCGGGCTGATTCCAGAAACAGGCCGTCGCTCAGCTTCATAATGTTCGCCTTGTGCACGGCGGTGACCTTGCGCCGCCCTTCGCGGCGGGCGTAATCGAAAGCAAACTTCACCACCCGCTCCGAAGCGCGGCGGGTAATGATCTTTATGCTTTCCGCGGCGTCCGCACCCACCATGTGCTCAATTCCGGCATAGAGGTCCTCCGTATTCTCCCTGACCACAACCAGGTCGATATCCCGGAACAGAGACTTGACCCCGGGAATGGAAACGGCCGGGCGGAGGTTGACATAAAGGTCAAGCGCCTGGCGCAATGCCACGTTGACGCTGCGGAAACCGCTGCCCACCGGCGTGGTCACCGGCCCCTTGAGGGCGACGCCGGTTTTCCTGACCGACTCCAGCACATGATCAGGAAGCGGCGTGCCGTACTCGGCCAGGGCCTCCGAGCCGGCCACAACTTCCCGCCACTCGACCGGCACGCCGGCGGCTTCCACGACGCGGCAGGCGGCCCTGGTTATCTCAGGCCCGATGCCGTCGCCGGGGATTAAAGTAACCTGGTATGGATCCTGCATTGGTTTCTCCCCATCCACTCGACTGGAATCAACCCAGGTTGAAGTCTCCGTATTTCTTGAAATGCTCAACGATGCCGCCGTCAGCGAGTATTTTTACCATTACCGGCGGCAATGGTTGGAACGCCGTGGTTTTGCCTGTGGAAGTATTTTTGACAACGCCGCCATCGAGGTCAACTTCCAGCTTGTCACCCTGTCTGATCCCGGATGTGTCAAGCTCAAGCACGGGCAGACCCACATTGATTGAGTTCCGGAAAAAAATGCGGGCAAACGACTGGGCCAGTACGGCGCCGGCGCCGGCGAGCCTGATTATTCTGGGAGCGTGCTCCCTGCTGGAGCCCAGGCCAAAATTGCGCCCAGCCACGATAAAATCGCCAGTCTGCATCCGGGAGGCGAAATCAGGATTGGCGTCTTCGAGCACATGTTTTGCCAGCTCCGGCAAGTTCGTGCGCAGGTGAAAATACCTTCCCGGCGCGATGTGATCGGTGGAGACATTATCCCCGAATTTCCAGGCTTTGCCTTTTAAGACCATCTACATAAACTCCCTCGGATCGGCGATCTCACCTTTTACAGCCGTGGCTGCCGCCGTTGCCGGCGAAGCCAGATAAATGAATGCTTCCGGATTTCCCATCCGTCCTTTGAAGTTGCGGTTCTGTGTGGCAACGCAAACCTCGCCGTCGCCCAGAACGCCGCCATGCACACCTACGCAGGCTCCACATCCCGGCCCCGTGACCGTCGCTCCCGCTTCCACGAACGCTTCCAGCAGGCCTTCCCTGGCCGCCTGAAGGTAAACGCTTCGCGACGCCGGCGTGATGATCAGCCTGGTCTGCGGATGGCGCCGCCTACCCTTGAGAACGCCGCCCGCGATGCGCAAGTCTTCGATGCGGCCGTTGGTGCATGTGCCGATGAAGACCTGGTCCACTTTCTTTCCCGCAGCCTCTGACACGGTCTGCGTATTGTCCACAGTATGCGGCGCCGAGACAACCGGCTCCAGCGCCGAAGCGTCAATCTCAAACGTGCGGGCGTATCCAGCTCCTTCGTCGGGATCAAGCGACCTGTAATCTCCTGCCCGTCCCTGCGCAGACAGGAATTTTTGCGTTGTTTCGTCCGCCGCAAACAGCCCCGTCTTGGCGCCGGCCTCCACCGCCATGTTTGCCAAAGTGAAGCGCTCCGCCATCGTCATTTCCGCCGCCAGCGGACCTGTAAATTCAAGCGCCATGTAAGTGGCGCCGTCGGAGCCTATCTCACCAATCAGGTGAAGCATCAAGTCCTTGGCAAAGACGCCGGGGCTGAACCCGCCTTTCAGAACGACCCGCAATGTCTCTGGAACCTTAAGCCAGGTCCTGCCGGTGGCAATGCCGATCGCCACATCTGTCGAGCCCATGCCCGTGGCAAAGGCAGCCAGGGCGCCAGAGGTGCATGAGTGGGAATCGGCGCCTATGAGGATATCCCCCGGCGAGGCGAAGCTTTCCACCAGCCGCTGATGGCAGACGCCTTCGTTTATCTCGGAAAGAACGGCACCCGTTTCGGCAGCGAACCGGCGCAGGGAAATATGGGCGTTGGAAAGCTCCTTGCGCGGGCTGGGAGCGGCATGATCGATAAAAAGAACCGTCCGGGCCGGGTTATACGCCCTGACAAGGTTCAGCTCCTCAAGCTGCATCAGCGCCAGCGGCCCGGTGCCGTCCTGGAGGGCGGCCACATCAACCGCCGTTACAACGATCTCGCCCGGCCTCACTTCCCGCCCCACATGCGAGGCAATTATCTTCTCCGACAGGGTGCTAGCCAACCCGCTCCTCGCCACCGGCGTGCCCGGCCTTTAAATCCTTGTAGATATACATCAGCTCTTTCTCAAACAGCCCGCGTTTCAGCTTTATCGACAGCTTGCGGGCCAGGCGCAGAATCTCCTTGCTCTCCCCGTCATCCAGCTCGATAGCAAACTCCTGGAATTTCATCCTGATCGCTTTGCTGCCCGTATGCTTTCCAATCACAAGCTGCCGCTCAAGGCCTACCTCTTCCGGACTGAAAACCTCATAGTTAAGCGGATTTTTGATCACGCCGTCGGCATGAATGCCGGACTCGTGGGCAAATACGTTGGCGCCTACGATCGGTTTCCATACCGGGATGGTGCGGGCCGAGGCCTTGGCCACATACTCGGACAGCTCGCAGAAAAGCTCTGTCTTGCAGCCAAGATCTGCCTTGGAAATATATTTGAGCGCCATCACAACTTCCTCCAGGGCGGCATTGCCTGCCCTCTCTCCCAACCCGTTGACGGTTGTGTTTACGTAAGTGGCGCCCGCCTTGATGCCGGCCAGCGCATTGGCCGTAGCCATGCCGAAGTCGTTATGGGTGTGCATCTCGATAGCGATGCCAATCTCGCGGCGCAGGAAATAGATAACGTTATAAGTGTCAAAGGGGTCGAGGATTCCTACCGTGTCACAGAAGCGGATGCGGTCGGCGCCCTGCTGCTCGGCTGCCCTGGCGAAGCGAACCAGAAAGTCCAGATCGGCGCGGGAGGCGTCCTCGGCGTTAACGGAAACGTAAAGATCATGCTGCTTGGCGAAATCGACCGCCTCCCTGATCCTGTCCAGCACCCAAGAGCGCGACTTTTTCAGCTTGTGCTCAATGTGAATGTCGGACGCAGACATGGATATGGCCACAGCATTGACGCCACAGTCCAGCGAGTGGCGGATATCGTCAACGACGGCCCGGTTCCAGGCAAGAATGCTGGCGTTTAGCCCCAGCCCGGCAATGTGTCTGATTGTTTTTTTCTCGTCGCCGCCCATCGCCGGTATGCCGGCCTCGATCTGCTGAACTCCCACTTCATCCAGCAGTCTGGCGATCCGCACTTTTTCCTGGTTGGCGAAAACCACGCCCGCGGTCTGTTCGCCGTCACGGAGGGTCGTGTCGTCTATCTTGATCTTCCTTTTCGGCGAGGGCTCCGCCCCTTCAAGATTAAAGCTGTCCAGTTTTTCCTTTTTGTCCAAGTCCATGGATTGCACCCGCAGTGAGGTCATCGGATAAGAGGCCCTGATTCCTAATAAATATAGCTTAACCAAGGCTGATGCAGCAACTTAAGGACTATCCCGGCAGGTTTCATGCCCCTGCCTACCCCAGGCTGCCGCGCAGGCGTCCCAGCCGGCAGATCCATTCGGTCACAAGCTGGCGGTCGGCAATGTCGCCGGCCCATTCCTGCGCCGGGGCCACCATCTGCCTCAGCATTGGCTGAACCGTCTCCAGCAGCACGTGGTAGCGCTGCTCATTCGCTGTTACGGGCCCCATGTCGATGTCAAACACAGCAGAAATATTTTCCAGATCCGCTTCGAGTTGGAACAGGAGATCTTCAGGCAGATGCTGTGCCGCTGTTTTCAGGCTGGCGTAGCGGGCCGCCCTAGCCAGGTCAAAGGGCATGCCCGGATAAAACCGGAGCAGCATTTCAAGTCCGGCGGCGCCGAAGTGATCCTCAACCGCCTTCAGCCCCCTGCCGGTGCCGATAAATTCGGGCGGCAGGCCAATGGAATAAAGAGCGCCCGTAAAACTGATGGCGCGGGGCAGGCTGGCAGTCTCAAGCCGCTTGATCTGATTTACGCGGCTTGATATGCCGGCATCAGTAATCCGGGCAGCCAGCTTGGCCGGCTCGGCCGCGGCGCGGGCGTAGCCGACTGCGCTTTTGCGGGCCAGGCGGTCCCTCTGGGGCGGAATTGCTTCCGAGACTGCTATAACCACCGGAAGCAGAAAGGCAAAGCTCTCCAGGTAGGCGGCGGTAAAAAGGCCGATCATGGCGGTGATAATGCTTCGCTGCCCTTTGTCAAATTGAAGCGGCGGCGCCAGCCCGAGTTCATCATGTGCCCTTAAGGCCAACTGGCGGGCGGATTCGCCACCAATATCATACCTGATCCCGGACTGAACCGTGACGGTGCGCACGCCCGCGTAATCCTTGACAAGCTGATCAAAATTGTCAAGGCTGACATGGCCACGGAAAGGGAGCGCGCCGCCCCCGTAAATCGGAAATACCTCAATATCCCTCTCCCGGCCCAGCAGATGGCAGTCCGAGATGGCAGTTTTTACGGCCAGCACCGACGGCACCAGGCCGTAGGCCATGGCGGAGTCGCTGCGGCCAAGCATGACGCGCAGCCGGTCGATCCTGTATCCTTCCTTTTTCGCCTCATCCAGGTATGCGCCCAGCATGCTGCCGGCGCCAAGCAGCTCCGGGACCTCCTCAATCAGGGGGATAACCCAGACGGTGCCGGCATCGCGGGATGTGCCAAACTCCTTGTGGCCCAGCTCGATTACGTCCTCGATACGCCGCCTCACATCAAGAAGCTCTGCCGCAGTCTCAACCATGGGAACAATCACCTCGCTGATGGCGCCGCCTTCGGAGAGGGACATCTGGTAATTTGACTCAATCACGCTCATCAGCGCCATGAGCTGATGAAATGCCGTTTCCTTGGTAGCGCTGGGCACGCGCGGAGTCACCAACACGTCCCGGCCTGGCACCTGCCCTCGCTCCAGCAGGCCCAGGCAGATCTCGGCTGTCTGATGATAAGGGGTAAGCTTGCCCTCGTAGTCAACCATTACTTCCTCCAGCCCCAGGCCGATCGGCTGGGGAGTGAGGGCGTCAATTGCTTCCTTTGGCTCGTCACGAACCGGCACGTAGCGCGAGGCGCTGTCGGGATGCTGCGTCATCATCGTGGCGGGGATGAAATTGCCGGCCATGGCTTTAACCGGTCAGTTTCTCTCTCAAGACCCTGTTTACCACCTGCGGATTGGCCCGCCCCCCGGTCTCTTTCATAACCTGCCCCACAAAAAAGCCAAGCACCTTTCCCTTGCCGGCTCGAAACTGCTCAACCTGGGCAGGATTTGCGGCGATCACCCGCCCGGCAATTGCCGCCAGCTCGGCCTCATCCGAAATTTGCGCCAGCCCCCTGGACTTAACGATCTCTCCGGCCGACTTCCCGGTCTTGCACATCTCGGCAAAGACATCCTTGCCAACCGCGTTGCTGATCTTCCCTGAACTGATCATCTCAAGCAGCCCGCCCAGCTCCCGTGGCTTTACCAGACAGTCGGCCAGCTCGCCGCCTGTGGCGTTCAGATAGCCAAGCAGCTCGCCCATCAGCCAGTTGCTGAGCGCCCGGGCGTCATCGAAATGATGAAGAGCCTCTTCAAAATAATCTGACAGCTCGCGGCTGGAAGTGAGGACTTCGGCGTTGTAAGCCGGCAGTCCAAATTCCTGAATGTAGCGGCTTGCCCTCGCGCCCGGCAGCTCGGGCATGCCCGCCCTGATTTTTTCCACAAAGCCACTGCCGGCGGCAACAGGCACGAGGTCCGGCTCAGGGAAGTAGCGGTAATCGTGGGCAAATTCCTTGGAGCGCATTGGTGTGACCTCGCCGGTGGCAAAATCAAAGTGGACGGTCTGCTGCACAACCTTTCCGCCTCCCTCAAGCAGCTCCACCTGCCGCTCGATTTCTTTAGCCAGCCCCTTTTCCAAATGCTTGAAGCTGTTCATGTTTTTAAGCTCGGTCTTGACGCCCAGCTCGCCGGAGCCTGCCGGCCTCACGGAAACATTTGCGTCGCAGCGCAGCGATCCCTCTTCCATGTTGCAGTCCGAGACGTCCAGGTACTTGAGCAGGTTCTTGAGCTTGTTAAGAAACAGACGGGCCGCCTGCGGCGAATGGATATCGGGCCTGGTGACTATCTCAACGAGGGGAGTGCCTGAGCGGTTGAAATCGATGAGCGAATAGAGGGCGCCGGCAATGCGGCCGCCGGCGCCGGCATGTATGTTCTTGGCCGTATCTTCCTCCATATGCACACGCTCGATGCCGACGGTTGTTTGCTCGTTGCCGGCCATGATGTCAAGATAGCCGTCCACCGCAAACGGCTGGTCATACTGGGATATCTGGTAGCCCTTGGGCAGGTCGGGATAAAAATAATTCTTTCTGTGAAAGATGCTGCGCCCGGGTATGCTGCAGTTCAGGGCCAGGCCAATCCTGGCCAGGTACTCAATCGCTTTTTCGTTGGCCACCGGCAGCGCCCCCGGATGGGCCATGCACACCGGGCAGCAGCGCGTGTTGGGCTCGCCGCCAAAAGCCACCCGGCAGCCACAGAACATCTTGCTCCGGGTGGAGAGCTCCACGTGAATCTCGAGGCCGATTACCGGCTCAAACTCCATTGCCTGCCTTCCATCCAATGCCTGTGTAAGGGCGCCCGTGGTGCGCCCTACCTGTCCGCCTGCTCAATCAGGGGAGATACCGCGTCAAAGCCGATTGCCGCCTCGGCGCCGTGAGCCACCTGCAGGAGCATGTTTTCGGAAAATGCCGGCCCAATCAGCTGCAGGCCCACCGGCAGACCATCCGCCAGCCCGGCGGGAATCGAGATCCCGGGCAGTCCTGCCAGGTTTACCGGAATTGTGCAGACATCCGATTTATACATGGTCAGGGGGTCGCCGGTTTTTTCTCCCAGCTTAAAGGCTGTTGTCGGCGCTGTTGGCGAAACAAGCAGGTCAACACCGGTGAATGCGGCGTCAAAGTCCCGCACTACCAGGGTGCGCACTTTCTGCGCCTGCCCGTAATAAGCCTCGTAATAGCCGGATGAAAGGGCGTAAGTACCCAGCATTATCCGCCGCTTGACCTCGTCGCCGAATCCCTGGCTGCGGGTGAGCTCGTACATCCGGGTGATGTCTGCGTGATCTCCCCCGGCCCTGAGCCCGTAGCGGACGCCGTCAAAGCGGGCCAGGTTGGCGCTGGCCTCCGCGGGAGCAAGGATATAGTAGGCCGGCAGCGCATACCCGGCGTGTGGCAGGCTGGCCTCGCTGACGGCGGCTCCGGCAGCCTCCATTTTGCCCACGGCCTCATTGAAAACCGACATTACGCCGGCGTCAATCCCCTCCCCCACCAGTTCCCTGACGATGCCTATGCGAACGCCGCGCAGATCCTCTTTCCGAGGGATAACAATCTCTTCCGGGTGCTTAACCGAGGTTGTGTCCAGGGGATCCTTGCCAACCAGGTATTTGAGCATCAGCGCTGCGTCGGCCACGGTTTTTGTGATCGGCCCTACCTGGTCAAATGAAGATGCGAACGCCACCAGCCCGTAACGGGATACGCTGCCATAAGTGGGCTTTAGGCCTACGACCCCGCAGAGGGCAGCCGGCTGGCGAATGGAGCCGCCGGTGTCAGAGCCAATTGCCCAGAGCGCCTCCCCGGCGGCCACCGCGGCGGCAGAGCCACCGCTGGAGCCTCCCGGCACGCGCTCCAGGTCCCAGGGGTTGCGGGTGGGGCCAAAAGCCGAGTTTTCCGTGGAGGAGCCCATCGCGAACTCGTCCATGTTTGTTTTGCCCAGCATGACGATGCCTGCCTGCTCCAGCTTGCGCACGCTTGTGGCTGTATAAATCGGGTTGTAATTTTCCAGCATTCTGGAGGCGCAGGTTGTGATCACCCCCTGGGTCACCAGCACGTCCTTGACCGCCGTCGGCAGGCCCGCCAGCGGAGCCCCGTCCTGACGGGCGGCTTCATCGAAGGCGTCTGCCCTTAACTGCGCCTCTTCGGAAATAACTCTCAGGTACGCAGATACGTCACTGTCATTTTGTTCTATTTGTGACAGATAAGCCCCGGTCAGGGCCGCAGCCGTCAGTTCCCCACTGCCGATCAGGTTAAGCGCCCTGGTGGCGCTAAGCCTGAGCAAGTTTTCATCCCCGGCCACTATTCTTCCGCCTCCAGGATCTGCGGCACCTTGAAAGCGCCGTCTTCAACCTCGGGACCGTTGGCCAGCGCCAGCTCCTGTGGCACCGACGGCCGCACTTCATCATCGCGAAAGACGCTGGCCAGCTTGATGACATGCGACGTGGGCTCCACATCTTTAAGATCAAGCTCCGAAATCTTGTCAATGTGCCCGATAATGCTTGACAGCTGGCCGGCGTAGCGCGCCAGCTCCCCATGTTCGAGCCTCAGCCGGGCAAGACGGGCCACGTACATGACATCATCGTCTGAAATCAAGAAATACCTCCTCGGGCGGCGGCTGATGAAGTTATTCCGCAACGGCGAAATGTTATCACAAAGATGGGTGTACGGCCGGCGCTTATTTCGCAGCAGACCCGGGCGGGCCGCCCCTGCACAGTCTAACCTGTGCGTTTGCCGAAATACCGATTAAACCAGCGAGTTTTCACCGGCGCGGCGGTCCGAGCCGGAAACGTGCCTGTCGCTGCTGACGCCGGACGGCAGGCCTTCTTCGCTCAGGCGCCGGTCGGGAATAAAGCGCCTTCCGGTCAGGGAGGTCGGCAGGGGCTTGCGGTAAATGAAGGCGTTCCCCATCTCTACCAGCGCGTATTTTGCCGACAGCTTCCAGAGGGTCTCCGAATGGCCGAGAAAGAGGTACCCGCCCGGGTTGAGAATATCAAAGAAATGCTCGATGACAAAACTGGCGGTGCTGTGCGTGAAATAAATTATGACGTTGCGGCAAAAAACCACGTCACAAGTGCCGAAGATCTCGATCGGCAGAGGGTCATTGACCAGATTATGCTGGATGAAAGTCACCAGCCGCCTGGCCCGCGCCTCTATCTGAAAGCCGCCATCGCTGTGGCGAAAATATTTTTCACGGTGCTCCCGGTCGACGCCGGCAAGGCTGTTTTTCGGGTACCATCCCTGGCGCGCGTATTCCAGCGCCTGCTCGCTTAGGTCCGTCGCCAGAATCTCGAATTTCCATCTGGCCGGATTGGGGAGCGAGTCAAGCACGGACATGGCTACCGAATACGGCTCCTGGCCGGTAGAGCAGCCCGCGCACCAGAAACGGAGCACGCGATGCTCCTCCTTTTTGCGCCGGGCCAGCTCGGGGATGATATACGCCTGAAGGACATTGAACTGGCTCTGGTTGCGGAAGAAGCCGGTATCGTTAACGGACAGCTGACTAAGCAGCCGCCTCAACTCGTCTTCCCGGTGAATATCGGTTATGATGAGACGGTAGTAATCTTCCAGTGTCGGGGCTCCGACCGCGGCTGCTCTGGCCGCCAGCCCCTGCCGCAAGAAATCTTTCTCAGCGTGGGTAATGGAAACGCCACCCGCCTTGCTAACCAGTTCCTTAAAATGCTGAAAGCCGGTCTCGCTTAGCTTGTATTTATGGTTATCATTCATTTTCAAAAACCGTTCCGGCAATGATGACCACTGCCACCGATAAATCCCGCAGCAATTATCGGTTTTTGGCGCAAATAAATAACTGCGGCGGCTGCCGCCGCCGTCCACAGCCATAGACAAATTTGAGCCTATTTGCCCTGTCCCGGCCGCCTGTCCCAGAATCGCGCCGAAGAAGGCGCTGTTGCCAGCTTTTCGCCGGCTAGCAGCCGGGCGGGATTGTCCAGCATGATCGTGCGGGCCGCATCGTCTCCCGCCAGGCGTTTCAGTTTTTCGTAACTGGCGCTTAGCCGCGGCGCCCTCATGCCGGCTGAATGGGCGTCGGTGCCGATCAAATGAACAAGTCCCGCTTTTGCCATCTGCTCCCACGCCTTCCTTGGCCCCTTGCCAAACAGGCCATCAATGGCGGCGGCGGTAACCTGGACGAAAGTGTCATTCTGCTCTAGCAGGCTGGCCAGTTCAGCCTTATGCTCCTGGGCTATTGAAAACCGCTCCGGATGAGCCAGGACCGGATAAAGACTGCATAGCCTGACGCGGTATATTGCCCTAGCCAGCTGATCCAGAGATGTTTCCGATGTCTCCACAAGCAAATAGCGCCCGCCAACGCTAAGCTCCCTCAAAAGCTCCTTGTCGCCCGAGGTGCACAGGCTGATAGGCACTTCGGCTCCGGAAACCAGTTCAAGATCAATATTGCCGCTTAAAAACAGGCTGCGCAGCCTGTTTAAACGCTCCTTTCTGTCTGCGCCCAGATAAAATCCCTCAACCACGTGGGGCGTGGCAACGATTGTGCTGATGCCGTCCCGGACGGCGATACGCCCCATTTCCAGGCTTTCACCTGTGTCGGACGGCCCATCATCGACGCCGGGTATTATATGGCAATGTGTATCGATAAACTGCATCTTTGTGGCGCCTCTTGCTTTCTCTTACGGGAGACCATTCAATTTAAGGCCCGCGAGGACAGTAATGCAACTTGAGAATGCAAACGGTGTAATCTATGCTGAAATAAAAAGGGAACCCAGCTAGGCATGTTTGGCAGAATAAAGAAATGGAATAAATACAAAATTGCCGGCCTCGTCCTTATCCTGGTGGGGCTGGGATTTATTCTTTACATCCCCGCCACCTGGGTAGTCGGCTACTTCGAGCAGCGCAGCCTGCGCGGCGACTACGCCCAGGAGTCGGCCGACTCTCTGGCGCTTAACCAGGTCGTGCTGGCGAGGCTGCAGGGCGCCGCCGACCAGGATAAAATGAGGGCACTGGCGCTTGCCTTCAAATCACGCCTGACCAGCAACCAGACAATTGGCGACCTGGAGATCCCCAAGATTGGCCTGGACGCGATCGTGGTGGAAGGCTCCAATGACAACGCCCTCCACAAGGGGCCAGGGCACCTGGAGGAAACGCCACTGCCGGGAATGGGAGGCAATTTTGCCGTTGCCGGCGACCGCGTGCTTTACGGCGCCCCTTTCCTGCATCTGAATGACATCAACAAGGGAGATGAGATCATTTTCCATACCCCCTACGGCAACTTCAACTACACAGTTACGGATCAGCACATTACGCAACCGGAAGACACCTCGGTGCTGAATTCGAACGGCAGCGAGGAGATCACACTGATCACCTGCGACCCCATCTGGAACACCACCCACCGCCTGATCATACAGGCCAGGCTTGCTTCGGACAGCCTGCGCCAGTCCTGAGCATCCCGGTCCCGGGAAGCTACCCTTCCGCCAGAAGTTCTTTTAGCCCTGCCTCGATTGCAACCTGGGGCGCGTATCCCAGGCAGTCCCTGAGCCTGCCTATGGCAGCAAAAGACCGGTAGATATCACTCGGGCGTTTTTGTTTATGCACTATCGGGGCGCCGCCGCCGGCGTGTTTTAGAATAATTGCCGCCGCTTCAGCAATACTTGTCTCCCTGCCGCCGCCTACGTTGATCACGTCTGGCAGCGGCCGGCCGGTTTCAACCGCTCTTAAGTTGACTTCCGCAATATCGGAAACATGAACAAAGTCGCGCGTCTGGCTGCCGTCACCATAAACAGTCAGCGACTTTTGCCTTAAGGCCTGCCGGGCAAAAATGGAAAGGACCCCTGAATAAGGAGAAGCAGGGTCCTGGCGAAGGCCGTAGACGTTAAAATATCTGAGCGCCACGAACTCGGTTCCCGCCAGTTGGCCGAAAAAGCGGCCATAGTACTCACCGCTTAGTTTTTGCCAGCCGTAAGGAGACAGGGGCCTGGTTTGGGATTGTTCGCTAAACGGCAGTTGTCTGGAATCGCCATAGACTGCGGCTGAGCTGGCTATAATCAGCCGCCGCGCCCCCCCGCGTCGGCACGCTTCGATCACGTTTAAAGTGCCCCCCGTGTTCACCCGGTCTGTTTCTGCCGGCCTTTCAATTGATACGACCACCGAGGGAATGGCGGCCAGGTGCAGCACTACTTCCATATCATGGCAAGCATCACTCAACATCTCAAAATCCTGGATGTCGAGGTTGATAAAATTGATCTCACTCCGGACCGCTTCCAGGTTTGCCAGTTTGCCGCTGGAAAGGTTATCAGCGACTGCTACCTGGTGGCCGGCCTTGACAAAGCGCTCACATGTATGGGAGCCGATAAATCCGGCGCCGCCTGTAACAAGTATTTTCATAGGAAAAGTCTGGCTGCTTTTACCTGCATTTTCCCGGAGTTATCAGCCTGCACGGGCATGCCGGCCAGCATCCCGGCAAAGAAGAAAAAGGGCACTGTTACCGCAAATACATTCCAGTCCCAATCGTAGCTGGTATAAGCCAGGTATATTACCATCAGGGATAGCAGCGCGCCCATCGCCCCTCGCTGCCGGCGGTCCTTGGTTCTGAGCAGATTGCGGATTGCAAACCCAACAGCAGTAATTCCCCCGCAGTGGTTTATCCGCGATCGGTTACAGGACTCCAGCCAACCAGCATTCCTGTAAAGAAAAAGAATGGAAGAGTCAAAGCAAACATATTCCAGTCCCAGTCGTATGATGAATGTATTAAATATATGACTGCCATTGACAATAAAGCACCAGCCAGCCCTCCGTGCCAGTGTTTTCTGATCTTTCTAAAATTATTTGTTGCTAGAGTTAAAGCCAAGCAGAGAAATGACCCCGCAAGGAACATGCCAACTATTCCCAGCTCGCTTAAAATATCAAATTCAGCTCCATGCGCCTGTTTGGCGAATGCGACGCCCCTTTGCCTTTGCATCAAGTGTATCAGAGGAAAAGTTTGTTCACCCAGACCGATAATAGGATGTTCTTTCCAGCTCCTGATTGCCTCTTTCCATAATTGCCATCGGACTGTTGAGCTTATGTCCAGCAGGCGGTCAGCACCGTTCCCGGTTGGTTTCGAAGAAGAAAATGCTTGCCACTCCTGAATCAGCCATTCGCCGAGCGATGGTTTTGAACTAACAAAAAAGCCAGCATATACCAATAAAGAAACCAAGAACAGCCCCAGCACAACAGCGCCCAGGATATTTCTTTTCTGTTGTGACAAGTGCAGCCGGGATTCTGCCAGAAATATAGATATAAATGTTACGACGATAAAAGCAAGCGCCAGCAATATATACAGGCGGAGCGATGCCGCTGACTGGTTTCTGAGAGCAAGCGAAGCGCTGGGATACATCAGGCCGGGCTGCCTGTTGCTCCACCAGCAAATGAGAAGAGCCGGGATGCCCGCTATGGACAGAATACTCAGGCTGCGCAGTCTCAGTGGGACGAAAGCAAAATATATTGCCAAGCCGGCAAACAAGGCCAGGAACGCACCTCTGGAGAGTGTGAAAAAAAGGCTGAGGAGCAGGATCAAAACCGCCGCCGTGGCAAACAGCCTTGCCGGAAGAGGAGACCGGGGGGCGGCTGCAAAATAAAGCGCGATAACTAAAGCCATCGCCATCAACAGGCCCAGCGCATTTGTATAACCCAATGGTATCGACGTCCGGCCAAGTCCACTGGTATCGACGATTTCCGATGGAAAAAGCTTAACCCCTAACGAATAAAGCCCGGCCGCAAAAGAGGCAGCCAGAAACATCCAGGCGGCAACGTTTCTGGCTAGATTGTTTGCTCCCGCAATTAGTCCCAAAGCGAAGATGGCCAGGTAACCGCCGGTTCGGTTGAACCCGTTCCAGGTCAGGTCAGCTGAGATCGTCCAGAGAATGGAGATTCCACTCCAAAACCAAAATAAGGACAGTAGCACCACTGAGACTAAGGGCCAGCCTGGCTTGATCATAATATTTCCGGGATGGGACCAGGCCAAAAAGGCCAAAAAAAGCCAGGCGCCGATCACATCAATAGTCATCGGACCCAAAAAATACCCGCCGTTAAAGAAGATTGAAAATGCTTCTAACAACAGCAGCAGAATTGTCGCAGTAATTATTGCCGCCGCGGGTTTTGTCAGGGCGATACGGATGCCCGATCTCGTCATCGAAAATGTTCCAGTTCCTTTTTGGAAGATTTAATAATAATATATAAAATCAGGCAGTCGGTACTCCTGGAATTCCATATATTAATGAGGCTTCTTAGATCATGGACATCACTCCTTCAAGAGGCGTAAAAGAATTTCGCGAACAGGTAGGAGTGATCTGGCGCCACAAGTGGTTAGTGCTTCTATCGGTGGTGATAATCACAACGGTTGCTACCGGCGCGACGATACTTTTCAGTACTAAGCAGTATCAATCATCGACTGAAATCCTTCAACAAGACTCTGGTTTGGATCGGGCATTAATGGGATCCCAGATGTTCCAGAATCCGGGTGACCAGCCGGAGCGTTACCTGGCTACAGCTGCCGAGCTTGTTGTGTCGCAACCCGTAAATACCACGGTTTCCAAGGCGCTGGGAAACAGGCTGGCGGGCAGGGACCCGGCTTCGATGGTAAGTGTGAGTGTCGTGAGCCAGGCAGACATTCTAAAAATTACGGCCACTGATCATGACCCACAACTTGCTTCAGATGTGGCCAACAGCTACGCAAACAATTACATAGCCTGGCGGCAGCAGACTGATAACAGCATTCTGCAGCAGGCAGAGGTGCCGATTCAGGCACAGCTTTCCAACATGACACCTGACCAGCAACAGGGTTCAACTTATAACAGCCTCAACAATAAGCTGCAGACCCTAAAAATGCTGCAGACAATACAAACAGGTAACCTTCAGATTGTCAACAAGGCTGTGCCTGCGGCCAGTCCTTCATCGCCGCGACCGATGCGGATCGGCCTCCTTGCCTTTTTCTCCAGTTTAATATTTGCCTTTGGTGCGGTATTTACAGTTGAGATGACTGACAAACGCATCCGGAGCTCTGATGAAATCACTTCCCGGGTCGATAAGCCGATTCTGGCCTCGATTCCTTTTCTCCGCTCAGCCGACAGGGAGCTCGAGACGCTGTCAAATCCAGCCGGACCTGCTTCAGAGGCTTATCGGATATTAAAGACAAATCTCAGCTACATGGAGCCGGACAACGAAATCAAGTCGATAATGATCAGTAGCTCAGAGCCAAATGATGGAAAATCAACCACCATTGCTAACCTGGCAGTGACTCTTGCACGGGGAGGAAAAAAAATAATTGTGATCGAGGGTGATCTGCGCCGCCCCACTCTTGCTGACTATCTTGACCTCAGCAATTCTATCGGTGTCACTAACGTCATTTCCGGTATCTCCAACTTGAGAGAGTCCTTGCAGATGATCGAGGCCAGAGAGCTGTCCAATCAAATCACAAACGATAATTTTGATAATGATCAGTTATTTGCGCAGTTGAACGGCACAAAGCCAATATACTGTGTTACCTCAGGTCCCATCCCGCCAAATCCGGGTGAGATGGTTGCTTCTGAAAAAATGTCCGCCATTATTGACGAAGCTGCCGGTCATGCGGATTTGGTATTAGTCGATGCGCCGCCGCTTTTGGCGGCGGCCGACGCCACCAGTATTGCTTCAAAGGTCGACGGAGCAATTCTGGTGGTGAAGCTTAATTCGACGGCAAAAAAATCATTGAATGTGATTGATGATTTCATATCAACAGTTCCATGCAAGGTCCTTGGCGTCGTTGTCACCAATGCGCCCGGATTTAATTCTTACAAAAAGGGCAATGGATATTATGATGTCTACAATTATCGATGATCACTGAAATACGATATTTCCAAAGATGCCATCATCCGCTTCAGCCTCCAGGTTAAGGTTTTTTCGTAATACCACTTTTAATGTATCAGGACAAATAATATTACTGCTGGCGAACCTGATTGCGACGCCGGTTTTTTTTAAATATCTGGGCGCTGAAGGCTACGGTTTTTGGGCGCTGGCGCTTGCTTTTAGCGGCACCGCCGGTGGATTGGATATGGGGATGAGTGTTGGCTTGACTCGCGCGGTCCCCGAGCTTTTAAACAAGAAAGACCATGAGTCGTTATCATCGATAGCCGCCGCTGTTGTTTTTTTCTACTTGTTATTTTCGATCGTTGCGGTTGCCGCCGCCATACTGCTGGCGCCGTTTCTGGCGCTGCTTTTTAATACGGGCCCGCACGGCCGTGGCGAGCTGAGAGAGGTTTTTGTTTTTGCCGCCATGATCTTGTCCTTCTCCAGTTTTGCCGGGATAACGAGCGCGATAATCCAGGGATTGAGTCGCTTCGATCTGAATTCTTATCTATCAGCTGGTTCATATGTGGTTTTCGCTGTTTTGGGAGTGTTTTTTTTAGCGGCTGGCTTTGGTTTAACCGGATTGGTTCTGGCCTTCTGCATCATGTTTGCGTTGCAGATTATATTTGGTATATTTATTATTGTCAGGATTTGCCCGCATATCAGACCTTCTCCGCGGCTATGGTTTTCCAGGCATGCTTGGACTTACCTGATCAAATTCGGCTCCCGGCTACAGGTTAGCAGCCTCAGCGACATCTTTAAGACGCAGGCGCCCAAACTCCTCGCCGGCGCTTTTTTCGGACCGGCCGCCGCCGGCATCTATGATTTGGGAAACCGGCTGGCAAATGCCGGCTGGGTTCTGCCGGTTGCTTTTTTGCCTGTGATCGTTCCAACGGCATCCGAAGCCAATGCCAGTGGAGACACCGACCGGTTGCAGAATCTTTATATCCAGGGATCTAAATGGCTGCTGGCGCTCGCCTTGCCGCTGGCGGCCTGCCTGGTTCTGTTCTCAAAGGATTTCCTGAAAATCTGGCTGGGCGGCAGCCACGAGGAAATTGCTTTTGTGCTCATTTGCCTGGCCCTTGCCAACGTGCTTCATCTGCTCACCGGCGTCGGCACTTTTATCGGCCGCGGAATTGCAAAGCCCGGCGCGGAAATGAAATATCAACTCCTCACGTTGTTTTTATACATGACCCTTGTCTATGTCTTGCTTAAAGAATTTGGATTTTATGGAATTCCACTGGGAATTGCGGTTGCTTGTGCCATGGGTTCCATCTATTTTCTCTTTATTTTTTCCCACGTCATTGGTGTATCGGTGCGGCTCTTCATCAAAAGCACAATTTTTCCTCCGGCGGGTTTTTTAATCCCCTGTTTATTACTGGTGGTTCCGGCAAAAATTGCTCTCCAGGCACATTTAACACCATTTTTGACAATAATTACGATGGGTGGATTGTTCGTTGCGGCTTATCTGGGCATGATCGGGCTTTGGTCGGTACGCCGCAGCAGGGGGGGTCCGGGTCGTTTGCTCGCCGACGTCCGCGCGGCAGTCCTGGCGGGCAAGGCTAATAATTAATGAATCGACGTCGGTTTGAAATCGACTAAAGAAAATAACCAGGATATTGTAAACACGAGCAAATCTGCCGGTTGGTCATTGAATATCGGCATAAGCCGTGATGGAAAAGCGGGATTGGGCGTTGCCGTTGCTGCGCTATGTTTTGGTCTCATCATCGGTCTGACGGCGTTTCATTACGCAGCTGCATTAACTGCCGTTATCGTTTTGATTGTAACTTTTATGATGCGTCCGCGATTTGCTCTATATGGCATCATAATCCTGAGTCCATTTTTTTACGTTCTGAGCAATTATTATTCAACCGCAGAACTGGGATTGACTTCAGTTGGCTTTTCACTAATTGACATGTTGACTTTGGCTGCCATCGTGGGTGTTGCCTTCAAATTCTTAGCCACGAAAGAGTTTCCAGACTTGACCGTAGTAGATTATATTTGCTTGGGGTGGATCGGCATGTCGGTGATCGGTCTTGGATATGGACTGTTCTCTGGCTATGGGGCAGCATTCCGTTCGGCGCGTGGCCCGCTCATGTTTATCCTCTATTTTGTCGCAATCCATGAAATAAATTCGC
>JACWAD010000013.1 GCA_014874175.1 Thermoleophilia bacterium
ATCACCAAAGAGCAGCTCGCCGAAACAATGCACCGGCTAAATCACCGTCCCAGAAAGAAGCTTGGATTTAAAACCCCATATGAAGTATTCTTCAAAACGTCAACCCTGTTAACTGTTGCACTTCAGAGTTGAATCCGGGCATAATCAATTTTCCAAAGAATCGAAATATTTAGGAGGTTTGGCATGGATGACGTTATTGTCACAACAATGAACGACTTGCCGGGATATGAAATCATCGAAGTGCATGGGGAAACATTCGGCCTGGTGACCCGAGCGAGAAACGCCTTCTCGAACATCGGTGCGGGTTTAAGAACAGTTGTGGGTGGCGAAGCGAAAGGTTACACAAAACTATTGAGCGACAGTCGGGATCAGGCGGTTCAGCGGCTCCGTGAAGCTGCCGGCGCAAAAGGCGCGAATGCGGTCATTGCCATGCGTTTTGACTGCAATGAAATCGCCAATGTGATTAGCGAAGTTGCTGCTTATGGGACTGCCGTTACTGTGAGAAAGAAGTAGCGCGCCAATCTGAAAGCAGGCCATGACGACCATCAAGCTGACTGTATATTCTGATTACATCTGACCCTGGTGCTATATCGGCCAGGTCGCGGCCGATCGTGTGAAAGAGAAGCATCCGGACGCAGCAATAGAGTGGAAGCCGTTCATGCTGCGGCCGGAAATGCCTCCGGGGGGGCTGGATCTGTCGTTATGGTACCGGGCCACCCCGGATCAGGAGAAGGCGCGCCGGCGGCTGCAAGCCGCTGCCGGGAAGGCCGGCCTGCCAATCAGGTTCTCGGCGCATGTTCCCAACTCGCGCCGGGCTCTGGAGGCAAGCGAATACGCCAGCTCTGCAGGGAAGGGCCGCGAGTTTCACCGCGCCGTTTTTCATCAGTATTTCGCTGAAGGACGGGACATCAGCGACTGGGAGGTGTTGCGCCAGGCGGCGATGGTGGCAGGCATAGACCCGGACGAAATGCAGCGGCGCACCGAGAGCGGCGAGTTCACCTCCGCCGTCGCCGAACAGGACGCGGCCGCCCGAAAGGCCGGGGTGCGCGCCGCGCCCACCTACTTCATCAATGATGAGGTTAAGATCGTCGGTTACCAGCCGGATGAGGCATTCGAGAAGGCAATCGCGCGGCTGACCAAGGGCAATGATACTGAGGCAGCCTAAGAACCCGGTGAAGCCGTCAAGCATTAACGGTACTGCGCTCCGGCGCCACCCGTTGCCGGCCGCTCTTTCTGCCAGGGCCAGCGCCTCTCAACCTCAACCTGCAGCGCCAGGCTCAGGAAAGTTCGGATCAGTACGATCAGACCCAGGATGCCAACGTTGGCAAAAGTAGGCGTTGTGGCAACAGTGCGGATGATATCGCCGGCAACCAGAAACTCCAGTCCCAACAGGATTGCCCGGCCCATGTCGCGGCGGCCCTGCATGTAAGCGACATGCGCCTCCAAGTGGCGGATCAGCCGGGCCGCGTAGGTCAACAGGGAGGCAACAGTTCCCAGTGAGATAATAACGATGCCTATGCCATCAAGCAGCCTGCCGATCAAGTCGACCGTATCTGTGAAATTCATGACCGCTTTGAAATTCTTGTTTTTTGGTGCGGCTCGAAGCTGATCTTCTTTAACAGCAGCACCGCGAAGCGGCGGCCCCGGTCGGTGTATATCCTCTCCGCATTGAGGCCGAAGGTGCACAGGTAGGGAACCATCTGGCTCAGGCGGAACTTGCGGCTCACCTCGGTAAGGATGATCTCCCCGGAGCCAATTCTGAAGCTGCTGTCAAGTGGAGCGATGTCGATCTGCTGGCTGCGGTTAAAACCGGCAAATATCTCCACACGACGCCACCTGGGCACGTAACGGGCGAGATGGTCAATGCTGCCCGTGTCGATTGACGAACCCAGTTCGCGGTTCATGCGCGCGAACAGGTTCCTGGTAAAAGCGGCGCTGTGGCCGGCGACATCATTGTAGGCGTCATGCAATGACTTCGGATCTTCGTTGATGTCAATACCAAGCAGGCAGTAATCGCCTGTCTGCAGGCTTCTTGATACTTTCCCCCAAAAATGGGCGGCTTCGATGGAATCGAGGTTGCCGGCAGTGCTTCCCAGGAAGAGTAGCATGGCCGGTGAAAGCGAAGCGATTAGCGGGAAGGCTTCGTCATAGGTTCCATTGATCGCTTCCACTTTGGCTGTCGGGAACCGCGCCGATATTTCCTTTTCGGCCTGCTTCAGGATCGAGGCGGAGACGTCGACGGGCCTGTAGCCGGCGCTGCCGTATGCGGCGGCGTAGGCGTCCAGCAGTATTTGTGTCTTGATCGAGCTGCCAGATCCTAGCTCGATCAGGGTCACTTCGCCCGTTCTCCCGGCGATGTCACCTGCGGCTGCCGTCAGGATGGCTGCTTCAGTGCGGGTGAGGTAGTACTCGGGCTGCCGGCAGATATTCTCGAAGATCTGGCTGCCGTGGGCATCATAAAGATAGCGGCTGTCAAGGCGGCGCGGGATGTCGCTCAGGCCGCGGGCCACTGCCAGGCCGAACTCCAGCCCGGGCGCCGGGCAAACGGCACCCGCACTGCCCGGCTCCGGCTGAGGCCGCGTTAAATGCGCGGCTGAAATCCGGGAGAGGCCCCGGGCCGCAGCCGGGTGCGCAACAGAAGCCAGGGGAACCACCGATGCCCGCCTCACTTCAATTAAATGACTGTCTGTTTCAAGGCTGGCAAGTTTTTCTGTCATGGCTTCACCTGCAAGGCACGAAAGGGACGGCGCTCATTGACTCTTCAAGCACCTCCGCCAGGGCCTCAAGCGTCTGGTTGATTTCTTCCCTGGTATTACCCTGTCCCAGTGAAAATCGAACCGAGCAGTGTGCTTCTTCGGCGGTTAAGCCGAGCGCCAGTAGCGCGTGAGAGGGGTCGGGCGAGCCCGATTTACAGGCAGATCCGGAAGAAAGCGCGATGCCCTTGCGGTCCAGTTTCAGCACCGGGGATTCGCCCCGCATGCCCGGCAGGGTCATGTTGAGCGTGTTGGGAAGGCGCGGACCTGGGCCGCCATTGACGCGGGCCCCTTCCACCAGCTTGCTGGCACCGCGCTGGAGCCTGTCCCTGAGCTCCGCCACGCGCTTCATTTCCGGCAGGCGCCTGACGGCCAGCTCGGCCGCCCTGGCAAAGGCGGCGATTGCAGCCACGTTTTCCGTGCCGGCCCGAAGGCCGCCCTCCTGGCTGCCTCCGTTTATCAGCGGCGCCAGCTCCAGGCCCCGGCGCACAAACAGGGCGCCGACGCCCTTGGGGGCATGGATCTTATGGCCAGAAATAGATAAGAGGTCAATCCCCAGTTCATCGACGTCTACCGGGATCTTGCCGAGCGCCTGGACGGCGTCGGTGTGGAAGGGGATGCCGCGCTCGCGCGCCAGGGCGGCAAGGTCCGCGACGGGCTGAATGACGCCGGTCTCGTTGTTGGCCAGCATGATCGAGACCAGAATTGTGTCGCCGGTTAGCGCCTTAAGCAGCAAGTTTGGCTTGACCATGCCGTCCCGGGCCACCGGCAGATATGTGGCGCTGAAGCCCTGGGCTTCCAGCCAGCGGCAAGCGGCCAGGACGGCGGGGTGCTCTATTGCCGAGGTGACGATGTGGCCGCGGCCCTCAAGTCCCGCAGCATGTCTTTTTTTGGCGGCGGCAAAGGCAACGCCCTTGATGGCCATGTTGTCGGCCTCGGAGCCGCTGCCGGTGAAAACGACGCGGCGGGCGGTGGCGCCTATGGCCTGGGCCACGGAGCGGCGGGCGGCGTCGATGGCCTCGCGGGCGGCGGCTCCCGTGCTATGAATGCTTGAAGGGTTGCCAAACCGCTGTTTTAGGAAAGGCAGCATCGTCTCCACAACCTCCGGATCGAGGGGAGTGGTGGCGTTGTGGTCGAGGTAGATTGTTCGGGTTGCGGTTTGGGGGTGCGGTGCCGGAGGCGCCACACCCCCACTCGCACCGGCATCAATTGCTCCTGACCGCTCGTGCGCCGGAGCCGGCCTGTTTTTCCTGCGGCCTGCCTTCACCGGCGTTACTTCACAAAGAAGCGCTTTGTAAACGGGAAATCCGGAGATGGGATCATAACGCTGAAGGTCGGTGAGCTCATTGACATTGCATTCTTGCCAGGCGTCCGGCCCCACCGGCCCGCCGCCACCCATGTTGGCGTCTACTGCGCCTGCGGCAATGTTTGCCGTCACGTAGGCGCGGAAGCAGGCCCGGCCGCGCGGCGTTGACACAAACACTTCGTCGCCATCCTCGATTCCGCGGTCGGCGGCATCGGCGGGGTTGATAGAGACAAGCGGCTCGGGCGCGCTTCGCGCCAACCCTTCAACGCCGTGATGCTGGGAGCGGAAGTCTGTCCGCACCCGGGAGCCGGAATTAAACACCAGTGGAAACCGGCGCGCCTGCTCAGGCGCCGCCAGCGGCCCCTCCCTGGGCTCGGTATAGACCGGCAGCGGATCGTAGCCGTGCTCGGCCAGTATGGAAGAGGCGATCTCGAACTTGCCCGAAGGGGTCTCGAAGCCGGGGCGGCCGTCGGCGCGCAGCAGCCCCTTTTCCCATTTTTTGTACTGCATCATCGCGCCAGGCACGCTGACGGCGGAGCCGGCCTCACGCACATCGGCGACAGAAAAGCCCGACCCCGCCAGCACCCGCTCCAGCAGCTCTTCTTCCGACTGTGGGTAAAGATGGCCGTAACCCAGCCGCCGGGCCAGCTCCCCCAGAATGAGCAAGTCATTTCTCGCCTCGCCCACCGGTTCGATCAGCCGTTCGCGGATGCGGAACATGGAGCCGTAAGTCATGTAAGAAGTATTTTCGTACCCGGTGGTCGCCGGAAGAACAATATTGGCGTAAGCCGCGTCTGCGGTCAGCTGGCGGTCAATGGTGACCAGGAAATCAAGGCCTGCCAGTGTCCGCCGCCAGATGTCAGGCTGCGGCCAGGCGGTGACGATGGAGCCCCCCAGCACGATCAGCGACCTGATCCGGTAGGGACGCTCTTCGAGCACCGCCTCCGGCAGCGCGATTGCGTGTGATTCGCCCCGGTAGAGGCTGTAGACCGGGAAGCGGTCGCGCCCGATCGCTTTCTTCACGTTCGGATTGGCAATCAGTCCGTCCTTGCTGCTGGGGAAGGCGCTCTCCGGCATGCGAAAGACGCGCCCTCCGGGCACGTCAAGCTGGCCGGCCAGCGCCCAGAGGATCATTGTCGCCCGGATGGCCTGGACGCCGCTGTCCGAGTACTCGAGGCCCGTGTACATAACCGGGCTGGCGCCACGGGCTGCGACCAGCCGCCGCGCAAGCTCCCTGACCTTGCCGGCCGGCACACCGGTAATCTCCTCCGCCGCTTCCGGCCGGAAGTGCTGCGTATAGCGGGCCAGGTCGTCGAACCCGACCGTCCAATCGTCCACGAACTTCTCGTCGGTAAGATCTTCCTCTATCAACGTCTGGATCATCGCCAGCGCCAGGGCTCCGTCAGTGCCCGGACGGACCGGCACCCACTCGGCGCCGCTCTCGCGGGCGGTGCCGTTGCGGCGCGGGTCTATGACCACAAGCTCGGCGCCGCGCTTGCGGGCGGCCATTATCTGCCGGTGGGCCAGCGGCGGGCTGTCTGTGGCCGGATTTGAGCCCCAGACGACAATCAGCTCCGCCTGCTCCAGGTCGGAGTCCATGTTTATCAGCATCCCCCCCATGGTTACGTGCGGCGCGATCATGGCGTAGGAGACGTAGCAGAGGGCGCCGACGCCAAATGTGTTTGGCGAGCCGAAGGGAAAGAGGACGCTGGACGCCGATGACACTGCCGTATCCCTGGGCTGGTAAATGTCGCAGAGGGCGAGGTCGAAGCTGCCGCGGCCGGTGTAGATGCCGCACGCCTCCGGACCGGACTCCTTCTTGATCTTTTGAAGCCGCCTGGCGATTGCCTCCATTGCCTCGTCCCAGGAGATGCGCTCGAACTCGAATGTGCCGGGCGGGCCGCTCCGCTTGAGCGGATGGCGGAGGCGGTGCTTGGAGTAGACGATCTCGGGGGAATGCTCCCCCAGGCGGCAGATCATCCCCAGGGGATGGTCCTCCTGGGCCCGCACTGATTTTAACCGGGCCGCCTCAAGCCCGGCCGTCACCCAGCAGCCGGCGGGGCAGATGCCGCAGATCGTGTTGATATGGCTGGTTTTTTTTGCCGGGTTCCTGCTCGCAGGCGGGCTGCCGGCAGCGACCGGGTTGGCTGGCAAGCGACTTGCTCCGTTATCGGGACCGGGATCGTCTGTTGCGGTATTTATTACCGCCACCGCGGTTCCTAAACTATGGAAGCGGCCAATAAGCGAAATTTGTGGTAGTAATTCTGGGACACGTTACTAAACCCTGCTCACGGGCGCTGGCACTGTCAAGAAGAATTAAGTCCAAGCATCCGGGAGTTCAGTAAGCAGCAAGGAGGAGCGGTTCCTGGCCGTCTGACCTGATTGTTGTAGCTTCTGTGTTTTAGGCCGGGTTTGAGTCCCAAGTTGCAAGTATTATTTAAAAGGATTAAAAGGAGGTTAAAATTGACGCCAATCATATCGACAATCGAGATCAGCCGCCCGGCGGAGGAGGTGTTTGAGTACGCCACCGACCCCTCCCGGTTTTCCGAGTGGCAAAAAGACGTGGTCTCCGGCCGGATGGAGGACCCGGGGCCTGCGAGAGTGGGGTCCCGCTTTACCACCACACGGCAAATCGGGCGCAGCAAGAGGACTACAACGCAAGAGATAACAGAGATTGACCCGCCCCGGTCGTGGGCCGTTCGCGGCATCGACGGGCCGGTCAGGGCATCGGCAAAAGTAAGAGTTGAGCCGCTTGAAGGCAATGAGAGGTCCCGGCTAACCGTTGAGCTTGACTTTGAAGGGCATGGAATCGGCAAAATGCTTGTGCCGCTGGTAGTCCGGCCGCAGGCTGAGAAGATAAGCCCGAAAAGCTACAAAAACCTGAAGGAACTGCTGGAGAGCGGGGACCTTAAGGCTGGTTAAGCAGCCGCGGGCAAACATCTCCAACGCCGGTCCTTTTGCGGCAAAGGCCAATTTACACTTGCATATGGCGGGATTTTCGTGTAAATTTCTATTTCTCCAGCGGGGGCCTCTGAAACGACAAGGCCCCAGGAGGCGCGACTGGCGTAAGGTGGGTTTAACCACCGGGGAGCGTCTCGGCGCTGCGGGGGCCTTTTAAGAGAACAGGCTTCAGCGGCGCAAGCTGAAGCGGTCGTGCGCCTGGGCCATCCAAAGTCGATTTGGAGCGCCCGGGTTTTTTTGTTCCCTAAAGCCGGTCTTATCCCGGCGCAAGAAATATGGCGAATCAGTCAAGATATCAAAATTCCCGCAGCGGCGGGCCCCGCGTCAGCCTCTTTATTGACGGGCGGCATCTGCAGGTTTCGGACCAGATGACAATCCTTCAGGCGGCGCGGGAGAACGGCATCGAGATACCGACCCTGTGCGACGACCCCAATCTCGTGCCCGTTGGCCGCTGCGGCCTCTGCGTTGTGGAAGTGGTGGGGAACGGCATCGTGAAGGCCTGCCAGACGAAGGTGGCGGAAGGGATGGAGGTAGTCAGCGAGAACCCGCAGATTGCCGAGGCCCGCCGCCGCCGGCTGAACGAGTTTCTGGCAAACCATAACGCTTACTGTGAGCCGCCCTGCCATAATGCCTGCCCGGCCCGCATCGACATTCCCGCATACCTGGCGGCGATCGCCCGCGGCGACGACGCCGAGGCGATCCGGGTCGTCAAACAGCGGCTGCCGCTGCCGCGCATCATCGGCCGGGTCTGTCCGCGGCCGTGCGAAGACGCCTGCCGCCGCACCCAGGTGGATGGCCAGCCGGTGGCTGTCTGCCAGCTCAAGCGGTTTGCCGGCGACAAGGTTACTGCTGGGGAGTCTGCCGCTCTGGAGCAAACCGCCGCTGCCAGCGGCAAGCGTGTGGCCGTAATTGGCAGCGGCCCCTCAGGGCTTTCGGCGGCCTATTACCTGGCCCTGGACGGGCACCAGGTCACCATTTTTGAGGCCCGATCCGAGCCAGGCGGCATGATGCTCACCGGCATCCCGCCTTACCGGCTGCCGCGGGATGTCATTAGTGACGAGGTGGGCGATATCCTGAAGCTGGGAGTTGAGCTAAAGCTGAGCAGCCGCCTGGGTGAGGACTTCACTATCGACAGCCTGGAAGCGGACGGCTTTAACGCCATCTACCTGGCGCTGGGCGCCCAGCGCGGTTCTGGCGGGGGCCTGGTCGATCCTGGCGACGGCGAGGGAGTTTACCTGGCAGTCGAATTTCTTGAGAAAAGCAACGCCGGCAAATGGGACCACCCTTTGGGAAAGACCGTCGTCATTGGCGGCGGATTCACCGCCATGGATGCCAGCCGCTCGGCCGTCAGGCTCGGCGCCGGTGAGGTGACCGTGGTTTACCGCCGCTCCCGCGAGGAGATGCTGGCAACCAGCGCGGAGGTTGAAGCGGCGGAGCTGGAGGAGGTCAAACTGGCGCTGTTGACGGCGCCTGTGGCGGCAATCCGCGAGAACGGCAAGCTTTGCGGCCTTATCTGCCAGAAAATGGAGCTGGGAGAACCGGACGCAAGCGGCCGCCGCTCGCCGAGGCCGGTGGAGGGATCGGAATTCACCATGCCGGTGGACGCCGTCATTCTGGCCATCGGCCAGGAGGTCGTTGCCGACGGGCTGGAAGAAGTGGGGCTGGACGAGGCCGGAACCATTGCCGCCGATCCGCTGACTCTGGCAACCGGCAGGCCGGGGGTCTTTGCGGGCGGCGATTGCGAGAGCGGCCCTGCGACCGTGGTTGAGGCCATCGCTGCCGGCCGCCGGGCGGCGGTTGCCATCGATGCTTATGTGAGGGGTTCAAGCCCGGCCGCTGCCTGCAGCGCTCCTGCAGCCAGTCTTAAGAAAAGGCACCCGCACCTGTTTGATATTGGCGCCAAGCCGCTCTCGGACGCGGCCCGCTTTCCCATGCTGGAGCTGCCGCCGGCCGGGCGGAAAGGCTTCGACGAGATTGAGCTTGGTTACAGCGAGGATGACGCCCGCGCCGAAGCGGCGCGCTGCTTGCAGTGCACCTGCCATGCCGTCTCCGCCTGCGAGCTGCAGCGCCTCTCCATCCGTTACGGGGCCGGCACCACCGAATTTAAAGGCCGGCACGGTCAGTATGAGCTTTTCGACGGCTCGCCAATCCTTGAGCTGGACCGCAAGCGCTGCATCAGATGCCACAAGTGCGTCCGCACCTGCGATGAGCGGGTTCAGTATCACGTTTACATGGTGGGCGAGGATGAATACCCGGCCCTGAGGGCGAACACCTACTCCGATTCCGGTTGTGTCTCCTGCGGCTCCTGCATCGACGCCTGCCCCACGGGCGCCCTTGTTGACGCGCAGCTGAAGGGAGTGCACGAGTGGGAAGTCACCAAGGCAAGAACCACTTGCCCGTTATGCGGCGTCGGCTGCAATTTTGACCTGAACGTCAAGAACGGCCGCGTCGTCGGCGTCACCTCCACGCCGGAGGCAGCCGTAAACGGCAAAGACCTCTGCGTCAAGGGCCGCTACCATTTTGACATGATTCACAGTCCTGAACGGTTGACAACGCCGCTGATCAAGAAAAACGGCGTCCTGACGGAGTCGGGCTGGGACGAGACGCTGGACCTGGTTGCCGCGCGCCTGGGCCAGATCAAGGCCGGCCACGGCCCGGACGCCTTGGCCGCGCTCAGCTCGGCGCGCTGCACCAACGAGGAAAACTGGCTGATGCAGAAGTTCATGAGGGTGGTGATGGGCACAAACAACGTTGACCACTGTGCCCGCACCTGACACGCTCCCACTGTGGCCGGTCTGGCCATATCATTCGGGAGCGGCGCCATGACCAACTCTATCAGCGAAGTAGGTTTTTACGACGCCTTCCTGCTGATCGGCTCCAATGCCGCCGAGGCCCACCCCATCATCGGCAACAAGATGAAGCGGGCCGCCTGCCGCGGAGCAAAAGTGATAGTCGCCGACCCCCGCCAGGTGGAACTGGTTGATTATGCCGAGGTCTGGCTGCGGCTGAAACCGGGAACCGACACTGCCCTCATTAACGGCCTCATCAACATCATTATCAACGAGGGCTGGGCCGACAAGGAGTTTATCGCGGAGCGCTGCGAAGGCTACGACCGCATGTGGGCGGTGGTCCAGAAATATACCCCGACGCGGGTGAGCCGGATTACGGGCGTTCCCGAAGACAAGCTATACGCCGCCGCCGAAATCTACGCCAGGACGCGGCGGGCCGGCATCTTCTACACGCTCGGCATCACCGAGCACACCACCGGCACCGCCAATGTCATGAACCTGGCGAACCTGGCCATGGTTACCGGCCATGTCGGGGTCGAGCACGCCGGCGTCAATCCGCTCAGGGGGCAAAACAACGTCCAGGGCGCCTGCGACATGGGGGCGCTGCCCAACCTGCTGCCCGGCTACGTCGAGGTCGGCGCTGCCGTCGGGGCGGCCATGTTTGAGGAAAAGTGGGGCACGAGGCTGAGCGGCGCGGCCGGCCTGCGCATACCGGAGATGTTTGACATGGTGCTCAGCGGTGATGTCAAGGGAATGTACATCATGGGAGAGGATCCGGTCCTCACCGACCCGGACGCCAACCATGTCCGCAGGGCGCTTGAGAATATTGACTTCCTGGTGGTTCAGGATATTTTCCTCTCGGAGACGGCCAAATACGCCGACGTCGTGCTGCCGGCTGCCTGCTACGCGGAGAAGGACGGCACCTTCACCAACACGGAGCGCCGCGTGCAGCGGGTGCGCAAGGCGGTGGAGCCGCCCGGCCGAGCCCGCCCCGACTGGGAGATTATCTGCGACCTGGCCGGCCGCTTGGGCTATGAGATGGGGTTCGCCTCGCCACAGGAAGTGTTTGAAGAAATCAGGAACCTGACTCCCGCCTACGCCGGCATCACCTACGCCCGCCTGGACATAGCCGGACTGCAGTGGCCATGCCCGGATGTTGATCATCCCGGCACGCCGTTTCTACACCAGACGTGCTTTCCGCGCGGCCGCGGGCTGCTGCAGGGCTTTGAGCACCAGGAGCCGGCAGAGCTGACAAGTGATGAGTACCCCTTCCTGCTTTCCACCGGGCGCCGGCTTAGTCAATATAACGTTTCTACCAGGAACTCAACAATCCTGGAGTCGCTGATGCCGTGCGAGCTGGCGGAGCTAAATGCTGCGGATGCCGGGCGGCTGGGGGTGACCGAGGGAGAAACACTCAGGTTTACATCGCGCCGGGGCTCCATCACCTGCCGGGTGACGCTCACCGACAGGGTCCCGCCGGGCATGGTCTTCATGTCGTTCCATTTCCGGGAGACGCCGGTCAACGAGTTGACAAATTCTGCCTATGACCCGGTGGCCAAGACAGCCGAGTATAAAGTTTGCGCCGTCAAGATAGAAAAAACGCAGGCATAAGCGGCGCCGCTAACGGGCGCTTGGAAATCCGCTCCAAGTCACGGAATCAGGCACAGCTGGCACCAAACGCGAAGCTAGGGCTTTGCGACAGCGGGCGGGCTTTGAGAGTTCTTTTCGGTAACTTCTTCCTGAGGCCCCCTCACTGATTCAGCTTTTTCGGTGGGCTCGGTTTTCTTTTCTTCTGAAACATTCATATGCTCCTGTATTTCGCTGGTGGATTTTTTAAACTCATGAATGCCCTTGCCCAGGGAACGGCCGATTTCCGGCAGCCGCTTGGGACCAAAGATAATCAGCACAATAATAAGCACAAAAAACAAGTGCATAGGTGTTAATAAATCACCGAACATAAATCGCTCCTTACGTTGAACAATGAAAAACGCTACTAGGTACCGGGGCACCGTACGAAGCGCTGGCATCCACAGCCTGCCCGGTGGCCCGCTTTATCTCCCGCGGCGAAGCCGCGGCTAACGCAAGTTATCGGGCGCATTCAATGTCAACACCTCCCAGTAATTCAATAGCATGACCCAGAACCGGCTCGATTATGGCGAATGACTCCTCACAAGCCCTGGGGCTGCCGGGAAAGTTGAGAATAAAAGTGGAGGCCCGGATACCGCTGACTGCCCGTGACAGCATCGCCCGCTGAGTGTGCCGTAGCGACGCGGCTCTGATTGCTTCGGCAAAGCCGGGCGCCTCCCGGTCGATGACATCCAGGGTCGCCTCTGGGGTGACGTCGCGGGCCGCCAAGCCGGTGCCACCAGTGGTGATAATCAAATCCACGCACTTTCCATCACAGTATTCACGCAAGGATGAGCTGATTTGTTCCCTTTCATCAGGAACAATGACCTGCACTACCGATATTGCCCCGGCTTCCATTAATAACCTCTTCAGAGTGTTGCCACTCCCGTCTCTTCTTTTGCCGCCGGCGCAGCTATCACTAACCGTTATCACGGCGGCGGCAAAATTCATTCACCCTCTCCTTCCAGTAATTTGATCTGATCTCCATCCATGATGAGGCCGCCTTCAATCACTTTTACAAAAATGCCTTCTTTCGGCATAACACAGTCTCCTGCCTGGCGATATATCTCACAGCGGCTGTGGCACCGTTTGCCAATCTGTGTCACCTCTACCAACGCGTTTCCGAGCCCCAACCTGGTGCCCACGGGCAGGACCGGCAAATTGATGCCCACAGTGGTAACATTCTCGGCAAAGTCGCCGGGGCCAACGTCAAGCCCCTTTCCTCTCATCTTCTCGATGCTTTCCATCGCCAGCAGGCTTACCTGCCGGCGCCATTTGCCCGCATGCCCATCACCGGCAATGCCGTGATCCGGAACCAGCTCAGCCCGGCCCGCCGGCCGCTTGCGTTCACCTTTGCCGACCGAAGTGTTTATTGAAACTATCCGGGTTACCGTCTCAATCATTTCTATCATCGACCCCTTTGGTCTCTACCGCTTTCCCTGAAAGAAGGGCTTATCAACCTGTGCATCCCGGTCAGAAGATCCGCCCCGCTTTTCCAGAAGGGCAATGTCGCCAATCACCATTCCTTTGTCCACAGCCTTGCACATATCGTAAACCGTGAGGGCAGCCACCGCCGCGGCGGTCAGGGCTTCCATCTCAACGCCTGTTTTGCCTGAGACTTGCACCACCGCCAGGATATTTACAGCCCCGGCTTCTTTGTCAAGCGAAAAGTCAATACTGACGTGCTCGATAGCAAGCGGGTGGCACATTGGTATCAGGCTGGCGGTTTTTTTTGCCGCCATTATCCCCGCCACCCGCGCCACCGCCAGAACGTCCCCCTTGGGAAGCGCCCGCTCCGTCAACATCTGCATGGTTTCCGGAGCCATAACAACCTGCGCCGAGGAGCGGGCGGTCCTGCGCGTGACAGGCTTGCCGCCCACGTCAACCATGCGGGCCTTCCCTTCCTCATCCAGATGTGAGAATTCCTTTTTCACGTTACCCGCCAATCTGCGACATGGTGCGCGCGAGTGGTTTTTCACGGCGCCGGTCGAACTTTTTATTTTTTATCGATGCCGCGATGACACGCCCAAGCTCTTCCCGGCTTTTGTGTATATAAGGACGCACGTCAACCTCGGCATCAGAAAAAAGACAGTTCCGCAACTTTCCATCCGCAGTCAGCCTCAGCCTGTTGCAGTTGTCGCAAAAATGGTCGCTCATGGAGCTAATGAACCCGATAGTCCCGCAGGCTCCTGAAAACTTGTAATAACGGGCCGGGCCGCCGCCAACCGGCGAATCGGCCGGCTTAAGATCGCCGAAAAGGTTAAGGCTGTCCAGGACCTTTTTCCTGGGAACAAACTTCCAGATCCCGCCCAGCCGCCTGCCGATGGGCATGAACTCGATAAAGCGGACGTGGACGGGCATCGCCCGGGCCAGGGCGGCAAAATCCTCGAGCTCGTTCTCAATCCCCTCCAGCATGACTGCGTTTACCTTAACCGGAGAAAAACCAAGCTCCAGTGATTTATCCAGTCCGGCCAAGACTTTTTTAAGTGAACCCCCGCGCGTGATTTGTGAAAACCGGACCGGGTTGAGGCTGTCTATACTGATGTTCAAACGCAGGAGCCCCGCCTCTTTTAGCTGTTGCGCCTGTTCCAGCAGGAAAGCTCCGTTGGTGGTTAGTGACAGGTCCTTAATGCCGTGGATCGCCGCCAGCCTGGCCACCAGCTCCGCGCTCTGCCGGCGCACCAGAGGCTCGCCGCCGGTGATGCGGACTCTGCTGATTCCCAGGTCAACGGCTGCCTGGACAAAGCGTATAATCTCTTCAAAAGAAAGAATATCCTTTTGATTTTTGAAGTTCATTCCCGCTGGCGGCATGCAATACGTGCAGCGGAAATTGCAGCGGTCAGTAATAGAAATGCGAAGATAATCGATTACGGGTCGGCTGAAGCCGCAATAGCTTCTTTTCCCTGTTATGGCGCCCTGAACCAACATTGTTTTCCTCACATGTCAGAAATAAGCCGGTAACGATTCATCACGAATTCTGTCACGCCATTGACATCATTTAGGTCAAACGTCGGCACCCGGGAGGCGGCATCAGGGCGGTCCGAAATGACCGCCACCAGCTCGTCTTCATGGCAGGCCAGACTGCTGCTTCTGCCGCTGCGGGATATTTCCACTTTGTCAGCGGCCGACTGCTTGTAACCCTCCGCCACGATAATGTCCACTGGCTCGCCGATTCGGCTTGCCAGCTCCTCGAGGCTTTTTTCGTTCGTAACAGTTTCCACCGTGGCCGTCACCGCGCGCGAGCAAATTGTGACCGATTGCGCACCCGCCTGCGCTATTCGCCAGGTGTCCGTTCCCTTACGGTCCATTTCAAACTCGTGGGCGTCATGTTTTAAATACGCCACCTTAAACCCCCGGGATTTAAGCTCCCGCACCAGTTTTTCCAGAAAAGTGGTTTTTCCTGAGTTCTTTTTGCCTACAAAACAGATGAGCGGGCGGGCCGGCGGCCGCGAAGCGGCCAAACCATCTCGGCGATGTTTTACAACCCTGGTGTAAAGCACGTGGGCCAGCGCAAGTTCAATTTCGCTGTTCACGTTTTTAAACACCAGGGAAGGGTCACAGCAGCCGGTCAATTTTTCTGTTTCAACGTATTTTGTATTCAGGACATCGAGCAGAGGCTGAATAGCCAGGTCCTTTTTGCCAATGCAGGCCTGCATGCTCGGCAGGCAGGACTTTGAATAAATCGCCAGCAGAGGCTCCCGTCCCCGCCAGCTCAGCGGCACCACGGCGTCGTACCGGTCCGAGAAGGCGCCTAGCAGTCCGGCCAAGCAAGGCTCCACAAAAGGCATATCGCAGGCAACCACGAGACAGCAATCATGCTGCGAGAAATCAACGGCGGCGTGAATGCCAACCAGCGAAGCCTGAAAGTTATAGCGGTCCAAACAAACCGGCACTCCGAATTGTTGATAGGTAGCCTTTTCCTTAGCAACAATAAACAGATCGTCTGTCACGGGCCGCAATGAATCGATTATGTGGGCGATGAGCGGCTTGTCCATCAGCATCTCAAGCGCCTTGTTCCTCTGCATGCGCCTGCTTTCCCCGCCTGCGAGAATCGCAACTGACAGGTTCGGAGTTTTGCAGTCTCTTTTCACGTCCGGCCTCTTTTGTTATTAATCGGCGGCGGATAACAGTCGGCGTGTCAGCCCGGCGACCCCGGCCAGGAG
>JACWAD010000014.1 GCA_014874175.1 Thermoleophilia bacterium
CGGCGGCTGATTTGGAGGGCCTGATCGGTGACGCTGTGAACGGCGGCAACCGGACCCATTCCTGCCGCAACCAGGACCGCCGCCGCCCAGACCAGCTGCGCTGCCAGGAACAGTGCCGTAAGCAGCAAGAACAGTGTGGTCTGGCTGACCCCGCGCCTGAGTGCTATGCCGGCGCCGGCGCCGGCCAGCGCTGCTAGCAGAAACGCAAGCAGCCCTCCCGGAGCCCCGGCGAAAGCAAAACAGATAAGGCCAACCGCCAGCGCGGCCAAGGCAGAAGCAGCCGGGCCGCGTTTTACGGCCAGATAAGCCACCGGCACCGGAACCAGGGGCACCGCCAGGACCGCCAGCAAAGGCATGAAAACAAGCACCAGGCCAAACACAGCCGACAGGGCCACTGCCTTGGCCCAATCAACTGACGCTGCCTTTGAAAAGCTGGTCAAGACTGCTCCCCAACGGATTTAGCGCGCTACGTAGGGAAGCAGCGCCACTTCGCGGGCCCGCTTGATTGCAACCGCTAACTGGCGCTGGTGGCGGCGGCACGTGCCGGTCACGCGGCGGGCGCGGATCTTGCCGCGGTCGGAGACAAACCGCCTCAACTGATTGTAATTCTTGTAGTCGATCTGATCTATTTTTTCCTTGCAAAAATAACAGTACTTGCGCCGCTGCGAGCCCTGCGCGCCGCTGCGCCAGGATGGCCTCTTGCTGCCCTTGCGGGACCCTCCTCTTGGTGGTGCCGGCATAAAGTTTCCTTTCACTTAATTTCGTCGCATTATTTAGAACGGTATATCATCATCGTCTTCGGCGCCGCTGACAGGCGAATCGAAGTCCGAAGTGTCAGGGGTGAGCCCTGAAGGCGCGCCCGTGGCTACAGGCGCTCCGGAGGCGTCGCGGGAGCCCAGGAACTGGACGGAGCTGGCGACTACCTCAACCTTTGAGCGCTTGCTGCCATCCTGTGCCTCCCAGGAGCGGTAGCTCAGCCGCCCATCCACGGCAACCGGCCGCCCCTTGCTTAGATAGCGGCTACAATTCTCCGCCTGGGCGCCCCAGGCGACGATGTCAAAAAAGTTGGGCTTCTCCACCCATTCCCCGGCTTCATTCTTGTAACGGTCATTTACGGCCAGGCCCATGGTGCAAACGGACTTTCCGCCCGGCGTCTGCCTAAGCTCCGGGTCACGGGTGAGATTACCCACCAGGACTACCCTGTTTATGCTGGCCATCTTCGGCCTCCTTTAGCTCTTGCTGGCAACTTTTTCAGTGAGGCTTACCGGCATGAACCGGATGACCTCGTCGGTTATTTTAAGAATGCGCGTGATCTCGTCAAGTACCTCTGGCCGCGCGGTGAGAGTAACAACGAAGTAATGGGCATCGCGGATGTGGTTGATCTCGTAAGACAGCCGCTTCTTGCCCCACTCGTCGACATTGTCGACTGAACCCTTGCCAGAGGTCGCCGTCTTCTTGATGCGCTCAATTATTTCAGCGCGGCGCTCCGGCTCTGAGTCCGGGCTCAGCAGCAGCATGATCTCGTAGTTGCTCGTGGCAATCACCTCCTTCGGTCTAAAGCGGCCCCATGCCGGAGGCACGGAGCAGGAGTGGGGGATATTCAAATGTGAGGCGCTGCCGATAACGGCGCCGATGATGCGCCGACATGACAGCTTTTATGACAGAGGCAAGTATAGCAGAAGCAGCGGACGGAATAAATTAATAAGTGATATAAGGCGTTTCTGGCGGGTATTGTTATATACTGGCGTTGCTGAGGCATCGCCCATAATCCATATGGATTGGGGCTGCCCCGGAAGGCTCAATGGGCCTGGCCACAGAATCGGTTTTAAAATGCCGGTAAATTTCATCACATTCCTGAGCGATTTTGGCTATACAGATGATTTCGTTGGCACCTGCCACGGCGTCATCAAGACAATTGCCCCGGGCGTTGAAATCATCGACATCACACACGGCGTTCGCCGTCATGACGTGCAGGTCGGCGCGCTGATTCTGGCCAATACGCTTGCGTACATGCCGGAAAGCGTCATCCTGGCGGTTGTTGATCCCGGCGTCGGCTCCGGCCGCAGGCCGCTGGCCATCCTCACGCAGGCCGGCCGCTATCTGGTGGGACCCGACAATGGCTTGCTGTCGCTGGCGGCGGAAAAACTGGGGGGCGCCGCGGAGGCTGTTGAGCTTGCCTGCTCGTCTTACAGCCTGCCAGAGGTTTGCAAAACCTTTGAGGGGCGGGACCTGTTCGCGCCGGTGGCTGCCCACATTTCCCTGGGAGTGGGTCTGGCTTCCCTGGGGACACCAATTGAATTGCAGGGCCTGATGCAGATCGAGCTGCCGGCTCCCATTATCAAAAAGGGCGCCGTCACGGCGACGGTAGTCTACATCGACCGGTTTGGCAACGTCCAGCTAAACCTGAAACGGCGCCAGCTGGAAGAGGCGGGCGCCAGGGCAGGTTCGCCGATTCTGGCCAGCCATGACCAGGAAAGCTGGCTCGTCCCTTTTGTCTACACTTATGCTGATGTGGAACCGGAAAACCTGCTTGTCTTTGAGGATTCGTACCACAACATTTCCTTTTCAGTAAACCAGGGCAGCGCCGCCCACATTTTCCAGATTCAGGTTGGCGATGAAATGAAGTTTTCCGTGCCGGACTGACCCGGAATTGAAAGGCCGCGGGGACACCAATCAGGATGCAACGGTTATTTTCCTTTTTGGCACCACTCATGCGGCCATGGAGGGCGAAGAAGCGATCATTGACGCGGGCTACTGGTGCGACGTGGTTCCCAGGCCGCCCCTGGCATCATCCACACTTTGCGGTCTTGCCATTGAGGCCCGCCGGCAGGACCTGGAAGAAATCTCCCGCCTGCTGGAGAAGGCCGGGCTTGCCTTCGAAATATTCGAGCCTGAATAAAATGACAGTTTAGGCAAATCAGGATGTGAACACAAATTTCGAGAATGGAAAAGGCCCCGTGAGGCCGGCCGGTGTTTCGCCGGCTTTCGGGCAGGGAGACAACCTCGACCGGCGGCTGTTTGTCGCCCTGCGCACCCGGGGCCACTGGCGGCCCCTGCAGTCTGCCCTGGTTGTGCTTACGCAAGCGGGCAACTGGGGACTTCTCTGGATTGAGTTGGCGGTTATTTTCTGGCTGGCCGGGGCTCCGCACCGGGGCTCGCTTGTCGCGGCCACGATAGCATTTGTTTATTTAACTTTAATTCTTAATTTTGCCATCAAACTGGCGCTGCGGCGCCGGCGTCCTGTCAATGCCGATCCGGCCCTAAAACCGCTGGTGCGGGTTCCTTCCAGCATGTCCTTTCCGTCATCGCACGCAGCCATGTCATTTGCAGCCGCCGGGGTTTTTGCCCGTTACTTTCCTTTGTTTTTCCCCCTGTTCTACGGCCTCGCGCTGATTATGTCATTATCAAGAATCTATGTTGGAGTCCATTACCCTTCCGACGTGCTCGCCGGCGCGGTCGTGGGCCTGGCGGCCGGAGGAGCAGCGCTGGTTTTATTGAACTAGTTCAAAGTTCCAAGTTCAAAGTTTCCGATGGCAAGGGGGCGATGAATTTTTTCATGCCAGAGATCAAGCTATCAACCAGGAAGCGCACAGAGCTGATCGACATTACCGGGCAGGTCAAGGACGCAGTCGCAGCAGCAGGAGTTGCATCCGGCCTGTGCATTGTTTACGTACCTCATACCACCGCCGGCGTCACCATTAATGAAGGCGCGGACCCGGCGGTCCGGCTCGACATTGCCGCGCACCTTGACAGCCTGGTTCCCTGGAACAAAAATTACCGGCACTTGGAAGGCAACGCGGCCGCGCATATCAAAGCGACGCTTGCCGGCTGCTCGGTTGCAATCCTGATTGAAAAGGGCAGGCTTGCTGTGGGAACGTGGCAGGCAATCTATTTTTGCGAATTCGACGGCCCCCGCCCGCGACGGGTATCAGTACGGGTAATCCCAGGTCCGCCATCCTGACAACCATGTTAAGCGCCTATCCCGGTAGGCATATTCTACTGCGGCCGGCGGCGGGCATTTTTCGGGCGGTTCGGCTTGCCGGCGCAAAGTAGCACCCCTTCCCAAAAGTCAAACGCCCATCATTACCCCCACAACGGCAAACGTAAGCAAAGAAAAATGCCCGCCGCCGGCCAAATTTTCAGTAGCCATAGGAGCTGCCCGGGGTGCTGCTGCCCCCGGTACTGGTTGTGCTGATGCTGGCAGTGCCCGTGCCGGCTCCTCCCGCCGGC
>JACWAD010000015.1 GCA_014874175.1 Thermoleophilia bacterium
TGATATGCAGACGCGGCTTAGGCTGGCCGGCTGGTAGCCAAACTGTGCCTCAAATGTCTGCAGATCGGAATCATTAAAGTCGCCGGCGGTTGCCACGGCAATCGTCCTGCCGCTGCCGCTATAGCCGTGCAGGTTCGGATAGTCATAAGCTGTTGAGATCTGGCCGGGGCTGTAGCCGGAGGGAACCGATGCCAGAGCCGTGACTGATCCGCCCGCCCGCCCCGATTTAAGGTTTGAGTGAAGCTTCCTGGAGTCGAGCCCCTGCACCGCCTTGATTATGCCGGACAGTCCGGCAGGGACCTGGGGGGCGCTTGTGTTGGCGTATTCCTGCTTTCCGCCGACGTTATAAACGTGCAGGTTTGTCTTAAACGCCTGCTCGGCCTGGGCGGCGGTTCCCTGGGCGACAATGAGCTGCCGCCCTGGGGTTTTCTGGATGGTAATGCCATTGCTGGAAAGAAAGGCCGCGACAGCATCGTAGTCCTGCCGGCTGGGGCCGTAGGCGTCGAGGAACTGCCGAGGCGTCAGAAACTTGTGATAGGAAGGCGAGCCGGGGGTGTTCTGGGCGCTTATCAGCGCGTCCAGGCCCGGCTGGTTTCTAAGCGACAGGATTATAGCCAGCCTCACCTGCGTGGCCGGAGCGAGCTCCCCCCGGTCTGCGCCCTGCGCCGTGATGGCGGATCTTCCCTGGGGGAGAAGGACGGTGGCCGGTGCGCTGTTTGAAGCAAGAATTATTTTTGTAGTCAACAGAAGAGAAAGCAGCAAGAGGAAGCCGGCTATGGCCATGCTTCTCTTAATTAACGGGCAGAATCTCATTCCGCCGCCCCTTTCTTTTTGCTTATTCCAATTGCCGGAATTTACCACAGGTGCGTTGTCGCCGCGGCCTGGGAAAAACCGGAAGGCGCCTTGTTCGGGCAGCATCATGCCGCCTCCCGATATAAGCATCGGCTAAAGTCCTGCAATCCTGACACAGATATCGCAGCCCAAACTATCATAGCGAAATCGAAGGGAAAGATTTTAACCCGCAAAAGCAGGCTCACAGTTGCTAGAATTTTTCCATGAGCTTAAATTCGGGCAGCCCTGCTGGAAACCTTACTGCCGGTGGCGCTCCGGGCGGCAGGATAAAAAAAGTGCGGCCGCAGAGCGCCGCTGCCGCTGCCGGCCTTCGGCCTGGAGATGTTGTCAAAAGCCTGAACGGCCGTCGCCTGAACGACGTTATCGATTACCAGTTCTTCCTTGAGCCGGGCGTTAACGAGCTCGAGGTCACCCGCGGCGGCCGCTCCCGGATTGTGGAGCTTGCCGCCGACCCGGCCCAGGACGCCGGCATTGAATTCGCCGCCGTCCTTTTTGACGGTACAAGGATCTGCCGCAACCGCTGCTGTTTCTGTTTTGTCGATCAGCTGCCTCGGGGAATGCGAAGGGCGCTCTATTTGAAAGATGACGATTTCCGCCTGTCATTTCTGCATGGCAACTTCACAACCCTAAACAACCTTGGCTCCGGGGAGATGGAGCGCATCAAGGCGCAGCGGCTCAGCCCCCTTTATGTTTCCGTGCATGCGACAGATGCGGCCGTGCGCGGCCTGATGATGGGATGTTCCACGGCTGTGGCCGCCGACGGCCTGGACAGGCTTCTTGAGTTGGGGGCGGCCGGGGTCAGGCTGCAGGCGCAGGTGGTGCTCTGCCCCGGGCTTAACGATGGCGCCGTGCTTGAGCGAACCGTTGAGGAACTGGCGTATGATTTTCAGGGGATCGAGAGCGTCGGGATTGTGCCGGTGGCGTTGGCGGCCGGCTTTGCAGACCGCGCCAAAGGCTGCGCCGGGCAGGGCTCCCGCTTCAATCCCAGGCCGTTGACCTCCGGGGACTGCCGTGATGTTGCCGGGCTGGCAGTTTCCTGGCAGAGACGCTTCCGGCGCGTGCGCGGCTCCGGTTTTGTTTACGCAGCGGATGAGTTTTACCTGAAAGGCGGGCTCCCTCTTCCGGAGTCGGACTATTATGACGGCTTTCCCCAGTTTGAAAACGGCATTGGCATTGCCGCCGGCTTCGTTGACGGGCTGCCCGGCCTGGCTGGGCAATTGTTCCTGTCCGGCCTGCCGCAGGGGGTTGTCTTTCTGCTGAGTGGCCGGCTGGCGGCGCCGCTGGCGGAGTTTGCCTGCGGCAAGCTGAAGCGGCTTACGGGCGGCAGCTTCCGGCCGCTAGTAGCGGAAAACCGCCTGTTCGGCTCTCACGTGACGGTGACCGGCCTTCTGGGTGGCCGCGACATTGCCAGGGCCGCCGGGCAGGCGCGCCTAAGCGGCGATGACCTGCTTCTTGTTCCCGCCTCCTGCCTGGAAAGCTCCGGAAAGCGTTTTCTGGATGACATGTCGCCCGAGTCGCTGAAAAAGAAATTGAAATGCAAGATGAAGATTGTTTCTCTTGCAGTGTAGTTTTAATGGATGCGGATTTTAGGTTTGGCAATGAAAAACACCCGTCACCTGACAAGTAGTATATTATCTCCATAATTTTGCAGAACTCGGAACTCGGAACTTTGAACTTTGAACTCCCCAAAGTCGTTGTAATCGGCTATCCAAACGTGGGAAAGTCAACGCTTGTCAACCGCCTGGCAGGCAGGAGGGAGGCGGTGGTGCACAGGCATGCGGGGGTTACCCGCGACCGCAAGGAGATCGCGGCCGAGTGGAGCGGACGTTCATTCGTGCTTGTTGACACGGGTGGCGTTGACGCCGGCGACCGCCGCCAGTTGGCGCGGCAGGTGCGCGCTCAGGCAAAAGCGGCTCTGGGCGGGGCGGCCCTGGCGCTGCTGGTTGTCGATGGCGCCGCCGGTCCCGGACCCGGCGATGAGGACCTGGCGCAGATCATCCGCCGCGGCAGTAAACCGGTACTGCTGGTTGTTAACAAGATTGACGATTTTGACCATGTTGACCTGATTCATGATTTTCACTCATTGGGGCTGGGAGATCCCGTCCCTGTGAGCGCCCTGCATGGGACCGGCAGCGGCGACCTGCTTGACATGATCACCGGCAGACTTGAGGAGCAGGGCGCCGTTCTGGCGGCAGGAGAAGAGGAGGAGATCAGCGTCGCCATTGTCGGGCGGCCCAATGCCGGCAAGTCCTCCCTGCTTAACAGCCTGCTGGGCACGGAGAGGGTGATCGTCTCCGCATTGCCGGGGACAACCCGCGACAGCATCGACACGGTGCTGGAAAGCGGCGGTGCAGCCTTCCGGTTCATCGATACCGCCGGCCTGCGCAAGCCCGGCAAGATCCGCGAGGATGTTGAATATTTCAGCCGCGTGCGGGCCCTGGCGGCGCTGAAAAAAGCGCAAGTGGCGCTGGTGGTTGCAGACTCCACAACGGGGCTCACCGATTATGACTTTACCATCATCAGCCAGGCGGCCAGGAGCAAATGCGCCACGGCCGTCATCCTTAACAAGTGCGACCTGGCCCGGCCAGAGGAGAAAGGCATCCGCCACCTGCTTGCTGTCAAGACAGTCCTGAAGCCGCCTTATCTGGCCACATCGGCAGTCAGCGGCGAGGGAGTGCCGGCAGTCCACGCCCTGGTGAGGCATTTGCACAGCCTTTATGGGAGCCATCTGCCTACTTCTGAATTAAACAAATTTGTGCAAAAAGTAAAAGCAGCGCATGCGCCGCCGCTGGTGCGCGGCAGGCAGCTCAGGCTTTATTACGTCAGCCAGCCGCAAACGGCGCCGCCGCGTCTGGTCATCCAGGTGAACAACAAGGGCCTGGTCACCCGCCCTTACGCCTCTTATCTTGAGAACGCGATGCGGGCCCATTTTGGTTATCAAGGCTGTCCGCTTGTAATACAATTCAGGGGAAAAAAGGGGTAACCCGGATGCTGGACACTGGATGCTTGATGGTGGATAAATAATGAATTGTGGTCCTGAGTGATCGAGTTTAAATGTTGATTTCAATTATTCTAATAATTGGCGCTTATTTGCTTGGCTCGGTACCGTTTGCCCTGGTGATCGGCAAAGGCATTTATCATGTCGATGTGCGCAAGTCAGGCAGCGGCAATGTCGGCGCCACCAATGTGTTCAGGGTCGTGGGCAGGACTGCCGGCGTGCTGGTATATATTAGCGATACTGCCAAAGGATTCGCGCCAGTCTTCCTGGCAGCCAGGCTGGCGCCCGGCGGCGACGCCGCCCTGCTGGCGGTCCTTGTCGCCGGCGCCGCAATTGCCGGCCATACCTGGTCAATATTTCTCAAGGGGAGAGGGGGGAAAGGGGTTGCAGTGGGCGGCGGCGCCATCATTGCTTTGATGCCTATTATTTTTGTAGTATTATTTGCCGCTTTCTGGATTGTGCTGCTGGCGATCAGGATGGTGTCTGTCGCCTCGATGCTGGCCGCCGTGTGTTTCAGCGCCGCCGTGGTCATCACCAGGCAGCCGTCTCCCTACATTGTCTTCGCCCTGCTGGCCAGCGCAGTTGTTTTCTACGCCCACCGGTCAAACATCCGGCGGCTGTTTAGGGGAGAAGAAAGCAGGGTCTCTTTTCCCTGGAACAAACGGAGACGCCCCGGCCGCTCGGGAACGCTTCCCGGCAGAACCGGCCAGAAGGAAAGATGAAAGGCGGTTTTCCTCCTGCCGGTGACCTGAGGGCGGCAGTGATCGGCGGCGGCAGCTGGGGCACAGCTTTTGCCCGCCTGCTGGCCCGCGCCGGAATCAGGACAGAGCTTGTCTGCCGCCGTCAAGAGCAGGCTGAGGCGATCAACCTGACCCATCGAAACCCTGACTATCTGTGCAGCGTCGAGCTTCCCGCCGGCCTTGCCGCTGCTACCATGGCTGACAACCTCCTGCCCGAAGCGGCCCTGGTTGCCGTGGCGGTCCCCAGCCGGTTTTTCCGCGACGCCATGCGCGTGGCCGCCTCCGCGCTTCATCCGGATGCAGTTGTGCTTAATCTTACCAAGGGCCTGGAGCCGGTGACACTGAAGCGCCTGTCGGTTGTGCTTGATGAAGAGCTGGACGGGAAGGCGGCGTCCCGGGTGGCAGTGCTGTCGGGTCCAAACCATGCGGAGGAAGTGGCCGCGGATGTTCCCTCGGCGACAACCGTGGCGGCCCGGGAGGAGAAGCTGGCCCGCTGGCTGCAGCAGCTCTTGTCCACCTCAAGTTTCCGCGTTTATATAAACAATGACATGGCCGGCGTCGAGCTGTGCGGGGCCGTCAAGAACGTAATCGCGCTGGCAGCAGGTATGAGCGACGGCATGGGGTTTGGCGACAACGCCAAGGCCAGCCTGATTACACGCGGGCTGGCGGAGATGGCGCGCCTGGGCACCAGGCTGGGAGCGCAGCCGCACACATTCTCGGGGCTGGCCGGAATGGGCGACCTGATTGCCACCTGCACCAGCCGCCACAGCCGCAACCGCCTCGCCGGGGAGCTGATTGCCGGCGGCATAAGTCCGGCCGGGGCCGAAGCGGAGATCGGCATGGTGGCGGAGGGCATCGCCAGCGCGCCCTCAGTGCGGGAGCTGGCCCGCGGGGCCGGTGTCGACATGCCGATCACCGAGCAGGTGTGCGCCGTCCTGGAGGGCAAGGATGCATCCCTGGCTGTGGCGGAGCTGATGTCCCGAAGACCCGGCGCTGAATGATCGAAAAACTCAAATTCTTTACTGAGCATACAATTCATTCAGGTATTGTCATCCCTTCGCAATGCTCAGGGCAGGCTCTGGGGGGCGCGAAGCGCGACGTAAGGATCTGCTTTTCCGATAAAAGCAGATTCCTCGCGGAGTTTATGCTGAGCTCGCGAAGTGCTGGGAATGACAATCATGGGTGGACTTAAGCCATTTGTATGATCAATAATTCTTTTTGACAGATAGCACATAATTATTATGATTTTTGAAACGCGAAACGCGAAACTGGAAACTTGGAACTGTAAATGACCTCTTCCCTGCCTGACGTTTCCGGCGCCTTTTTTCTGATCGACGGCAACAGCCTTGCCTACCGCGCCTTTTACGCGCTGCCGGAGACGATCTCCACCAGCGGCGGCCTGCCCACAAACGCGCTCTACGGTTTTGCGGCCATGCTTGTCAAGATACTCACCGATTACCATCCCGCCGGGGTGGCAGTCGCCTGGGACGCCGGCGGGAAAGTTTTCCGGCACGCGGATTTCGAGGAATACAAGGCTCATCGCAAGCCAATGCCGGACAACCTTTCCCGGCAGTTCGGGCATTTCGATGAGCTGGTCTCCGCCTTCGGTTTCGAGAGCCTGAAGAAGGAAGGATACGAAGCTGACGATATCCTGGCGACGCTGGCGCGTGACGCCCGCAGGAAGGGGCAGAGGACAGTTGTGGTCACAGCCGACCGGGACGCCCTCCAACTGGTGCAGGACGGGGTCTACGTGATGACCAATACCAAGGGCATCTCCGAAGTCAAAATCTATGATGAGTCTGCCGTCAAGGAGCGTTACGGCGTCAGCCCGGCCCGGATTCCCGACCTTATCGGCCTCAAGGGAGACGCTTCTGACAACATCCCCGGGATCCCCGGGGTAGGCGGCAAGACCGCAGCCGCCCTGCTGGCCCAGTATGGCACCCTCCGCAACCTTTTTGACCACATATCAGAAATAAAAGGAAAAAGGCGGCTGCTGCTGGAGCAGCACCGGGAACAGGCATTTCTTTCCCGGGAGCTGGCCGTCCTGAACGACGAGGTGCCGCTGCCGGCCGCGGCGGGCCGGATCGGGCCCGGCGGGTCCGACAGGTCCCGGCTGCGGCGGGTGCTGTCGCGGCTGGAATTTAACACGCTGCTGAGGCGGCTGGAGGAAATAGGGATGCTGGCGGCGCCCGCGGACGTGGCGCGGGTACAAATAAAAGAGGCGGATTTTGAGGAGATTGCTGCGGCGCTCGCAAAAGCGGCCGCGGCCTCCCTGGCATGGGAGCACCGGGGCGCCGAGGTGGGCATGGCCTTTTTCGCAGGCGCCGGAGTCGCGCTGCTGGCGAAAGGAAAAAGAGACGGCGCGGCGGCGCTGGGCGGCGGCTCTGCGCCCGCAGAAGGCGCAGATCTTTTCTGCCATGATTTCAAAAGTCTGCTGACGTTGCTTCCGGGGACATGGATTCGGTGCTCCCATGACACAGCCGTGGCCGCCTACCTGCTTAACCCGGCTGCCAAGACATACAAGCCCGACCAGCTGGCCGGCGCTGCCGGCATCCGCGTGGACGCGGGCGACGGCCGCCCCGCGGAAGCAGCACTGGCGCGCCGCGCGGCCGAGGTTTTTTTCCTGGCCCGCTGGCAGCGGCAGCGGCTGCGGGAGAAAAAGCTTGACAGGCTGTTTGCTTCCGTGGAGATGCCGCTTGTTGATATCCTTGCCGGGATGGAAGCAACCGGCGTCAGGATAGACCTGGCCCGGCTGGGCGAGCTGGCGGCCAAGGTGTCCGACCAGATTGACCAGCTGGGAGACGAAATCCGCGCGCTGGCCGGGCGGGATTTTAATATCGACTCTCCGCAGCAGCTGGCCACCGTCCTCTTTGAAAGTCTGAAGCTGCCGGTTGCCAAGAAGACAAAAAAAGGATATTCAACCGACGCCTCCGTGCTTAAGGGTTTGCGCGGCCAGCATCCGGTGATCGCCAAGCTGGAGACCTACCGGGAGCTGACAAAGCTTTATGGCACATATCTGCAGGCTCTGCCAAAACTGGCGGACCAGGACTGGCGCATCCATACAACTTTTAACCAGACCGTGACGGCGACGGGGCGGCTCTCCTCCAGCAATCCCAATCTGCAGAACATCCCCATCCGCACGCCACTGGGGGAGAAGATCAGGGATTGTTTTGTCGCTGCTCCCGGGCGCCTCCTGGTTGCCGCCGATTATTCCCAGGTGGAGCTGCGCATTATGGCTCATCTTTCCGGAGAAGACAGGCTAAAACAGGCTTTAGCCGCCGGCGGGGATGTCCACCGCGATACCGCCGCCGAGGTATTTGGCACAGAGCCGGAAGAAGTGACGCCCAGACAGCGCTCCCGCGCCAAGGCGGTCAATTTCGGGATCATGTACGGCATCAGCGCTTTCGGACTCTCCGAGCAGCTGGGCATTTCCCACGACGAGGCCACCGCCTTCATCAATGCCTACCTGGCCCGTTTCCCGAGAGTGGCCGAGCTGCGCGCCAGCATTATCGAGCAGGCGCTAAAGGATGGCTATGTCTGCACCCTGCTGGGGCGCCGCCGCCCTGTGCCGGAGCTTGCCGCCAGCGACGGCCGCCTGCGCAGCCTCGGCAAGCGCCTGGCGGTGAACACAGTCATCCAGGGCAGCGCCGCTGATATCATGAAAGTGGCAATGATCAACTGCCACCGGGCCTTGGCAAAGGATCAGCCCGAGGCCAGCCTTGTGCTTCAGGTTCATGACGAGCTGGTTTTTGAGGCGCCGGAAGCGGAGGCGGGAGCCGTGGCCGCGCTTGCCCGCCGGGAAATGCGCTCCGCCTGGATGCTTGAGCCTCCGCTTGAGGTCGATGTCGGTTTCGGGGAGACGTGGGTTCAGGCCAGGAGCCCGTCGCATTAGGGCGTTCCCTCATTTGGACACCCGCCCGGGCGCCGCAAGGAAAGAAAAAAGCCTTCATTTCTCTTCTTGCTTTCGTTATCATCTTCGCTTATGTATAATGACCTTGGCACGCAAAGCATGCCTTGCTGCGCGCCAATTTTTATGCAGAAAGGAATTCGGAGATACATGCAAAATCAAAACGAAGAGGAAGTCAACATCGTTGAAGGGAGTGATGGACTGCTTAAACTCGTAGACGGGAAGGAAGAGCCCAACTACGATGTGACAATCAATATCTTCCAGGAAGGGGACATTGTCAGCGGCGAGGTCGTCCGCGTCGACAAGGACGAGATCCTGGTAGACATAGGTTACAAATCAGAAGGCGTCATTCCGGCCAGCGAGCTTTCCATCCGCAAGTCGGTCAGCCCTGATGAAGAGGTGAGCATTGGTGACAAAATCGACGCTCTTGTCATGCAGAAGGAGGATGCCGAGGGGCGCCTGATCCTTTCCAAGAAGCGGGCCCGCTTCGAGCAGGCCTGGAAACGGATCGAGGAAGTTGAGCGCGACGGCAGCATCATTAATGGCACGGTTATCGAGGTTGTCAAAGGCGGCCTCATCGTGGACCTGGGCGTGCGCGGCTTCCTGCCGGCGTCGCTGGTGGATATCCGCCGCATCCAGAATCTGGATGAATACCTGGGGCAGACGCTCCAGTGCAAGGTAATCGAGCTCAACCGGAACCGCAATAACGTGGTGCTGTCGCGGCGGGCGGTGCTGGAGGAGGAACGCAAGGAAGTCCGCGAGCAGATTCTTGATAACCTCAAGCCGGGCGACATTATCAAGGGCGTTATCTCCAACATCGTTGACTTTGGCGCCTTTGTTGACCTGGAGGGAATTGACGGCCTGATTCACATTTCCGAGCTTTCCTGGGGACATGTCAATCATCCCTCCGAGGTGCTTTCCATTGGCCAGGAGGTATCGGTGAAAGTGCTCGATATCGACCGCAACCGTCAGCGCGTCTCCCTGGGCCTGAAACAGACGCAGGATGATCCCTGGAAAGGGCTTGTGGATGCGCACCAGGTAGGCGACATAATCAGAGGCAAGGTCACCAAGCTTGTCAGCTTTGGAGTGTTTGTCCAGATAAGCGAAGGCATCGAGGGCCTCGTGCATATCTCGGAGCTGGCCGGCCATCATGTAGAGAAACCTGAAGAGGTTGTCGCCGTTGGCGATGAAATTGAGGTCAAGATAATTGAGATAGACGCGCAGCGCCGCCGCCTCTCCTTAAGCATCAAGCGCCTTCATGAAGAGGAGGCCCCGGAAGGAGCCGAATCTGAGGAAGCCGGCGTCGGCACGGAAGAAGAAGCCGCGGCAGCGGAGACTGGCGAGCCGGGGGCGGAAGAGGCCGAACCGGGATTTGGCGCCGAGGTTCCCAGCCTGGGCCTTAGCGACGAGGTTTTTTCAGAAGAAATCGCCCCGGCGGCCGCCTCGCCTAAGGTCGAAGAAGATGCTGGTCAGGATGAGCCCGCCGGTAAAGAAGCACCGCTTTCGCAGACTGCTCCAGAGCTGAGCCTGGCCGAGGAAGCCACCGGGGCGGAGACGACTGGCGGCAAGGAGGATGCGTCCGGGGAGGAGGCAGCCGGCAGCGACAAGGCCACCGCCGGGGAGGAGCCGGCCCGGGAGGAAGAAGAAGGCAAATAAGCGCACACGCTTTGCGGACGATCATGCGCCCCGCCGCCTGCGGCGGGGCGCTTTTTTAATGCCTGGCCCGGCCAGGGCCTAGGACCTGTCCCGGTAGATCCTTAAGAAAAAAGGGATTGCGGCCGATGAATCTGGCGTAAAAAAGCTTGCACATGACAAACTTTTAGGGCGGATGGAAGCACTTAACCGAGAAACTTCCCATTATCAGCCGGCGGCAGAGCTGATTGCGCTCCCGGATCGCGCCCGGGAGGCTTTTTCTTTTATTGTCATGCTGGTTTGCGGTGAGCGCTTCGCCGTTGAGATAGAAAAGGTGCTCGAAATTATAAGAGTGCCGCGGATTACATGGCTGCCGGGCGCCCCTCCGCATATCCGGGGGCTGATAAACATGAGAGGGTCAATACTGGCGGTGGCGGACCCGGCCGTGCTGCTCTCGAACCCGCCCGTCGAGATGAAACCACAAAACAGAATCGTAGTTGTGGAAGGAGCCGCCGTAAAACTGGGCCTGCTGGTTGAAGAAGTGGCCGGGGTGGAAAGTTCGCCGGCCTCAGCCCTGGAAAAGTCGCTGCCCACGCTTAGCGGGCCGCAACGCCAGATTATCGTTGCCCAGGTTGAGCTAGAAGGAAAGCTGTCCGGCGTTCTTGATATCGATAAATTGGTCGAAAGAGCCCGTTTTGCGGGCTCAAGAAAACAACAGCCAGGTCAAAGTCAACGTCGTGAACCGGGGGGCAATAATGGCAATTGACAGCAGCATGCCGCCGCTCAGCAGTGGCAGCTTCGGTGAGATCCGCAGCCGGCGACGGCTTGGGAATATTTTCAGAAAAAGCGTGGAGGCCAAGATCCTGGGGCTGGTCACCCTGCTGATGGTGCTCGGCCTGAGCGCTTTCGCCGTCATCAATATCAGGCAGGAAGAAGACAACCTGGTTGCGCAGCAGGAAAGTAATAATCATGTCGCCAGTCAGCTTATTGCCAATGGTATCAAGTCAAGCATGCTGGCGGGGAAGCCCGATTCCACGGTGAGGGCGCTCCAGGACATGAAGGGGATCGGCGGCCTTAACCAGGTCATGATCGTAAGGACTGATGGCTCCGAGGTCTTCAGTGGCTCCGGCCATGTCTCCGGCCTGACGGCGCAGAAGCTGAGCCAGGCGCTCACTACGGGCGAGCCCGCGGTTTATTACCAGAACAGCGGCGGCGGCCGGGTGCTAACCGAAATTCACCCGTTGCCGAACGGGGCGGCCTGCCAGGGATGCCACGGAGGCAGCAGCAATACGCGCGGGGCGGTGATTGTCTCCACCTCGATGCAGCAGGTTGACAGCAGCATATCTTCCACCAAGCTGGAGCTAATCCTGTTGCTGCTGGGAACACTGGCGTTTGTGCTCGTCATTCTGACAGCAACGCTGCGGGTGGCCATAACAAGGCCGCTGAAAAATATTGTCACAGCCATCGGGCGGATCGCCGCCGGTGATCTTACCCGCCGCGTCGAGCTTAAGTCGGAAGATGAGCTGGGGGTTCTGGCGGGGAGCTTTAATGAGATGACTGACGGCCTCGGCAGCCTCAGCGCCAAGATCAAGGAAATGGGTGAGCGGACATCGGCAGCTTCCGGTGAGATTTTGTCGGCTATCGAGCAGCAGGTAAGCGCTTCCTCGGAGCAGGCGGCGGCAGTCACTGAAACCACGTCCACCATCGAAGAGCTGGCCAGCACCGCCAAGCAGATTGCGGAAACGGCTGAGTCGGTGGCGCGCGTCGCGGAGGAAACGCTGGCTCACGCGGGCGAGGGGCAGGCCGCCGTGACGGCCACCATCGAAGGCATGCACACGATCAACGAAAAAGTCAGCAAGGTAGCCGAAAAAACCCTTGCCCTGGGCGAGAAATCGCAACACATTGGCACAATTCTGGAGATCATCAACAACATTGCCGATCAGACCAACCTGCTGGCGCTGAACGCCGCCGTGGAAGCGGCGCGTGCCGGCGAGCAGGGGCGCGGCTTTGCCGTGGTGGCCAGCGAAATCAGGCGCCTGGCTGAGGAGAGCGTCGGCGCAACTGACAAGATAAAGGCGCTGATCAGCGAGATCCAGGCCGAAACCAACAGTACGATCA
>JACWAD010000016.1 GCA_014874175.1 Thermoleophilia bacterium
AACATGGAAGAATTAAAAGAATACAAACCAGAGGAAAAGACAAAAGATCGAACGTTGGTGGCGATCAGCTAACTAAAACTTGGAGACGAGGGGAATTTACAGAAGATTTTGGACTTGACATCGAGGAGGTTTCGTGAAACGTGAAACGTTAAACATGAAACGCGGAATCCACTATTCATTATCTGCTTTTACAGCTGTGAATCGCTACCGCTAGCTGGTTGGCGATGCTGCCTATTGTATAGGTCATCGATGGCGTAATTGGTTTTCTGTCTGAAAACTGGAGCGCCATTGCTCCGATCACTTCGTCCTTGTAGATAATTGGCAAGGTGCAGAGCCGTGTATTTTCTGCTTTCAGCTTGCTTATGATGAAGGCGTCGCCAGGGTGCATCTGGTCAGGCTCGATCTCATCCTGGGATATGAGCCGCCGTTCGAGCGCAGCCCGCACGATCATGGTGCCCTCGTCAAGGCGGCGGATGCCCAGGTGATCCTTGATCGTGATGGGACCGAAAAAAGCGATGTTGACAAGCGCCTTCCTCTTGTTGTCAAGATAGTAAATGCTTGCGATCCGGCAGCCGAGGTGCGTTGCCATGGCGTCAAGAGCGAGGCGGGAGATTTCCTTCAGGTCAAAGGAACCGGCGCAGGCCGCCGCCACATCGCGGAGAAGCGTCGCCTTGGACAGCTCGGCCAGAGTTTGGCTGTGCAGCATTGAATTTTGCACGGCCAGCGAAGCGCGGTCAGCGATGACCTGGATAAGCTCCCAGTCGCCCGCTGTGAATGCGGCCCTTTTCATGCTGCCAATTCCCAGCACGCCTTCGACAACAACGTATATTTTAAGAGGCACCGCCAGCGCCGACTTCATGCCCAGGCTTCTGAAAAATGGACACTGGTTTCCATCCAGCTCCAGATCGTCAACTTTCTTGGGAACCTCCTCGGCTGCCGCTCGCCCCAGCAGGCCCTCATCCAGCTCTATCCTGCGGCTCCCCACGGGCATAACCGAGCCAGTCGCTGATGCGCGGTGCTCGAGGAAGCGGCGGTTTTCATCCATCAAAAAGATGACGGCGGCGTCCATTTTTTGAAAATGGCGCGCCCGCTCCACCAGCTCAGACAAAACAGTGTCAACGTCAAGAAACGCCAGACCTGCTTCTGAGATGGCTTCGATTGCCTCGAGCGATTTTCTCGCCAGCCGTTCTTTTTGGTAAACCGAGGCATTTTCAATTGCCAGCGCCCCATGCGACCCGATCACCCCGGCAAATTCCACCTGTTCCTTGGAAAAAGCGCGGGCGCGGTCCGTCTGGTTAAGGGAGGCGGCGCCGATAGGCCGGCTGCCTGATATCAACGGCACAACCAGGCTCGATTTGATCTGGTACTGCTTGATCCTGCCGGCGCCGATACGTCCGTCTGCGGCCGCATCCTCGATCGCCAGCACCCGTCTTTTCTCGATGGCTTCGACACAGGTTATCAGATCGTCGTACGGCACTCGCAGGCGGAGAGGGTCATCCTCATTTTCATAGACGCCGTACCTGGCTCTCCTTTCCCATTGATCATCCTCGAGTAAAAAAAGGACGCCGGCGTCGGCGCCGACGATATAGGCGAGGCCTTCCAGCACTATCCTGACGGTATCATCCACGTCAAGGCTGGACATCACCGCCGAGCTGATGCGCAGCGCCGTCTGGCGGATGCGGTAGCGCAGCGCCTGCTCCGTGATATCGCCGGCAAACATGGTCACGTGCACCGGGATTGCGTGCCTGCGCCTTCGCGCCGGGATGATGTCAACCGACCAGACCGTATTCCTGCCCTGAGCGGGCGGCAAGGAAACATTTTCGGAGGCGATCTGTTTCCCCTCGGAAACGGACCTGTCCATTAATGCGGCCAGCTGGCCGGCGGTTTCCTCCGGAAATGATTCCGCAAGTGAATTTGTGGGACGGCTTCCGTCATGAAGGGCCATCTTCTGGAAAGCTTCGTTGCAGTCAAGCAGCCTGTAGCCTGGAAAGCCAAAACGGGCGTAGGCGAGCGGCGCATTTTTAAGCGCCTGGCGGGGGGTTCTGAGGCGCCTCAAGTAACGGCGGCTGAAAAAGAATGCGCAGGCCAGCAGGACCATGACCGCGCCTGCTACCAGCCAGCCGGCTGCTGATATGTCCCCGGTATCGAGTAACCCGATCACAGTGCGCCAATGTCAGGCCGCGGATGATCGCCCCGACTGTGGGCATGGGAGTTATGAAGGACGAGGGCCAGCTGGTTGGCGACGCTTTTGAAGGTGTCAATTTCAGAACTGGAAAAATGCTTACGTCCCGGGAAGGCTATCGCCATTCCGCCCACGATCTCGTTCTGATAAATGATGGGCACCGCTGCGCGGCTGCTTTTTTCGATCCCCAGCTCACTTAAGATAAAGGTTTCTGTCTGGGAAGCCGACTCGGATGAATCTGTCTCGTGAGTGATAATCCGGCGCTCCTTGACGGCTCTTGCCAGGAAGGTGTCCTCGTCAAGGTGGATGGTGGCTATCCTTTTCGCGACTTTATCCGGATGCCCCTGGAAGGAGACGCTGACAAGCGCGTTTTGATCCGGATCAAAATCAAAGATGCTGGACGCCTGGCAGTCAAGCTGCCGGTGGATGGCTTTTAATGCGCTTTTGGCGATGTCGCCAATATCATGCAGCCCGGCGCATGCCGCCGCCACGTCCCTGGCCAGGGCCACCCTGGCCAGCTCGATCAGAGTCAGGTTATGCTGCAGCGAATTCTGCATCGCCAGCGAGGCGCGGTCGGCCAGGACTTGCGCCAGCCTGCTTTGCTCGCCGGGAAAGAACGATGTCTCGCGGCTGCCGAGCTGCAGGATTCCGATAACCTTGCCGCCCGCCTTGAGCGGAGCCGCCAGAACCGATTTGATGCTCTGTTTTTCGGAAAAGGGACAGCTTCCCTTGCGGCAGGCTTCATCCGGGCACATCTCTTCTTCGCGGCCGCCGATATCATCGATTTTCAGAAGCCTGCCCTCCTCGAAGGCGCGTCCGGCCAAACCCTGGCCCGGTTTCATTTTCAGGACCGGTTTTTCGTGGTTTGCGCCTCCGGCCACCGCCAGCGCTTCGAGGCAGCCCTCGTACCCGTTCTCAAGCATGATCATGGCTGCGTCAATTTTCAGCGCATCCTTGGCACGGGATACAAGCTCGTTTAATACCTCGTTTAAATTAAGCGACGTCAACCCGGCTTCAGAGACTGACTCGATAGCGCCGAGCGACTTCCGCACTGTCCGCTCGCTTTCATAGGCGGAGGCGTTGTCAATCGCCAGCGCCGCCTGGGCGCCTATCACGGTGGCGAACGCGACCTGCTCGGCAGAAAATTTCTTCTGCCGGTCGGTTTGAATCAGCCAGGCGACGCCGATCTTGCGATTGCCCGTTACCAGCGGTATGACCAGGGTGGACCTGATTTTGAACCGCTTCAGGTTCTCCCTGCTGAAGCGGGGATCAGCGGCAGCATCCTCGATGGCGATAGCCTGTTTGCACTCCACGGCGTCCACACCGGTGGGAAGGTCCTCATAACGCCAGCGCAGTTGACGGGCCAGCTCATCTGTGTAATCACCCCATCCGGCAACTCCGACCCAGTGTTTTTCCTTAAGCAAGAAAAGGCCCCCCGCGTTGGTGCGGGCGACATAAGCAAGGCCTTCCATTGCCACCCGGATTGTCTCTTCAAGGTTCAGGCTTGACATGACTGCCGAGCTGATGCGGAGCGCGGCGTCGCGCGTTCGGCTGCGCTGGACAGCTCCCGTGACATCGACCGCAAAAAGGTTGACTGAAACCGGGTTTGAGCGTCCGCGGGCTTTAACGGGAACCAGGTTGACATTCCAATATGACCTTTGTCCTTCTTTGTCAATCACGGGGAATTCCTCGGCCGATACACGGGATCTGGTAGCCGCTGCCCTGTCAATCAGTTCCGCCAGGGGTGCGGCCACATCTTCCGGGAGGGCGTCAAAAAGAGGCGGATGCTTTTTCCCGCCCGTATAAAACTTGGCAAAGGCGGCGTTGTGGCTGGCGATGGCGTAACCGGGCAGGCGAAACTCGGCATAGGCGAGAGGGGACGATTCCAGCGATTCCTGCGTTTCGCTGACCTTGCTGATAAACTGGCGGACAAACAGTGACGCAAGCGCCACTACGGCCCCGAAACCGCCCACTGTTGGAGCGACCCACAGGGCTTCCCTGGCAAGTGGCTCCAGTTCCGTAGTCAGCTCAAAGACCATCGCAATCAGGCCGGTCGCCAACACCTCCGGCGGGCTTAACAGGAATGCGGCGGCAATAATGGGAAGAGCGTAGACAATATCGATTGGCTGATAACTTACGAAGATGTGGTCAGCGACCAGAGCGGCCAGCAGCAATACGCCAACAAGAAGCAGCAGCACCAAGTTCTTGCCGGGGAAATTTGTTGGCAGCCGGAACAATCTACCTCCATTTTCGTGACAGGCCGGCCAGGCCTTCCCGCCAGAAGAGGCGCCAGAATTCCAGCCGCCGCCAGCGGTCGTATTCGGCCCTCTGGCGGGGGTCTGTCAGCACTTCACGCGCTTCATTGAGTTCTTGCATTTTCATGGTTGCCCACTGCCTTTGCTCAGGCGGATAGGCGTCGGGGTGGTATTTCCGCGCCAAGGCTTTGTAGGCGCGGTCAATGACCTCCGGCGAAGCGCTCTGGTGAACCTCCAGAATTCTGAAATAATCTTTCAAATCGTTATCGGCGCAGCAGTATGCAATTGAAGACAGACTTTAAATTTAAACAGACTGCTCATCCTGTTAGCTCGGGACGGACAGTGATTTGTCATTCTGAGGAGCCAACGGCGACGAAGAATCTGGGTTTTTAAACCAGAGATCCTTCGCCTTTGGCTCAGGATGACAGTTTCTTGAGCTAATCGGATGATCGCTTTAAACAGTATAGAGGAAACGTTTGTGGCTAATCCAGTCATTAAGGTTGTTAATTGGAGGGATTGTTCTATGGCATAAAACGGCTTCATAATCAAATTACTGCCAACGCCAGGCCCGGCGGGCAGATATTCGGAACATTGGTTTTTTCGGAGGGGGAAGCGCGGCAGGAGAATCAGCTCGCGGGAAGCTGGGCGGCGCCATGATTGACGGTTTGCGGATAGCAACCGGCGGCAGGCGAAGGCAGGGAGGCAGAAGGGACACCGGCGCAGCCAAAGCGAAGCCTGCAGCTTTGGCCACCGCCGAAACTGCGCCAGAAACGAGGTCGCCATCTGCATTTAATTCATTTTAAGCAGGCACTCTCTCCCGCGTTTTGGTTAAATGCCATCCCTTGGAAGGCTCCTGGCGGAAGCCGCCGTCGGCAACGAGGTCCGCGAAGGAGGTGGACTTAAGCCGGCCGATCACAGATTCCTGAATCTCTGCCCAAACGGGATATACGGGGCAGAGCTCGTCACGGCTGCATTCTCCTTTTGCCCTTAAGCACCGGTTTAAAAGAATTGGCTCTTCGATCGCCTCGATTGCCTCCAGCAGGTCGATGTCGGCCGGATCACGGGAGAGCATCACGCCTCCCTGATTTCCTCGCAGGGTTCTTACCAGCCCGGCGCGGGCAAGTGTGCGCATGATCGTGGGCAGGTATTTCTCAGGAATGTCCTGGCTGGCCGCAATCTCCTTGGTCTGAACGACTTCACCGGCCTCAACGGCAGATAAATGCAGAAGGGCCCTGATAGCGTAATCTGCTTGTCTTGTAAGCTGCATTTGTTCACCTCCTCCGGTATCGCTAAATCCCAATTAACTGTGTAAGCCAAGCGCCGCATGATTGATCGGCAATAAAAAACTATTTAGGAGCATATCGCGCCGCTACGGCAGTCGCCATAGGGGAAAACCCGGATTTTTGTTACCGGTTTAACTAATTAGGGCGACTTAGCTGTGAATGAAAGGCGATTGCGGGGGCTACCATTTCCTCTCCAAATTAAGCAGCTCGCGCGCATACCCCACGACGCAGATTGGAGAGACAATAAACTGGTAGATGAGGAAGTAGGCCAGGAAACCGATGATATTGCGCCTTATTTTGAGGCCAAGGAAATTAAACACCGACTTCTGGAACCTGAGCATGACCAGCACGATTATCGCCGTGATTGGCAAAACCAGCAACGTCATGGCGCCGGCAAGGTAATAGTAGCCGAGCAGCGCCAGGATAACGCCCGGCAGGAAAGCAGTCGTAAAGAAGAAATCGAGCGGGGGGAAGAGCAGGTCCAGGGCGACGAAAAAGCTGGCAAAGCTGCGCTGCTTCCAGACGATGGCGAGGTGGTTTTTCAGCGCCTCGATCATGCCTCGCGCCCAGCGCTGCCGCTGGCGAAAGAAATGACGGTAGGTTTCCGGCACTTTGGTAAAGGCGACGGCAGTCGGCTCGTGATCAATCTGATGCCCCTCCCGCAGCAGCGCCCAGGTCAGCATGATGTCTTCGCCGATGCGGTTGGGCCAGCCGCGCGCCGACCTGACCACCCCGGTGCGAAAGGCGCTGAAAGCCCCCTGCGCCACCAGCGTGCCCCTGTACATGCTCTGTTGGCGCTTGACTGCGCCGATGGCAAGAAAGTAATCCCATTCCTGCAGGCGGGTAAAATGGCTGGCACGCGAATTCTTGGCCAGGACCGACCCGGCAACGGCGGCGCACTTCGGATTTGAGACCAGGCGGGCAACAATCCGCCTCAGGGCCTGCTTGTAAATGAATGTGTCGGCGTCGATTGTCACTACCACCCGGTGCGAGACGGCGTCCAGCCCCGCGTTAAGCGCAGCCGCCTTGCCGCCGTGTGGTATGGAGATGACATTAAGACCGGGCTTCTGAACTGATCTTAAGTAATTAAGCGTGCCGTCGGTGGATCCATCGTCGACGACGATGGTCTCGACATCTTCGGGGTAATCCTGCTCATAAATCCCTCGCAGGGTCTCGGGCAGGTTTTCCGCTTCATTGCGGGCAGCAATCAGGATGGAGATTGGCGGCAGCCTGATGCCTGGATCAAGATTTGCCTGCCGGTAGCCGAGCAGGTTAAGTAAAAGGAAGGCATTCAGATAGCCGGGGATTATGGCGACAAACCCGATCAGGATGAGCGCTCCCGGCAGTGAAACAATCCCCGCCAGATCCCTGGTCCAGCCGGCGGCAAGCACGCAGGCGATCCCGGCAAACGCAAGCGCGCCCAGGTTCGCAAGCGCGAAACGCGTCACCAGTTTTGTGCGAGGCAGGCCCCCCACCAGCCCACTGCCGCCCGTGGCGGTTTTTACGGGAGCATTCATTAAAGCGAGCGGGATGTTGCAAGAAAAACCCAGGTTATTAGTTCTGGCCTGTTGACCGGAACCCTGCAAAAACTTGGATGGCAGATGGTGATGCTGGATGCGGATAAACCTGAAGCGGATGCTGGACTTTTGATAAACCCAAAACCCGGATTATTGATTTTGGATCTTGGATAATCCGGGTTTAGAATTCGCAGTCCACCGCCGGGCAGCCGCCCGCAAACTCGGAGCTGGCGCGCACATGCTCGGTCTTCTCGCCTTCCACCACTTCTCCCGCCAGGTAGAGGACCTGCTGCTCCTTGCTGCCGTAACGGAAGACGGTGATTCCCTTGCAGCCGAGGTCGTAGGCCAGCAGGAAGGCCTGACTTACTTGGTCAATGCCGGCGTCGCGCGGCAGGTTGATGGTCTTGGAGACGGCATTGTCAACATGTTTCTGGAAAGCGGCCTGCATGCGCACGTGCCAATGCGGCTCAATGTCAAGCGCGGTGCGGAAGATATCCTTGACGTCCGCCGGAATCTCGTCTAATCCCTGCACCGAGCCGGCCCGCGCAATCCGCATCATCAGATCGTCGCTGTAAAAACCGCGCTGGCGCGCCACGCGCTCGAACTCGGCGTTGGTCTCCAGAAGGTGCGTCCCTTCCATCACATCCCGGACGAAAGAAATGGCGAACAGGGGCTCGATGCCGCTGCTGGTGCCGGCAATGACGCTGATCGTGCCCGTGGGGGCGACGGTGGTGACAGTGGAGTTGCGCATCGCTCCGAAGCCGCGCTGCTGCCACAGGCTTCCCTCAAAATTTGGAAAGGAGCCGCGCCTCCCGGCAACTTCCCGCGATTTGGCCACGGCCCGCTCCTGGATGAACTTCATGATCTCTTCGCCCTTGGCGAGGCCTGCTTCGGAGTCGTAGCGGATGCCCATCCTGATCAGCGCCTCGGCAAATCCCATCACGCCGAGGCCGATCTTGCGGTTGCCGTTTGTCAACTCGGTTATCTCTCTTAAGGGGAAGCGGTTGGCGTCAATCACGTTGTCCAGGAAATGAACGGAATTCTCAACGATGCTGCCCAGGCGCTCCCGGTCAATGTCGCCGCCTGAAACCAGCTTGGCAAGGTCAATCGAGCCCAGGTTGCACGATTCGTAGGGAAGCAGCGGCTGCTCGCCGCAGGGGTTGGTGGTCTCCATTGGTCCCAGCCGAGGCGTCGGGTTGGCGGCGTTAATGCGGTCAAGGAAGATCATGCCGGGGTCGCCGGTGCGCCAGGCGTTGCTGGCGATGGCTTCCATCACCGGACCGGCCCTGAGGCTGCCTGTTACCTTGCCGTTGCGCGGATTGATGAGCTTGAACTCGCCATCCTGCCTTACCGCCTGCATGAACGTGTCCGAGGCCGCCACGGAAATGTTGAAATTCCTCAGGAACCCCTCTTGCTGCTTGGCGCCGATAAACTGGAGGATATCGGGATGATGCACGCTGAGCACCCCCATGTTTGCGCCCCGCCTGCGTCCGCCCTGCTTGACCACCTCCGTGCCGGCGTCAAAGACGCCGATGAAGCTTACCGGCCCGGAAGCTATGCCCTTGGTTGATCCTACCCTGTCTCCCCGGGGGCGCAGGTGCGAGAAGGAGAAACCGGTGCCGCCTCCGGCCTGGTGAATCTGGGCCATATGCTTGACGGAATTAAAAATGCCGTCGATCGAGTCTTCCACCGGCAGGACAAAGCAGGCGGAGAGCATGCCCAGCTGGGTGCCGGCGTTCATCAGTGTCGGCGAATTGGGAATAAACTCGCCGGACGTCATCATCCTGTAAAAAGTTTCTTCCGCGGCGGCGGCATCGTCATCGTAACTGGCCTCAACCGCGGCAACATGTCTGGCAACCCGGCGAAAGAGCTGCCCGGGCGTCTCGATCACGTTGCCGTCATCATCCTTGACCAGGTAACGCTTCTTTAAAACCGTCAGGGCATTTAGGGGCAGCTTCAGGTCATCTGTAACCCCCAGGAACTGTTTCGAGGCCCGGATGTCCGCGTGGCGGCGCCGGTAAGTGATATAGGCCTTGGCGACCCCCGGTGGCCCCCGGCCAATAAGCGCTTCTTCAACAACGTCCTGGATTTCTTCCACAGAAGGCGTCCCGCCAGGGTAGCGCTCCTGCAGCCGGGCCACCGCCTGGCGCGCCAGATTTCCGGCGACACGGCCGTCCTGCTCTCCGACCGCCGTAACTGCCTGATAAACCGCCCGCTCGATCCGGCCGGGATCAAAAGGGACGAGCCGGCCGCCGCGGGTGCGTATCTGTTTAATCCGGGATGCGGGCACTTTCTCTTTCAGGTGAGCGGATTTGTCAATTCAAATTACTTCTACCCGGCAAAAGTTTTCTTGAACCACTGCGTCTTGCCCGGGAGGCTGTAAACCCTTACAATAAGCAAGAAAGTCGAGTAGCCGTTCAGGTTCGCGCGGGCGGGAAAGAAGAGAACTGTGACGGTTTCGAGCATGGAAGGAAACATATGTCTTTATTTCTGGAACTCTCCGGCGAGTTGGAGTGCGCGGCCTGCGGGGTGCTTTGCGAAAAGGTCATTTACCCCGCTAACTGTTTCGACTCCGGTTGCAAGTATATTTATTCCTACGACGAGGGAAATTCCACTTATTTTGGCTGCCTTTACAAGGTATTCGGCGTTGAGATAGACCTGAATGGATTCCACGAGCTGGAAAAGCGCAAGGGCGGGTTTGGCGCCGTCAAGGTCATGGGGCCGCCGCTCGATCACTGCAGCGTCAACGTGGAAAAGGCGTATAACCGGGAGCAGTGCGAGGAATCCTGCCGCCGCGCGCTCATTGAACATTTCTCGCCGCGGCGCTAGCCGCGGCCTGCCGTTTCCAGTTGCCGGTTTCCGTTTCCGGGTTTCGGTTTATCCAGAATCCAGCATCCAGCATCCGGTATCCTCTATCCGGTTTTCCACCATCTGCTTTTGAAGCGTGAACGCTTTGAAAAACTGGTGGAGGAAGCCCTGGCGTCTTTGCCGCACCGCTTCGCCTCACGCCTGGAGAATGTCTCCATAGTGGTTGCCGACTGGGCTGCGCCCGTGCAGCTGGAAAGAGCGGGCCTCAGCGACCCGCACAGGCTCCTGGGACTCTATGAGGGCATTCCGCTTACGGAGCGCCACCGCGGCTATTACGGCGTCCTCCCGGACCGCATCACCATCTTCCGCGTTCCCATCGAAGAGATGTCCGCCAGTGACGAGGAAATCCGCCGCCAGGTGCGTGAGACGGTCATGCACGAGCTGGGCCACTTCTTCGGCATGGATGAAGAGCGCATCAGAAAGCGGATGGTGGATGGAGCTGAAGGCGACGAAGAATCTGAATTTTAAAACCGGGATCCTTCGGCTCCCCTCAGGGTGAAAATAGGTGCTTCGCTTCAGAGCTTGCCCTGAGCCCTTCGCTTTGCCCAGGACAGGCTCCGCGAACGAGACGACAAGCCTCCTGAGCGAACAGATGATCAGTAACTTTAATATTTGCCATCCCTCGGTTAGAATTCTTTCATGCCCGAGACCAAGCTTTCCCCGCGCGAAAGAGTCTTTTCCGGAATGCGGCCCACCGGCCGCCTGCATCTCGGCCACTTGCTGGGGGCGCTTCCCAACTGGGTAAGGCTTCAGGACGAGTTCGACTGCTTTTATTGCGTGGCCGACCTGCACGCTCTTACCACCCGCTTTGACAATACCAGTCACATGAAACAGGACGGCATCGAGATGGTGGCGGACTGGATCGCCGCCGGCATTGACGAAGATCGCAGCGTCATCTTCCGCCAGTCCGAGGTCAAGGAGCACAGCGAGCTGGCGCTGCTTTTGGGAATGATTGTGCCTGTTTCCTGGCTTGAGCGGGTCCCTTCCTACAAGGAGCAGATCGGTGAGCTGGGCCAGCGCATCGCCACTTTTGGCTTCCTCGGCTACCCGGTCCTGCAAACCGCGGACATCATTCTTTACAAGGCAAGACGCGTGCCGGTGGGCGAGGACCAGCTTTCGCACCTGGAGCTGGCCCGTGAGATTGTGCGCCGTTTCAATGGCCTGTATGGGCCTGTCTTTCCCCAGCCGCGCGCCATCCTCACCGAGACCCCCCGGTTGCTGGGCCTGGACGGGCGCAAGATGAGCAAATCCTACGGAAACACAATTGACATTGCCGAAGCTCCCGAAGCTGTCCGCAGCAAGGTGATGTCCATGTTCACCGATCCGGCCCGCCAGCGGCTCTCCGACAAGGGCCACCCCGACCGCTGCAATGTCTTTTCCTATCACAGGTTTTTTGAGGCGCCGGCTGCCGAGGTCGACGAGATAGACAAGGGCTGCCGCGCCGCTACCATAGGTTGTACGGAGTGTAAAGCACGCCTGGCGGACCGCATCCTGGCGGTGCTTGACCCAATCCGCGAGAAACGCGAGGCGCTCCTGGCCGAGCCGGGCCGCGTCGAGGCAATACTTGAGGAAGGCCGCTCCCGCGCCCAGGCGGTTGCCACGGAGGTGCTGGACGAAGCATGCGCTGCCATCGGCATATAAAAACCGTTTCACATTTAACGTTTAACGTTTCACCTATGGAGTCAGACGGAATTGCGGCGCCATCAGGTTTATGTCAAGGGATTGCCTGGTTCATAATTTAAAATAATGGCCGGCCGCTGGGATATAGAGCTGCTTGACCTGGACCTGGAAGTGTTCCAGGGGCCGTTTGACCTGCTGCTGGCGCTGATCCTGCGTGAAGAAGTCAACATCTTCGAGGTATCGCTGGCAGACATCGTCATTGCCTACCTGGAGCGGCTGGAGGAAGAGGCGGAGCTGGACATGGAGGCCGCCAGCGAGTTCCTCATCCTGATGAGCGCCCTGATGGAGATCAAATCGGCGCAGCTGCTGCCCAGGCCGGAGGCGGTGGAGCTGGAGGATCTGACTCCGGAAGAAGCGCGCGACGAGCTGGTTCTGCGCCTGGTGACCTACAAGAAATTCAAGGAAGCGGCGGCCTGGCTGCGCGGCCGCTATGCTGATACCCGCCACTGGCATTTCCGCGCCGCGCCCCTGCCCAAGCCGGGACGCCGCCCAGAGGCGGAAGTGGCGCAAATGCATGACCCGGCAGGGCTCTCTGCCGCAGTCGCGGTGCTGCTGGCCGAACCGCCGCGGATCGTCACCGATCACATGTTGATGGCAACCGCCAGCGTCTGGGAGCAGATGAAAGCGATCCGAAGTGCGGTCAGACAGCGCTCCCGTGTTGCTTTCGACGAGATCGTTGGCGGCGCCGACCGGATCACGCAGGCGGTTGCCTTCTTCGCTCTTCTGGAGATGTACAATTCGGGCGAGCTGAATGTTGAGCAGGAGCATCTTTTTGGTCAAATCCTTATTTACGAGGCAGGGAAGGACAGGAAAATCGCATAGTTATAATGCGTTTCACGTTTTGCGTTTCACGAATCCTGATGCAGTCGTTGGAGGTTTGATGAAATCGGACATTAGCGGTTTCCATGAGGACGAGCAGGAAATAGAAGGAGAAGAGGAAGCCGGCCTTAAAGACGAAAGCGGGCTCGTTTCTGCTGTTGTTGAAAAGGTCAATATTGATGACATTGACAATAACTATGAAAAGGACAGCGAAGATGAGTCATCTGCTTCAGACGCCAGTCGTGGATCGTTAAACGTTAAACCTGAAACGTCAGGGCTGGTCTGCAACATCGAAGCCGTCCTCTTCATCTCCACGGAGCCGGTATCGCTGGAGATGCTTGCGGAAGTTACCGGTGCCGATGGCAATGAGCTGGCCGGTGCAGTCGAAGCTCTGCGCGTGAAGTTCGCAGAAGGCAGCAGCGGCATTGTTTTTGCCGAAGTCGCCGGCGGCTACGCATTCAGGACCAGCGACCATGCCCGCGCCGCCGTTGAGCGCTTCTGCGAACGTCCCGCCGGCTACTCGCTCTCGCCGGCGGCAATGGAGACGCTGGCTGTCGTGGCCTACCTGCAGCCGGTGACCCGACCGGAAATTGCCCGCATCCGCGGCGTCGGCGCCGACACGGTCGTGAACACACTGGTTGACAAGGGCCTGCTGATGGAGGCGGGGCGAGGCGAACATACCGGCGCCATCAAGTACCGGACCACGGCAGTCTTTGAAAAGCTGTTCGGTTTGCCTGGCCTGGCGGCGCTGCCGCCGATTGAAGGGTTCGAGGCGACGCCGGCGGACGTCGAAGAACTGAGGGAGAAGCTGCACCTGGCCGCGGAAAAACGAGGATAGAGGTCGGCAGGAGTGCACCGCTCCGCTTTTATTTCGGGGAAAACCGCTCCGCGGAGCACTCCTGCAGCCTTGGAAACAGTTGCCTGAGCGATTGCAAAAATATCTTGCCCGGGCCGGCGTGGCTTCGCGCCGCAAGAGCGAGGAGCTCATCGCCGCCGGCCGCGTCCAGGTCAATGGCGAGACGGTCACTGAGATGGGGTCAGTGGTCGGTCCGGGCGACGCGGTCTGGCTGGACGGCCACGCGGTCGAGCCGGAGCTGCTTGAATACCATTTGCTCAACAAGCCTGCAGGTGTGGTTAGCTCCGTATCTGATCCATGGGGGCGGCCGACGGTCAGGGGCCTGGTTAAAAGCCGGGCGAGGCTGTTTCCGGTGGGGAGGCTTGACCAGGACACCACCGGCCTGATTATCCTTACCAATGACGGCGCCCTGGCTCACGGGCTGATGCATCCCCGCTTCGAGGTTGATAAAGTATATGTCGCCGAAGTCGAGGGCGCGGTTGGGGAGCAGGAGCTGAAAAAGCTGCGGCAGGGCCTGGAGCTGGAAGACGGACCCACAGCGCCGGCCGGGGCGCGGCTGACGGGCAGCCATGGCCGGGGCAGCGTCGTGGAGCTGGTCATCCACCAGGGACGCAAAAGGCAGGTGCGGCGCATGCTGGATGCGGTAGGCCACCCGGTGCTCCATCTGCACCGCGAAAGATACGCAATGTTAACTGACGAAGGCCTGGCGCCAGGCGAGTCCAGGCCCTTGACAGAAAAGGAAGTGAGGAAATTGCAGCGGTGGATTAAAGCAGGCAGCCGGGAAGTTTCCCGCTCCGCTTTTGCCTCGGGAAGAACCGCTCCGCGGAAAACATCCCGGCTGCGTAAAATGACTGACTGCAAGAAGGACCAGCAGTGAAGGAGGGCGGCTGGCGGCTGGTGGCCGTGCGCGGCGCCACCACGGTGGAGAAGGATGCGCCGGAGCAGATCCGGGAGCGCACCGGCGAGCTGCTACAGGAGATGATGCAGCGCAACGGCGTGGTGCCGGATGACATAGTCAGCATCATGTTTACGGCCACGCCCGACCTGGTATCCGACTTCCCGGCGGTGGCGGCCCGCAACATGGGCCTTTCCCGCACGCCGCTGCTCTGCTCGCAGGAGATCCCGGTGGCCGGCAGCGTCGGCCGCTGCGTCCGCGTCATGATGCATGCTTATTCGCAAAAAGTGAAGGAAGATATCCGCCACGCCTACCTGCACGGCGCCCGCCAGCTACGCACCGACCTGCCGGAGTAAAAAACCCGGATGGTGGATGGTGGATGGTGGATAAAAACAGAAGCCCGAAACCCGAAGCCAACTTGACAGGTAGTAATTTTAAGTACGATATTCCTGGCAACCGGAAACATGATCGGCCATGAAATTTATACCGCGACTTAAGAGCATAACACCTTATGTCGCCGGCGCTCCCATTGCGGCGGTGGCGCGGCGTTACGGCCTCGACCCGAAGAAAGTCATCAAGCTGGCGTCGAACGAGTCGCCATTGCCGCCGTTCCCGGAGGTGCTGGAGGTCATCACGCAGAAGTTCAACGACCTCAACCGCTACCCCGACTCCGAATGCCGCGACCTGAAAGCGGCGCTGGCGGCGCGCTACGGCGTCTCAACCGGTGAGCTCATCGTTGGCAACGGCTCCTGCGAGCTGCTCATCTGGCTGAGCCTGATAATGCTGGAGCCGGGGACGGAAGCCGTCTTCTCCGACCCAACCTTCCTGGTCTACGAGGAAGTGACCCGGGCGCGCGGTGCGGCGCCGGTGAAGGTTCCACTCAAGGATTTCGCTAACGACCTGGCGGCGCTGGCGGCTGCGGTCACCGGCAAAACGAGGATCGTTTTTCTCACAAACCCGCACAACCCGACCGGATCCTACCTGCATTACAGAGACATTGCCGCCTTTGCGGCGCGCATCCCGGCAGACTGCCTGCTGGTGCTCGACGAGGCTTACAACGAATACGTCGAGGAGGAAGATTCGCAGGACGGCCTGAAGCTGCGCCGCGAGCGCGCCAACGTAATTGTTCTGAGGACGTTCTCCAAGATCTACGGCCTGTGTGGCCTGCGGGCAGGTTATGGCGTTTGTTCGCCCGAGGTCAAGGAAGTGGTTGACAAGGTGCGCCAGCCGTTTAACGTCAACATGCTGGCCCAGGCGGCGGCGCTCACGGCGCTCGGCCTGGATGAGAGGCTGCGGGAGAGGCGTGCTTTGAACAGGGCCGGGCGCCGCCAGCTTTACGATGGCCTGACGGGGCTCGGCGCCGGTTATGTCAAGACGCAAAGCAACTTCATGCTGGTTGATGTCAGCGGTTTGTCCGTGGCGGCGGATGACGTGCCGGAAGAGCTCATGAGGCGCGGCGTCATCGTCCGGCCCGGCCGGCCGCTGGCCTGCCCGGGTTACATCCGCGTTAGCGTCGGCACGGAGGCAGAGAACATGATGCTTCTTGAGAAATTGGCGGAGCTGAAGTAAAAGTTTAACGTTTCGCGAAAACCCGTGAAACGGCAATCGGTAAACACGAAACGAAAAGCCCCGCATGCCGCGGGGCTTTCAGTATGTCCGGAAACTTTCCTGAGGCTTTACGAGGTCTTCTCGTTTTTCGTCTCTGTTTTGTTCTCCTTGGCTTCATCAGCCGCACCGGATATAGCCTCGTTCATCGAGCCCTTGAATTCCCGGATGCCCTTTCCCAGGCCGCGGCCAATCTCCGGCAGGCGCTTGGGGCCGAAGATTATCAGCGCGATAATAAGAACCAGAATCAGGTGTTGAGGTGCAAATATTCCGTCAAACATGACTTCTCTCCTTCCGGAGCCGCTAAAACCCGCCCTCTTATTTATATCCCACGCCGTCTTATATTATATCTGGGCCGGACGCTGGAAACCAGCCCGCCGGGATATTTTACGCCAAATGTCTTTAATGTTTTTTCCGTGAAACGTGAAACGTGAAACAAAATTTCCGGAAACGAAATGCCCGGCTGTTTACGCCTGCTACGCTGAAACCCGCGGGAGCAGGCTAGCGCCCGCCCGGGGCATGCCGCCCCCGGGCGGCGGGGAGGCGGAGCCTTGCCCGCTGTTATGAGCGGGTGCTTGGGCGCCCTGGGGCGCGCCTGGCGGCATGCCCTGACCGGAGCCAGAACCTGCCGGCGCCGGGGATTGTCCGGGGGATTGTCCGGAAGGCTTTGCCGGATTTCCGCCGCCATGCGGGGCAGGCATGTTCTGTCCGCCGTTCTGCGCGGAGCCGCCCGGCATCCGCCCGTTGCCGGGGGCGCTTCCGGAAGCGCCGGATGAGCCCTGGGAGCCGCCAGGGTTCGGGTTGCCACCGCCGGGACCCGGGCCGGCACGGCCTGCGCTCCTGCCTGGATTCATCACGCCGCTTTGCCCCGCAGCCGGAATGCCGCTGGCCATGCCGGCGCCCTCCTCATGGAGGATTACGGCCTGGATACTGGCCGGCACCCTGCCGAAGATTTCTTTCATGAGGGCATCGTGGCGGGCGCGGGTGGCGTCGATCATGCCCGTTACCGACGTTATATCATCGCCCTCCTGCTTGGCGGCTGCAGCCAGATTTTGCGCGTTGCCGATCTGCCGGTCGTAATTTGCAAGCAGCTCTGAGACATACTGCGGCTTGCCCTTGTTCACCATCGTCTTGATCTCGTCAAGCCGTTTGCCGGCATCCCCGGCCGAGACGGCGGCGCGGCTCAGTTTGCTGAAGGCGATATAGCTGCGGGCTTCCTCAATTTTTTGCTTTAACGGATAGAGGACGCTGTCGGGACCGGCTGAGTTGGCCGCCAGCGCCGTGGCGCCGGAAAGCGCCAGTATTACGGCCCCGGCAGCGGCGGGCTTAAGCAGGAATCTCCTGAGTGGCCGCTTTTTAACAGGCGCGCGCATGCGTTCAGCCGCCGCCGCCATCACCCTGGTCTTGACGGCGGCGCGCCGCCCCGGGCTTGCCTCGATTGTAAGCGCCTCGCGGCAGGCGTAAGCCAGCTTCAGCAGCGGCTCAAGCTCAGCAACTGCTTCACCATGACCGCGGCTGTCCGTGCCGAAGCCGCCCCCGGCGGTTAAATCTTCAAGGTCGTGGTTAAGAAGATCCGCCAGCCTGGCTGTTTTGTTTTTCGGTCCCCCGTTAATCGTCGTTTCCTTTCAGGATCTTCCTCAGGTTTATCAGGGCCCTGTGCTGTAATGCTTTGACAGCGCCCTCGCTTTTTGACAATACCACTGCGATCTGGCGGTTGCTGAAGTTCACCATCAGTTTTAGCAGCAACACCTGCTGCTGTTCGTCCGGCAACTGCCAGATCGCGTTGCGCAACGTGCGCCTGTCCCAGGCTGCCTCGGCTGTTGCATCAACAAACTCGGGAGAAGGGATATTCATGTGATCATCCTCTATCGCGGCTTCCCTGTTTTTGCCTCGCCGACGAAAGTGATCCAGAACGTCGTGGCGGGCGATGCTAAACAGCCAGGCGCCGAAACCGGCGCCGCGCCAGCGAAAGCCCCCGATTTTTTCCAGGGCATCCAGCCCGGATTCAACTTCCAAGTGCAACACTAAGTCGTCTTAAAGAGGCAAGCTGCGATAACATCAGTGCTTCTGAAGACGGCAAAGTCAAAGGAGCACTATGGGATGTTACACGCAGCT
>JACWAD010000017.1 GCA_014874175.1 Thermoleophilia bacterium
ATTGGACTTTGGATATTGGATTTTGGATAAAACCCAAAAGCTTAAAAATACTTGACAAATAGTAAACAATAGTCATAATTTTTCGCCAAACGCGAGACTTGGAACTGGAAACTTGGAACTCCCCCTGATCTACAACCCCATTTCTGGCGCCGGCAGCGAGCGCAAGGTGCGCAAAGCGGCAAAAAAACTGGCAGCGCTGGGGCGCCGGGCTGAGCTGCTGCCCACATCCGGGGTGGGCTCGGCCACCAGCATCGCGCGGCGGCTGGCGGCGGCGGGTACCCCCAGGGTCGCCGTCGCGGGAGGAGACGGCACCATTAACGAGGTTATCAACGGCCTGGCTCTAAGCGGCACCGAGCTGGCCATCATCCCCGCCGGCACCGCCAACGTGCTGGCCATGGAGATGCGGGTGCCGCTGAAGGTTGGCGAGGCCTGCCGTTTGGCATGCGAAGGGGGGAGCGTTACCATCGACCTGGGCCTGGCCGGCCGCCGCTATTTCGCCCTCATGGCGGGGATCGGCTTTGACGCCCTCGTGATCAAGAATGTCATCCCCGCCTTGAAAAAATCGATCCGGCGGGCGGCGTTCCCGGTCACCGGCCTGGTGACCCTGATCCAGAGCGACCTGCCTCTTCTTAAGGTGGCGGCGCCGGACCATGAGAGCGAGGGTTTTTTTGTCATCGTGGCCAATTCTCGTTACTACGGGGGAAAGTTTGGCCCTGTGCCGGAAGCCAGCATTACCGACGGCCTGCTTGACGTCTGTGTCCTCAAGGGGAAGAAACTCCAGGAAATGCTCAATTTCTGGGCGGCAGCGCTGAGGCATAACCATGTTGACTCATCACTGGCTGATTACTTTCGCGCCGCGGCCGTAGATATCAGCTGTCCGAGCGGCGACCCGGTGCCGGTCCAGAGCGATGGCGAAGTAATCGGCGAGCTGCCGCTCCCGGTTTCCGTTGTCCCGGCCGCCATAAAAATCTGCTCCGGCAGGGACGACCTCGGTTGATCTCGCCTGCGCGCCTGCCGGTTGTCATCAAGCGCCTGGAGCGGCGCTACGGCCGCCCCGAATGGCAACCGCGCTTCTCACCAGCAGAAGAGCTGGTCTTCACCATCCTGTCACAAAATACCACAGACGCAAATGCGGCCCGCTCGCTGGCGGCGCTGAAGCAGAGGCACCCCCGGTGGCGGGACGTGGCTGCGGCGCCTGTGGGAGGCATCGCCGCCGCCATCCGCTCCGGCGGGCTGGCCGGCGCCAAGGCGCGCTACATCAAGGGAGCGCTTGAGGGCATTATCAGGGACAAGGGGGGCCTTTCTTTCAAGTTCCTGGAAACAATGGGAAACGGCGAGGCCATCCATTATCTGACTTCCTTCACCGGGGTCGGGGTCAAGACTGCCGCCTGCGTGCTGCTGTTCGCACTGGGGCGGCCGGTGATGCCTGTCGACACTCATGTCTTCCGCGTGGCTAAAAGGCTGGGGTTGCTTGAAGCAAAGGCCACCCGCGAGAGCGCCCACCGCATCCTGGGCGCGATCACGCCGGCGGATGATGTCTACAGCTTCCATGTCAACCTGGTCCGGCACGGACGCCGGGTCTGCAAGGCAGGCCGGCCGCTCTGCGGCTCATGCGCCGTTGAGCCGCTCTGCCCGTCAAGCCGGAAGACGTGACGAGGCGCCCCGAAGAGCGCCTCGTTTATAAAATCCAAGATTGATGCGTCAGCTAGTCATTGCGGCTGTGACGCCTGCTGTCGTGATGGCCGCCGTGATGGCCGCCGTACTGGCTGCCGCTGGCGCTTTCGCCATCTCCACGATGGTGATCTCCATCGCCTCCGTGATTGGCATACTGATCATCGCCGGCGCTGCTCAGGCTCGAGACGTAATTCGCGATTGACTGCAGCGTCGAATCGCTGATGGTGGCCTTCGAGAAAGCGGGCATGCTGTCGTCGCCCTCACGCGCTGTCTCAATCACATCGCTTGCCGATTCGCCCTGGATATTGGGGGCATAAGCAGTGCCCTGGGCGTTATTGCCGTGACAGGCGGCGCAGTACTGCTGGAAAGCGGCGGCGCCGGCGCCGTCCCCGGCGAAAGCAATGACGCTGACTGAAAGGAGGAGAACTATCCCAAGACAGACAGCTATTGCAACGCGAAACGAATTTGTCATCTTCCCACCTCCCTTCTACCCGTGCATCCTTGAAACCCTGAAACCCCAAAAAAAAGCGGCCCTGCCCCGCGGCTCTCTGGAAGGCCCATGTGACTCTTGTCCATTATCAATTGTTTATAACCTGGTTCTATCGGGGAATTCCCTGAAAAATTTGAGAAACTTGCAAAAGTCCCCGCCTGTTCCCCGGGTTGCTCAAAAAATGCATGCCTTATATGATCATCAACGGGCCAATGCGTTGGCTGCCCATTATTGCAATGGACTCAATGGAAACGAGCTGGTTTTTCCAGTGTCCAGAATCCGGTATCCAGAGTCTGATTTAATTGATGCTCATTCCACATGCCTGCCTGAATGCCGCCGCCGGCCGGCTGATGAAAAAGCCGCTCAAGGCGTTTGCCGTTGGCGTGGCCGCCCACGCCCTTCTTGACCTGACGCCGCACAAGGACATCTCCGCCCACAAGGCGGAGGGCCTGGGGGTGCTGATCATCCTGGGGCTGGTGGGCAGCAGCTGCGGCTGGTCATCTCCCGCTTTCTGGTGCGCCATGGGAGGCGTCCTGCCGGATGTTGAGCAGGTGCTTCCCTGGACGGACCCCGAGCGGGGACGCCACCGCTGGTTTCCCACCCACAGCCCCGTATTTCATTCACTGGGTCCCCCTTGGGCGTCCCAGTGGCAGGCGCCGCTGCTTTTGCAAACGGCGGTGTCGGCTGCGGCCCTGGGCGCCGCCACTCTTCGCTGTATAAAATAAACGCCAAACAGCAAGCCCCGGAGGAGAAGCCTTGCAAAAACTGAATTCCACCATCTCATCAATCAAGCCGCTGGATGAAGCGGCCATGCAGGCGGCGCGCCGGCGCCAGGACCAGCTCACCAAGCCGCAGGGCAGCCTCGGCGTCCTGGAGGAGCTGTCGGTGCAGCTGGCCGGCATCCAGGGCCGCGCGCTGCCCGTTATTGACAAAAAGGTAATTATTGTTATGGCCGGCGACCACGGCGTCGTTGCCGAGGGCGTCAGCGCCTTCCCCCAGGAAGTGACGCTGCAGATGATGGCCAATTTTGCCGGCGGCGGCGCCGGCATCAACGTGCTCGCCCGCCACAGCGGCTGCGAGGTGAGGGTCGTGGACGTGGGCGTTGCCGCTCCCCTGGACATCCCCGGAGTAATCCCGAAAAAGGTGCGGCCCGGGACAGCCAACATTGCCGCCGGGCCCGCCATGAGCCAGGAAGAAGCCGCAGCTGCCATTGAAGCCGGCATCGAGGTCGCCGGGGCCGAGCTTGGCGGCGGGGCCACCCTGCTGGGCACCGGCGACATGGGAATCGGCAACACAACGCCCAGCAGCGCCATCCTGACAGTCTTCTCCGGCGCCGGGCCGGATGTTGCGATTGGCCGCGGCACTGGCATTGGCGACAATGCCCTGGCGAAAAAGCAGGAAGTGATAAAAAGCGCCATTGAGGTCAACCAGCCGGATGCCGCCGACCCGCTGGACGTGCTGGCCAAGGTGGGGGGCCTGGAGATCGGCGGCCTGGCGGGGGTCATCCTCGGCGCCGCCGCCGGACGGGCGCCAGTGGTGATCGACGGCTTTATCTCCGGCGCCGCCGCCATGATTGCGGCCGGGCTCTGTCCCCAGTGTAAAAGCTACATGATCGCCTCCCACGTAAGCGTTGAGCCGGGCCACAGGCTGATGCTGGATACGCTGGGCTTAAAACCGATGCTGTTCATGGACATGCGCCTGGGCGAAGGCACCGGCGCTGCGCTCGCCGCCAGCCTGGCTGAGGCGTCCGCCAAGGTGCTCGCGGAAATGGCCACCTTTGCCGAAGCGGGAGTGGCGGAGAAAAACGGGCCTGCTTCATAATTACGTCGCGGCTGAGAAATAAACCAGCCATTCGCCGGCGGCCGCCGCGTCCACTGCCGGCGCTGTTCCTGTTATAATATTTCCCTCATGGACACGGTCCTCGTTCTTGACTTCGGCGCCCAGTACAGCCAGCTAATCGCCCGGCGGGTGCGCGAGTGCCGCGTTTATTCGGAGCTGGTTCCCTACGACACCCCCGTGGATGAGATTGCCGCCCGCGGCCCCAGGGGCATTATCCTTTCCGGCGGCCCCGCCAGCGTTTACGCCGAAGACGCCCTCTCCCTCGATCCGGCCCTGTTTGAGCTGGGCGTCCCTATGCTCGGCATCTGCTACGGCATGCAGCTAATGGCCCACACGCTGGGCGGCACTGTCACCCGCACCGGCAAGAGCGAGTTTGGAAAGACCAAACTGAAAGTCAACAAGGAGGTGGCCCTTTTCAACGACCTGCCCGCCGAGCAGACCTGCTGGATGAGCCACCGCGATTCGGTGACGGCGGCGCCGGCTGATTTTGAAGTGACCGCCTCTACGGCCAGCTCGCCGGTGGCGGTGATGGAAAGCCCCAAGCGCCGCATGTTCGGCATCCAGTGCCACCCCGAGGTGGTTCATACTCCCTATGGCACCGACGTGATCAAGAATTTCCTTTTTGGGCCCTGCCGTTGCCAGCCGGAGTGGACCACGGTGTCCATCATCGAGGATTCGGCGGCGCAGATCCGCAGCCAGGTCGGCAGCGAGAAGGTAGTATGCGGCCTTTCCGGCGGCGTTGATTCGTCCACGGCGGCGCTTTTGGTCTACCGCGCCGTCGGCGACAACCTCACCTGCATTTTTGTCGACCACGGCCTGCTGAGGATGAACGAAGCCGAGCAGGTGATCGACGCCTTCGAGAACCATTTTCACGTGCCGCTTGTCCACGTCCAGGCGCAGGAGCGGTTTTTGAGCCGCCTGGCCGGCGTCACCGAGCCGGAAGAGAAGCGCAAGATCATCGGCGAGGAGTTCATCCGCGTTTTCGAGGAAGAGGCCGCCAGGCTCGAGGGGGCCCGCTTCCTGGTCCAGGGGACGCTTTACTCCGACGTGATCGAGAGCGGCACCCGCGACGCGGCCCGGATAAAGTCGCACCACAACGTCGGCGGCCTGCCGGTTGACATGGACCTGGAGCTGGTGGAGCCGCTAAGGCACATCTTCAAGGATGAGGCCCGCAGCGTCGCCGAGGAGCTGGGGCTGCCGGACCAGATGGTCTGGCGCCAGCCCTTCCCCGGCCCCGGCCTGGCGATCCGCATCATTGGCGAGGTCACCCGCGAGCGCCTGGAGATACTGCGGCAGGCAGACTTCATCCTCCAGGAAGAGGTGCGCCGCGCCGGGCTTTACCGGGAGCTGTGGCAGTCGTTCTGCGTGCTGCCGGCTGTCCGCAGCGTCGGCGTCATGGGCGACGAGCGCACCTACGCCTATCCGGTCGTCATCCGCGCCGTCACCAGCGAGGACGCCATGACCGCCGACTGGGCCCGCCTCCCCTACGACCTGCTGGAGACAATTTCCAGCCGGATTATCAATGAAGTGCAGGGTGTCAACCGGGTGGCGCTGGACATCTCCTCCAAGCCGCCCAGCACGATCGAGTGGGAATGAAAAAGGGGATGGCGGGTGGTGGAGGCGAAGCCGAGGGGTCTGGTCAAATTTAACAGTCGAATTGTTGCCTGGGAGAGGGGGCGGTGATATAGTGAGGTTAACCCGCAATCTGGGGGAATTGCGGCAGGTTTGAAAGCGGCGGCTTCCACAAGCGGCGCCATAAGCAAGAAGGAGCAAGCAAACAAGACAGGCGTTTTCCCCCTTGCCTGGGGCGGCAGTTTTTTCTCCTGCATTTGCCGTATTTGTGCGGAAGCCGCAGGAGTATTTGACTTTTTCCGCGTTTTTCATATAATTCTGTCGTGTTTCGCCCTGGTTATAGAAAGCCCTCAGTTTCCCGTTTTTTTCATTGGTTTACCGGTTTTACCTAAAAGGCAGGCTCTGAGTATGCGTCAAGAAATAATGGCCGGCAGGTCAGGCCGTCACCTTATGGCGAAGGAGGTGGTCGCAGGCAGCGGACTGCAAGTCCGCAAGTAATGCCTTGTCAATATCCCAACCGATCTAACCGAATCACATCGGGGAACGGGCAATTGACCGGCTCTTTCCGCTCCCCGGCCAACAAGCAAACCACAAAACCAGAAAGGTTTGAAGGGAGGAAGGATGCAACTAAGTTCGAAACTGCTGATTCGCTCGGCAATTGTCATGCTGGGCCTGCTGCTGGTGCTGGGGCTTTATGTGAGCCTGAGCTTTGTCACCACCAGCAAGGCCAACGGCATCGTCCCCGGTTGCAGTGGCACAGACTGGCAAAAGGTCCAGTGCTACGCGAACAAGTACATCCAGGCGCAGTATCCTGGCGCCGGCGTCGGCGAAGGCGAGGGCAGCGTCGCTGCCTCGCAAAGCACGCCCTCCGGTTTCTACGTAAACCAGAAGACGCTTCACAGTATGCTTAACTCGTCGGGCAGCGACACCAACGGCCTGAACGTCCTGGGAGAGGGCGACGACCTGGCCAAGGCCCCGGTGCTGATCGACAACCTGAATCAGCTCACCACGGCGATTGCGGGAACCAGCTTCCGCTGCAACTGGAACTCGGCCACCGCCGGCAACAACTGCTTCGAGGCCGGAGCAATCGCGGACGTTAAGACCCTGGTTGACGCCCACGAGGCGGCAACCGGCCATGTGCCCGACATTGTCGACTACTGCATGACCGACCACACGGCCGCGCCGGCTACCGGCGGCTGGGGCTACATCGCCCAGACAGGCGGCCTGGCCACAGACGGCTCCGTACCAAAGGTGTATGGCTTTACCTGGGGCCGCGACGGCTGGACCAACACTCCGGTGACCCCCTACACCAACACCAACCCGATCAGCGCTCCCGGCGCTACCAGCACCTACACACCACCGGGCACCGTTCCGGGTGGCTGCACCAGCGGCGGCGGCGACGCCGACCTGGTGCGCTGCGCAGCATACTGGTCCATCCAGTCGACACTGGGCAATGTCGGCAACGGTACAACAACGTATAACACTGCCGGCCAGATCGTGGACATCAGGTCGGACACGCCCGGCCAGACCGTGGATAACGGCTCGCCTTCTCAGGCTGCCGTCCAGGTGCCGATCCAGACCGTCTTTAACACCGGCCTGGTAAACGTGAACCCGAGCGCCGCCGGCGGCGTCCTGATCGCCAGCGCCTCGCAGGGCCCGGGCGGCATAGTCGCCGAAGGCCTGCGGATGCTGGGATATACAACCACCACCGGTGGTTATATCCACAGCGGCGTTCCCTACTACAACAATACCCTGTCGACGGGACAGGAGCAGCCGAATACAGGGGTTGTCTACACGCTGCAGAGCGTTTCCGCATTGACTTCGTATCAGGTTACCGACACGACGCCTCCGGTGATCAACAGCTCCAACGCCACCGCGCCGGCCGCGGGCTCCTCGACCGAGAACGTCTCCAGGAGCACCTCGGTGCCGGCGACGACCAAGATCCACCTGACCGGCTCGGACAGCTCCACGGTTGACACCAACAACACCATCCTGCACGCCAGCGACACCGAGAACCTGACCGGCCTGCATCCTGTGTAGGTCACACCAGGATGCAGGCCGGTCAGGTTCTCGGTGTCGCTGGCGTGCAGGATGGTGTTGTTGGTGTCAACCG
>JACWAD010000018.1 GCA_014874175.1 Thermoleophilia bacterium
AAGCGCTACCTGAACATGGAGGAGCTAGTTGATGCCGAGGCCGGGAGCGCTGCTGCTGAGCACGAACTCGTTGCGGTAAACTGAGATTCTTGGAGATGAGAGGAATTTACAGAAGAATTTGGGCTTGACCGTCATTACGTCTCAAGTTGATAATTGTTTGGAAAGTTAAACGATCCAGGAGGTGCTTGGCCTATGAAAAAAAGCCACAAAATTGCTCTGGTGGCGGCGCTATCGGCGGTTCTGGTGCTGGCAGCAGGAATCGGGCTTGCCGTGGCGCAATCCGGCGGACAGTCTCAGCCAGGCGCGCAAACCCAGACCGGCCCCGGTGGCTTGGGCTCACACATGGCCCGTTTCAGGGGCCATGCAATAGCCGGCCAGGTAACAAAGGTTGACGCGAATTCGATTAGCTTAAAGACTCGCTCGGGACAGGACAAGACGGTCATGGTAAACACCCAGACAAAGTATGTAAAGAAGGGCGGCAACGGCAGCCTTGGCGATGTTAAAGCTGGCGGGAAAGTTGCAATCCTACTTGACAAAAACAGTTCCGGCAACAACCTCACCGCCAGGGCTGTTCTGATTGGAGGGCCCGCAGGCGCCAGGCGCCCGCCCCTGGTCGGGCAGATTACGGCCATAAACGGTAACAAGGTGACCATTCATACGGCAAGCGGAGACCAGCAGGTAACAATTCCATCTCTCTCTCCGGGAATGAAGATCGGCGTTATGACTGCTCCTGATGGCTCAGTGCAAGGCGTTGTTTTTAATCCGCACGGCAAGCCGGCGGGCGCTCCGCAGGCGTCTGCTCCTGGAAGTCCGCAAGGACCGGCCGGGTTTATGATGCCGGGCCCGGGAGGCCAGGGCGCCTAGCACTCAAGTCTGAGGGCTTGGGCGGGGCCATGTGACGAGGAGGGTTGCTGCGAGCGGCGGCGGAAGCCGCCGCTCGCATTTCGCATTTGTTCTCTTCGCTCTTTTTTAATAATTTGTTATGCTTTTGACATCATTATGTAACTGAGCGGTTGGGTTGGAAATGAGCAAAACACGAGTTTTGGTAATTGAAGACGAAGAAAGTATTGCATCGTTTGTGGCCATGTACCTGCGCAAGGAGGGATACGAAGTTGATCTGGCAGCCGCCGGCGCCGGCGGCATAAAGCTGGCCGCGAAGCGGCCTCCGCAACTCGTGATTCTGGACCTGATGCTGCCGGACATGGACGGCTTTGAAGTTTGCAGCCGCCTGCGGCGCGAATCCGACGTGCCCATTATCATGCTTACCGCCAGGGATGCAGGCACGGACAAGGTTGTGGGTCTGGAACTGGGCGCAGATGATTATGTGACCAAGCCCTTTGATCCGCGGGAACTGGTGGCGCGGGTAAAATCCGTGCTCCGGCGCGCCCAGGCCCGGGCGCAGGCAGCCGCCGCCGGCCCGCTGTCATCGGGTGACGTGACGCTGGATCCGGAGCGCCACGAGGTGCTGGTTGCCGGCAAGCAGGCGCAGATGACGGCAAAGGAGTTTGACCTGCTCCATTATCTGCTCATGAACCAGGGCCTGGCTCTTTCCCGCCAGCAGCTATTGGAGCAGGTGTGGGGCTACGATTTTCTCGGCGACACGCGCACGGTGGATGTTCATATCAACCAGGTGCGCAAGAAGCTGGGCAATGCCGCTGTAATCGAGACCGTTTGGGGCGTGGGATATAAATTAAAATGACGGATTCTGATCAAAGCAAAAGTCAAGTAAATAGCGAACAATCGTTAACCAGAGATCCTTCGCCTTCGCTCAGAGCTTGCCCTGAGCAGAGCGAACGGGACGACAAGCCTCCTGAGTGAATTGGACGCCTATTATATTTTTCCGAACCTGAACCTGGAACTTTGAACTTTACGCTAAACTTCACCAAAAGCCTCAAAGGTCACCTGGCCATTTATTTTGCCTTGGCGATCGTGTTTACTCTGCTGATTTCAGGGCTGCTTTCGGCCGGGCTGGTGCAGCGCTACCTGCAGCATCGAAATATCTCTGATCTTCAGTCCCAGGCGGTGGCGCTCGCCGGACAGATCGAATCCGAAGGGCTGCCGCAGAAGCGCTACAATACCGACCTGGAGCGCATGTACGGCGTCAGGGCAATAATTGTCCCCTACCAGTCGCAGGCGCTTGACATGCTGCCCGGAGCCGGCGGCAGCGATCAGGTGCAACCGATCAATCACGTGACGCTTCTGAACTGGGATCGCCTGATCAGGGGAGAGACAACAGTACAACAGGTGCGCCTGCCAGGCCTGAATCGCGAAATGGTTACCGTGGCTCACATCTTTAAGGCCGGAGGCCGGCCGGCCGGGGCGGTGGTGCTGGCAAAGCCGGCGGCCCAGCTCCAGCCCTGGCGGCCGCTGGCGGGCTGGTTTATCATCTCGGCGGTGGTGTCGCTGGTCATATCACTGCTGCTGGCATTCTTGCTGGCCCGGCGTCTGTCCCGCCCGCTGCATGAAATAACGCAGGCGGCCACGGCCGTGGCGGCAGGGGATTTTTCCAGCAGGCTCACCGTTCATTCCCGGGATGAGATCGGCCAACTGGCCGATGCTTTCCGTTATATGTCTGACGAAGTGCAAAAGTCCCAGGAGCAGCAGCGCGAGTTTGTCATAAATGTCAGCCACGAACTTAGAACTCCGCTAACCGCCATTGCCGGTCATACCCAGGCCCTCAAGGAAGGCGTGGCGGAGGACCCGCAGGCTGTGGCCGCTTCGCTAAAAATAATTGAGGCAGAGACGCGGCGCCTGAGCCGCCTGATCGAGGATCTGCTCAGTGTGGCCAAACTGGACGCCCGCCAGTTTGGGCTCAGGAATGATGTTGTTCTTGTTGACAGTGTGCTTTCTGAAGTGGCCGACCGTTTTTCCCGCGAGGCCGCTCAAGCAGGGATTGAACTGAAGCTGGCCGCCCCCGAAGAGGGGCTTAAGCTGAACACTGATCCCGACCGCCTGCGCCAGATTGTCTCCAACCTGGTGCACAATGCTTTGCTGCATACGCCTGCCGGCGGCAAAGTAACCATATCGTGCCGCAGCGCTGCCGGCAAGGCAGAAATTGAGGTTGCTGACACCGGCGCCGGGATTGACCCGGCAGATCTGCCCCATGTATTTGACCGTTTTTACAAGTCGGCGGCCGCGGCGAAATCAGGCGGGCTCGGCCTGGGGCTGTCCATCTCGAGGCAGCTTGCCCGGGCCATGGGCGGCGACATCGCGGTCGGCTCTACTCCCGGCAAGGGGTCCCGTTTCCTTGTCATCTTGCCCGCGTGATCTTTAAAACCTGTTGCGGCCGCCACCAACCTGCCTTTCTCGCTTTTAACTTGCAACTGGATAGGGCAAAACTTATAATTTACCGTCACTTTTACATGGAAAGGCAGGTTGGCAGGAATTGTCAGAGAAAGAAATTATCTTGACACCCGACGGCTTCAAGCGTCTTTCAGAAGAAATCGAATACCTTTCATCCATCAAGCGGGAGGAAATATCGGAGCGCATCAAGGATGCGCGCGAGTTTGGCGACATCAGCGAGAACAGCGAGTATAACGAAGCCAAGAACGAGCAGGCCAAGCTGGAGATGAGGATCAGCAACCTGGAGCACAAGCTGCGCAAAGCGCGCGTGCTGGAAGGCTCGGAGATCCGCTCCGACACGGTAGGCATCGGCAGCAAGGTCAAGCTGAAAGAGGTCAAGCATGGCGAGACGTATCAATATACGGTGGTGGGGTCGGCCGAGGCGGATCCCGGCAACAGCCGGCTGTCCAACGAATCCCCGGTAGGCAAGGCGATCATGGGCCACAAGGCCGGTGAGATTGTGGAAGTTGTAACTCCGCGCGGCAGTTACAGGTACAAGATCGTTTCCATCAAGAAGGGCTGATTGTGGCTGAGGGGCCTGCCTCCGAGGCCGAAGAGCGCCGCCGCAAGCTCGACGGGCTGCTTGCAGCGGGAGAGTCGCCCTACCGCAACCGTTTTCCGGCGCCCGATCCGGTTGCGCCCCTACTTGATCGGTTTGCGGCGTTCAAGGAAGGGGACAGGAGCGACAAGGAGTTCCGCGTGGCCGGCCGCATCATGATCAAGCGGGAGATGGGCAAGGCGGCTTTCCTTGTCCTCAAGGATGCCAGCGGTCGCATACAGCTCTATGGCAATGTCAACAACCTGGGTGAGGATGGCTATGCCGGTTTTCGCCGCCTCGACCCAGGCGACGTAATCGGGGCCACCGGCCCTGTTTTTCGCACACGCCGCGGCGAACTCACCATTGAGGTGAAGTCCTTCCTGCTTCTGGCCAAATCCCTGCATGCGCTGCCTGAAAAATGGCACGGCCTCACGGATGTGGAAACGCGTTACCGGCAGCGATATCTCGACCTGATTGTCAACGACGACGTCCGGCGCTCTTTTTATGTGCGCGGCCGTATTCTGACCGCCCTAAGGCGCTTTATGGATGAGCGCGGCTTCCTGGAAGTGGAGACGCCGGTCATGCAGACGATCCCCGGAGGCGCCACCGCGCGCTCCTTCGAAACCCACCATAATGCCCTCGATCTCGACCTCTACCTGAGAATCGCCCTGGAGCTGCACCTGAAGAGGCTGATTGTGGGCGGTTTTGACAAAGTGTATGAGATCGGCAGGATTTTCCGCAACGAGGGAATCTCCACCAGGCACAATCCCGAGTTCACAATGATGGAATCGCAGCAGGCCTACGCCGACTACAACGAGGTCATGGAGATGATCGAGCAACTGGTGGCCTTCATCGCCAGGGAGGTGCTGGGCGCGCCCAGGGCTCCCTGGAAAGGCGAGGAGATTGACCTGACGCCGCCATGGCGGCGGGCGACCCTGAGGGAGCTGATCCGCGAGCACAGTGGCATTGATTTTATGGAATATCCGGAATATGAAGCGCTCAAGACAAAAGTGGAGGAAGCCGGCATTAAGGTTGACCCCGCCTGGTCATGGGGCAAGCTTGTTGACGAACTGCTTTCCGGTTTTGTCGAGCCGAAGCTGGTTCAGCCGACATTTGTCATCGATTACCCGCTGGAGCTGTCCCCATTGGCGCGGCCCAAAGACGACGATCCCATGCTGGTGGAGCGCTTCGAGGGCTTCATCGGCGGCATCGAGATCGCCAACTGCTTTAGCGAGCTCACCGACCCGCTGGACCAGCGCCGCCGCCTTGAAGAGCAGGCGGACCAGCGCGAGGCGGGGGATGAGGAAGCCGGTTATGTGGACGAGGACTTCCTCACAGCGCTTGAATACGGCATGCCGCCGAGCGGCGGCTCCGGGCTGGGCATCGACCGCCTCACCATGATCCTTGCCGGCTCCCCATCGATTCGCGACGCCATCCTCTTCCCGCTCCTGAGGCCGGAGAAAGGATAGCCCGGGATCCTCCTGCTGACTGCGCAAGTCTTGAGGTCATTCGCCGGCCGGCCACAGGCGGGTTTCGTCTTTGACAGGCATTTCCGGGAAGCGGGGCCCAAATGCCCGCCCTTAAGAAGACAGAAAAGCGTCTACGGATAACTGTACGGGGCGCTGCAGCCGTCTTCGGCGGTGGCGGTCATTGATGTCCTGAAAGCGGTGACGCCTGCAGGAACGGTATATTTGACCGTAAGGGGATGCGAATCGCCGCCAGTGATATTGCCAAGCGATGACGGTACGACCGCATGCGAGGTCACTCCGCTATCTGCCGTCACGCCTGTAATCTCGACGGCGTAAGCGGGAATGCCGCCGCCATTGGCGACGCTGAAATCGACGCTGAGGCTGCCTGCGTAGAAGTCGGCCAGGCTGGCCCAGGAAACGCGGGATTCGCTCAGCGACAGCAACGGTTTGCCACCCGAGCAGGAAGCGCCGGAGCCGGTGGCGAGAAAGACATCGGCGGCGCCGTTGGTGTCGCCGGGCACCAGGTTGTCGGCGTACGAGTCAAAGGCGACGTAGCGCCCGTCGGCGGAGATGGCGGGCCAGTAGCTCTCGCCGTTGCCCTGGGTCCCGTCCGAGGCGGTGGAGACGCGGGTGGTGGCGCCCGTCCGGGTGTCCTTGACAAAGACGTCAGTCGTGCTATTCGTGTCGCCCGGCACAAGGTTGGAAGCGTTTGAATTAGAGGCGACGTAGCGGCCATCCGAGGAGACCGCCGCGTTGGCGCTGCTGCCGTTGCCGGGATTTGCGGAAGCGTCGGCGGAAACCCGGGACGTGGCCCCTGTTTGCATATCCTTGACATAGACGTTCGTCGTGTTCCGGGAGCAATAGCCCGGGGCCAGGCTGCAGGCCGATGAAGTAAAGGCTACATAACGCCCGTCGGCGGAGATGGAAGGGTTTGTGCTGTTTCCCTGCACCTGCCTGCCGGTGGAATCGGTCGAGGCGCGCGTAATGGCCCCCGTCCGGACATCCTTGACAAAGACATCCGTGGTGCCGTTGGTGTCGCCGTAAACCAGGTTGGAGGCGTTCGAGTCAAAGGCGGCGTAACGGCCGTCGGCGGAGACTGAGGCATTCTGGCTGCCGCCGTTTCCCTGGTTGCCGGCCGCATCGGTGGAGGCTCTTAGGATCACGCCTGCCCCGCTGGCGGCAGCAACAAGAAATACGAGAAGAAAAGCAGCAGGAATCGTCAGAGCGATTAAACGGAAGAGCTTCTTTGGAGGATACAGCCTGTCTTTGACAAAAGCCGTGCCCGTGACTGCACGCTTGCTGTTAATCTAGGCCCCCGGTAATCTTTGGCATGGAGTCCGTTACGGATTGGCTTCAATGAACTTACGCAATTTGAATCGCCAATCGAGCAAAAAAGAGAAAATTGTATGTCACCGGTAAACATAAGTCAAGGGGTAAGTTTTGTATAATGGTTACATTTATTACATAATATAATTTCTGATCCGCTTCCGTTCTGAACTCCTTCCTCAAAGGAAAGGAGGGGAAGAGCCGCGCTGATCCGGCCGTTGGCCGGCGTTATGACCACAGGCTGGGTTTTTCCTAGTGACGACTAGCAGGTGTCGCGGCGCGCGCCGGTTTTAAGCCCTCCGGGGTATGTGCTATAATAAGCATGCCAACCGGGGGAGAAAGGCTTGGTAACAACAACTTAATTGCAATCTGTAAACCCTTCCTGCCGGCGCTGTGGTGCCGGCGGTCTTTTTTCCCTTCGGCCGTTTTTTGTTGCTGAATTTTCACGGGCGGCTGAAGCCTTTTTCTTCCCAAAGTTCAGGCCGTTAAATTAAGAAAAACGGGGAACAGGCTCAAGCCGGAGCCGCGCCTGGCCGATTGGCCTTTTAAAGGATAACGCGGGTGGCCGGCGAAATACACGAAGCCCGCTGGGACGGCTCGATTGCCGGTTGTTTTCCAGGGGGCGTGGCTTTTAGGACGGTACTTTTTCCTCAGGCGCCAGCTTGGCGATCCGGAAAGGTCAACCACCGGATCAACCGCTGTTTCAAGCCGGGGCAGCCGGGGAATAATTGGAAAACGCATAAAAGCGCGTTGTGTCCGCCAGGGCTTGTCCCCCAGAAAAGGTGATGCACCATGTTTGAACGATTCACCGAAAGGGCTCGTCAGGTAGTGGTTCTGGCGCAGGAAGAAGCCAGGGCGCTTAAGCACAATTACATTGGCACCGAGCACCTGCTGCTGGGTCTGCTGCGGGAAGAGGAAGGCATTGCGGCGCAGGTCCTGAATGCGCTGGATGTCACCCTTGACGAAGTGCGGATACAGGTGGCCCAGATTGTGGGCACAGGGGATGAAGCCGCAGCCGGCCAGATCCCGTTCACGCCACGCGCCAAGAAGGTGCTGGAGCTGGCGTTGAGGGAAGCGCTGTCGCTGGGCCATAATTACATTGGCACCGAGCACATCCTGCTGGGCCTGATCAAGGAGAACGAAGGCGTGGCGGCCCGCATCCTGCTGGAGTTCGACGCCGATTCGGAAAAAATCCGCAACGAGATCATGCGCAAGCTGACCGGTTCGGCGCGGCGCTCGCCAGTGCCCCAGAGCGAGCAGAAAAAGCGGGTCAAACTGCTTGACCAGTTTGGCCGCAACCTCACCAAGCTGGCCGCCGACGGCAAGCTTGATCCGGTGGTTGGCCGCGAGACCGAGATCGAGCGGGTGATGCAAATTCTTTCCCGCCGCACCAAGAATAACCCTGTGCTGATCGGCGAGCCGGGCGTGGGCAAGACCGCCGTGGTCGAGGGCCTGGCGCAGCGCATTGCCCGCAATGACGTTCCTGAGCTGCTCAAGGGCAAGCAGATCTACACGCTTGACCTGGCGGCGCTGGTGGCCGGCTCCAAGTACCGGGGCGAGTTCGAAGAGCGCCTCAAAAAAGTCATGAAAGAGATTTACGAGCACGGAGAGATCATTCTCTTCGTTGATGAGCTGCATAATCTTGTCGGCGCCGGAGCAGCTGAAGGCGCAATCGACGCCGCCAGCATCTTAAAGCCGGCGCTGGCCCGGGGCGAGCTGCAGACAATCGGCGCTACCACAATAGAGGAATACCGCAAGTACGTGGAGAAGGATGCAGCCCTGGAGCGGCGCTTCCAGCAAATACGGGTGGAAGAGCCCAGCGAGGAGGAGACCGTTGAGGTTCTCCGGGGCCTGCGCGATCGTTATGAAGCGCATCACCGCATCAAGATTACTGATGAGGCCCTGCGCGCAGCCGCGCGCCTTTCGAGCCGTTATATCTCCGACAGGTTTCTGCCCGATAAAGCCATTGATGTTATTGACGAGGCCGCCTCGCGAATGCGCATCAAGACGATGACGGCGCCGCCGCAGTACCGCGAGCTGGAATCGGAGATCGAGACAGTGCGCAAGGAAAAGGAGGCGGCGATCGAGGCGCAGGAATTCGAGAAGGCGGCCAACCTGCGCGACAAGGAGCGCAAGCTAACCAACCGGAAACGCGAGCTGGCCGAGCAATGGAAAAACGATGAGGGCCGCGAGGTCGTCGCCATCGGCGAGGAAGAGATAGCCGACATTGTTTCCATGTGGACCGGCATTCCCGTGTTCAAGCTTACCGAAGGCGAGTCGCAGAAACTGCTCCGCATGGAGGAGGAGTTGCACAAGCGCGTCATCGGCCAGGACCCTGCAGTGGAGGCGGTATCGCGCGCCATCCGCCGGGCGCGGGCGGGCATCAAGGACCCGCGCCGTCCCGCCGGCTCGTTCATCTTCCTGGGGCCGTCCGGCGTCGGCAAGACCGAGCTGGCTCGCGCGCTGGCCGAGTTCCTCTTCGGCGATGAGGACGCCCTGCTCCAGGTTGATATGTCCGAATACATGGAAAAGCACGCCGTTTCGAGGCTGGTCGGCTCCCCGCCCGGTTATGTGGGCTACGAGGAAGGCGGGCAGCTGTCCGAGGCTGTCAGGCGCAAGCCGTACTCGGTGGTGCTGCTGGACGAGATCGAGAAAGCCCATCCGGATGTCTTTAACATCCTGCTGCAGATTCTGGAGGACGGACGCCTCACCGACGCCCAGGGCCGCACAGTTGACTTTCGTAACACAATTGTCATAATGACCTCCAACATCGGCGCCAAGACCATCTCCAAGGGCATACCGCTCGGCTTTGGGCAGGAGGAGGAAGCCGGGATGTCGCACGAGGAAATGAAGACTTGCATTACGGGCGAGCTGAAGAAGGTATTCCGGCCCGAGTTCCTCAACCGTGTCGACGAGGTGATTGTTTTCCACAAATTGAGCCGTGATGACATCAAGGCGATCGTGGGCCTGATGATAGACAGGGTCGGCGAGCAGATGCAGGAGAAAGAGGTGGTAATCAGGCTTTCTGACGCCGCCAGGGAGTTGCTCACCGACAAGGGATACGACCCCACCCTGGGCGCACGGCCCCTCAGGCGGGCGATTCAGCAGTATGTGGAAGATCTGCTCGCCGATGAAGTACTGGCAGGGGCAGTGCCGGAAGGCTCCACAGTGCTGGTTGACCGCAAGGAAGACCGCACGTTCCTGAAGTTGATGCCGAAAGAGCGCAGGCCCAAAAAAGACCTCATCCATGCCGCAAGCGACAGGCCGCAAGGTCCGCGGCCGGATAATGGCGAAGACTCATAGCCTGTTCATCTGCGGCCAGTGCGGCCAGGAGGCGCATAAATGGCTGGGACGCTGTCCTGGTTGCGGTTCCTGGAACAGCTTTGTTGAAGAAAGGCTCCAAGGCAGTCCGCAAGGGCGGCAAAGGAAGCCGGCCGGTGCTCCCCTGCGGCTGGGCGACATTGAAATACAGGCAGTGGCGCGCATCCAGACGCGCGTGTCAGAGCTTGACCGAGTGCTGGGTGGAGGGTTAGTTCCCGGATCGCTGGTGCTGGTGGGAGGGGAGCCCGGCATTGGCAAGAGTACGCTGCTTTTGCAGGTGCTCGCCAACCTCTGCCGGGACCACGGGGTGCTGCTTGTTTCCGGAGAGGAATCGGCGGCGCAGGTCAGGCTGAGGGGAGACCGCCTGCTTCAGGATGTGGGAGGCGTGGAAGTGCTGGCCGAGACAGACGTGGACGCGGTGCTGGCGGCGGTCAGGCAGGTGCAGCCGGAGCTGGTCGTTGTTGACTCGGTGCAGACTTTGTACAGCAGTGACCTGGGCGCCGTACCGGGGTCGGTAAGCCAGGTGCGCGAGGCAGCGGGAAGGTTCATGCGGCTGGCCAAGGAAGAGGATATCGCTGTCTTCCTGGTGGGCCACGTCACCAAGGAAGGCATCCTCGCAGGGCCCCGGGTGCTGGAGCACATGGTTGACACCGTGCTCCAGTTTGAAGGAGACCGGAATCTGACTTACAGGGTTCTCAGGTCGGTCAAGAACAGGTTTGGCTCGACCAACGAGATCGGCGTCTTTGAGATGAAGGAAACGGGGCTGGAAACGGTTGAGGATCCATCCGCCCTGTTTCTGGAGGAAGGAGAGCGGAGCTCGGGCTCCGCTCTCCTGGCGGCGCTGGAAGGAAGCCGGGCGCTCCTGATAGAAGTGCAGGCGCTGGTTGCCGGCAGCGGCCTCGCCTATCCCAAGCTGGTAGGGACGGGCATCGACCGGGGCAGGTTGGCGATGATTGTGGCTGTGCTGGGCCGGCGGGCCGGCCTGAACCTGGCCGCTAATGACGTATTTGTTAACGTCGCCGGCGGGATGAGTGTGGAAGAGCCGGCTGCGGATCTGGCCGTGGCGCTGGCAATCGCCTCGGCCCACCGCGATACGCCCATACGGGGGAAAATAGCCTGTTTCGGCGAGCTGAGCCTGACAGGTGAGCTCAGGTTTTCGGTTGGCGCCGAGCGGCGTCTCGATGAGGCTGCCAAGATGGGCATTGAGGCTGTGATCACGCCGGCAAAGAATGCCGGTTCCTTGCGGCAGGGCCAAAGCCCGGTCAGGCTGCTTGAAGCCAGTAACATCTCGGCGGCATTGGCGCAGGCGTTTTAGCCGCGGGGCCGAAAGTTCATCCATCGCGGTGGTGGGGACACCGCGAGGACGGCGGAGTTTAATCGAGGTAAGGAGATGCATGGCTGAGGCGAAAAGCGAGTCGAAGCTTGACGGCAGGCTTGTTGACGCCTTGCACAAGGTTTCGCCAGGCACGCCGTTGCGTGCCGCGATCGACAACATCATCCGCGCCAAGACCGGGTCTCTCATCATTCTCGGCGACGAGAAGAAGATTTCTTTTTTGTTTTCGGGCGGCATCCGGCTGGAGACTGATTTTTCGCCCAACATGGTTTATGAGCTGGCCAAGATGGATGGGGCCATCATCCTGAATAAAAACGCCGGCCGCATCCACCGGGCCAACGTGCAGCTCATGCCTGATCCGAAGATCGAGTCGAAGGAAACGGGCACCCGGCACCGGACTGCCGAGCGTGTCGCCAAGCAGACCAAGGCGCTGGCGATCTCGATATCACAGGCCCGGGATCTTGTCAGCATCTATATTGACGACAAGAAGTATGTTCTCAAGGACATCAGGGTGCTGCTGGCCAAGGCGGACCAGGCGCTGCAGACGCTGGAGAAGTACCGCGCCCGTTTTGACCAGGTCGCAGACAACCTGACGGCTCTCGAATTTGAGGACGCGGTGACGCTGCACGAAGTTATTGGGGCGCTGCAGCGGGCGGAGATGGTTGCCAGGGTTGCCGGTGAGATTGAGAGGTACCTGATTGAGCTGGGGACGGAAGGGCGCCTGATCTCGATGCAGCTGGAGGAGTTGATGACCGGCGTATCGCGAGACCGTGACGCCCTCATCCGGGATTACTCGAGCTCGCGGATGGTCAACCCGGCCCAGGTCGAGGGCCGCGTCTGCATGCTGACGGCCGACGAACTGTTTGAGGTTGATGTAATCTCAAGAATTTTGGGCTATCGCAGGAAGAAGGCCAAGCCGGCGGACGTCAGGATTTCACCGCGCGGCTATCGCATCCTGGCCAAGCTGCCGCGACTGCCGGCCCCTGTGGTTGGCAATATCGTGGCGCGCTACGGCCATCTGAAGTCGATGCTGATGGTTGATGAAGACGACCTGGTGGAGGTTGAGGGAGTCGGCAGGGTGCGCGCCCGCGAGATCGTCGAGGGGCTGGCGCAGCTGCGGGAGCTTTCTCTGGCGGAGAAGTACAGCTTTCGCTAAGGTTGAATTGTTTGTTGCCATGCGGCAGTCCGGCCCAAGCGCGCCCACGGAGTCTTTGGCGCAGTTTTTGGGCTTGGCCGCGGCAGGCCTCGCTTTTTGGTTGTTTTGCCGGTTGTTAAATTGTCAAGGTTTGTAATGAGAGGAGGCGAAACATTGGGGTATGAAGTTGGCGATAAAGTGGTTTATCCCCACCACGGCGCCGGAACAGTTGTCATGAAGGAAAAGCGTGAGATCCTCGGCAAGAGGCGTGAGTACCTGACGATTCAGATCTTACACAACGACATGACCGTGATGGTTCCAGTTGACAGCGCCGACAAGGCTGGCCTGCGCAAAGTGATCGCCACCCGTGACGTTAACGAGGTTATTGCCGTTTTACGCCAGGATGAGACAAAAATGCCCAAGAACTGGAACCGGCGCTTCAAGCACAACCGCGAGAAGATCAAGACCGGCGATATCTTTGAGCTGGCGGAGGTTGTGCGCAACCTTTCCATCCGGGAGTCTGAGAAGGGGCTGTCAACCGGCGAAAAGCAGATGTTTAACCGCGCTAAAAAAATACTTGCCAGCGAGCTCATGTATGCCCGCAGCATGGACGAGGACGAAGCCGACCGTTTCCTCGATGGCGTTCTGAAGGAGATGGGGCCGGCCGCCGCCGGGCGGAAGCTGGATGACAAATAAGAAAGCGGATACTGGATGCTGGATTCCGGATGCTGGATAAAACAGGACCCCAAATTGTAGTAGTTTGTTTCACCGCCGGTGGAAGCCGGCGGTTTTGCTTGTACCAAAGCTCAAAGTTTCAGTAACAAACTTTGAACTCGGGACAAGGAACACAAGAAACAATATTTTCAGGAAAACTACTCATCCTATTAGCTCAGGACGGACAGTGATTTGTCAATCCGAGGAGCCAACGGCGACGAAGAATCTGGGTTTTTAAACCAGATATCCTTCGCCTTTGGCTCAGGATGACAGTTTCCTGAGCTAATTGGATGATCGCTTCAGGAAAAAACAGGCACATGTTTGGTATTTTGACTGATTGCTTGTTTTGTTGCGGTTTTAACTCGGAACTTTGAACTCGGAACTTTGAACTCGGAACTTTGAACTGGGAACTTTGAACGATGTTTTTGTCCGTCATCATCGCCGCCGGCGGCGCCGGCACCCGAATGAAGCTGGGTGGCTCCAAGCAGCTGTTGGAGCTTGGGGACAGGCCGGTGCTTGCGCATACGGTCAGCCTTTTTAACCACCATGAGGCAGTTCGGGAGATTATTATCGCCATTGATGCCGCAAATGCCGAGCGCTGCTCGGTTGACGTAGTAGAAAAGTATAAATTTGACAAGGTGGTTGCTGTTGTCCCCGGCGGCGACATCCGCCCGGCATCTGTATTTAACGCGCTTAAGAAGGTTGGCGCCGCTGCTGATACGATCTTGGTTCACGATGGGGCGCGGCCGCTGTTCCCGGCGGCGCTGCTGGACCGGGGATTAAAAGAGCTCCGCGACGAGCGGCTGGACGGCGTCGTGTTTGGCGTGCCGGCGACCGATACGGTCAAGGAAGCCGATGTAAGCCGCGTGGTGCAAAGCACACTCGATCGCGAACGGATCTGGCTGGCGCAGACGCCCCAGATTTTCAGGCGTGTAGCGCTGGAGCGCGCCTACCGGGCGCCGAATAGCGTGCTGGCGCGGGCAACTGATGACGCAATTCTGGTGGAGCAAAGCGGCGGCAGACTCAAAATGTCCATGGGAAGCTACGAAAACATAAAGTTGACAACTCCAACGGATATGCTAATTGCCAAAAAAATTCTCGAAAGCCGCTGAACGATGCATGCCGGGCTTGGGCTTTTTGGATTGATAAAAATCTTGTTGAATTTACGATGATGCAACTGCTTTAAGAGGTGAAAGAAGAAACGGGAATTATTACAAATGAGTTTACGGCACAACAAAAACAGTTCCTTTGGGGAACCTCAATTTAATAATATCAGTATAATGTCATTTTTTCATCAAACTTTGGTTGTGTTTTTAAAATTAAAAGGTGTAATTGATCATCCTTTTCGCTCAGGTATTAGCCTATAGGTGTCATTATGAGGAGACCCTGTGGCTCCGCGAAGGGATGACGGTTAACCCAGCCAGTTGGATGATCAGTAAGGTGTATTTTAGGCATTAAATGCGAAATGGCGCGATTATGGGAACTAAAGTCGGCATAGGTTTTGACGCACACAGGTTTGTTGAAGGCCGGCCGTTAATACTGGGCGGGGTCGAGATCGATCATCCCCAGGGCCTGGCGGGGCACTCAGACGCTGATGTTCTCTCGCACGCCATCGCCGACTCCCTGCTGGGAGCGGCGGGCCTGGAGGATATCGGTTACTACTTTCCTGATACGGATCCAACCTGTGCCAATATCTCCAGCCTTGAAATCATAAGCAAAGCGGTCAAACTCGTCATGGAGACGGGATGCAACATCGGCAATATTGACGGCGTCATCATCGCCGAGGAGCCGCTGCTGGCGCCGTACCGCAACCGCATGCGAGAAAGTCTGGCCGGGGCGCTCGGCGTCCCGCCGGCAGCCGTGTCCCTGCGCGCCACGACCTCGGAAGGGATGGGCTTCCCGGGCCGGAAGGAGGGCATCGCCGCCATGGCCGTTTCTCTGTTAGAATGCGAAATTGTGGGGGAATCACAATAATGCAGATCCGCCGTAGCAACGGGCCATGCTGCCTGAAGGCGTTTTTGTCTGCCGGGACCAACCTTGGAGGCTGATGACAGGTGTACGCCATCAATTTCTATTCGCATTTTTACGATGATCAACTGAGGAGCCGGCGCAAGACCGCCACTGTCCGGCTGGGAGACAAGAGTCACAAGTACAAGAAAGGCCAGCTTGTCTGGGTCACCATTGGCCGCAAGTATGGACCGCGGCAAAAACTGTTTACCGCGATCATCGACAGTGTCGAGGTCAAGCCGATTGACGATCTTAGCCCCCGCGACATCGAGCGTGAGAATCCGGAATTTCGCCGCGTTGACGAAGTGGTGCACCTGCTGGGCCAGATTTATAACCGGCCGGTGACGCTGCAGGATACGGTTACGATTGTCCATTTTTCGGACGTGGCCGAATAACGGCAACTTCTTTTCCTGCCATGATCAGCGAGCATTCTCTACCCACCCCGGTGCGGGTCCGCTTCGCTCCCAGTCCTACTGGCACCCTGCATGTGGGCTCCGCCAGGACCGCTCTTTACAATTACCTTTTTGCCCGGCATCAGCGGGGCATCTTTGTGCTCAGAATTGAAGACACCGATGCCGCCCGCTCCAGGCAGGAGTTCGAGCGCTCCATCCTTGACGATCTGGCCTGGCTGGGGCTTGAGTGGGACGAAGGCCCGGATAAAGGCGGCGATCTTGGCTCCTACCGCCAGAGCGAGCGCTCCGGCGCCGGCCTTTACTCAGGATATGCCCGCCGCCTGATGGACGAGAACAAGGCGTATCATTGTTTTTGCTCGCAGGAGCGTCTGGAAGAGTTGAAACAGGAGTGCCTGTCACGCAACGAGATGCCGCAATACGACCGCCGCTGCGGCGACATTCCGCGGCAGGAGGCGGAGGCGAGACTGGCGGCCGGCGAGCCGGCGGCAATTCGCTTCCGCGTGGCGGACGGTGAGGTCGTGGTTGATGACCTGATTCACGGCCGCACCGTTTTTCCAGCCGGCGTGATCGGCGATTTCATTATTGTCAGGTCTGACGGCGGCCCCTCATATAACTTTGCCGTGGTTGTCGACGATATTGACATGGAGATTACCCATGTTATCAGAGGAGAGGATCATCTTACCAACTCGGCCCGCCAGCTGCTTGTTTACCGGGCGTTGGCACAGGAGCCGCCATCCTTCGCCCACCATTCCCTGATCATGGGCCCCGATGGCGGCAAGCTCTCCAAGCGCCACGGGGCAACATCGGTGGGGGAGTTCAGGCGGCTCGGCTACCTGCCGGCGGCCATCATCAATTACCTGGCCCTGCTTTCCTGGGCGCCGCCGTCGGGGCGCGAGCAGATGTCAAAGGCGGAGATGATCAAGGACTTCGAAATCCACCGGGTCGCCCGCAGCCCCGCCATCTTTGACCTGCAAAAATTAAATTGGCTAAATGGCCTCCATATCAGGGATCTGGACGGTGAGGCATTCCATAAAGCCATAACGCCCTTTATGGGCAGAGCGGCAGGTTTGGCCAGCGAGGGCCAACTGGCCGTCGCCGAAAAAGCGGTCCAGACCTCCCTGGTGACGCTGGCGGACGCCGCGGGGCAGTTGGCTGCTTTTTTTGATCAGAAGCCGCTTGCCGAAGCGGAGGAAGCCGCCGAGCTGATAAATGCCGCTTCAATGCGGGTGCTGGAGCTGGCGCTGGCGCGCGCAGCGGCGCTGAACGGGGCGGCGGAATTTAATGCGGCCGGCGCCGGGGAGGAAATCGAAGCGGCGCGGTTAATGCTGAGCGGATTAAAGCAGGAGTGCAGGCAGGAGGAAATCGCGCCCAAGCAGATGTATAGGACGTTCAGAATTGCGCTTACGGGCCGCGCCTCCGGACCCGAGCTTCCCTTTCTGCTGGCAGGGCTGGCACGGGAGACGGTCAGGCAGCGGCTGGAGGCAGCTAGAGACTTTGCCGCCGCCCGCCTAGGGAGCAAAGGCCAGGCTGGATGAAGATCTACAACACTCTCACGCGCCGGAAAGAGGAGTTCGCCACCCGCGACCCCGGCACGGCCGGCATTTATGTTTGTGGGCCAACCGTGTACGGGTTCATCCACGTAGGCAACGCCCGTCCCTACGTTTTCTTTGCCGTGCTGGCGCGCTATCTGCGCAGCATCGGCTACGATGTCAAACTGGTTGAGAATATTACTGACATC
>JACWAD010000019.1 GCA_014874175.1 Thermoleophilia bacterium
CTGCCGGGCCAATCCGCGTCCGCCGGACACGCTCATTGAGAACCAGGATGTTCAGCAAAAATACCCCCAGGTCAAGACGACTTACGCCATCGAGCCGGAGATGCTTGATGAGCTTGCTGTGATGGCGGGCGGATTTAGAGTCAGGAGCGGCAATGATGTCAAGTTTTACGCGGCCGGCTCCGCTGAGGCCGCCACGGCGGCTGGCTGCCTTGACAGTCTCCGGCAGGCGGCTGCCGGCGGCAACGAAATCCTTGCCTCCCCTTATACATACACGGATCTTTCCCTGCTGGCCAGGAACGGCTGGGACGACGGTAGCGGCCAGTTCCGGGTTGGCGACGATACCCTGGCCCGCCGGCTCAATCTGGCGGAGGTTCCAAAAGGCGCCTATGCCCCCGGACTTGACGTGACCACCGATTCGCTGCGTTATCTTGCCGCCACGGGCAACGAATATACAGTGCTGCCCGGATCGCTGCGGGCGGCTGTTGAGAGTCCGCCGGGGCTTGAGAATGCCGTCTCTTACCGCGTCCGCGATACTGGCGGCGAGCGTATTACAGCCCTTTTTGCCGCCGATGACGCTTCTAATACGCTGCTCGGCGGCCAGCCCGACCCGGCTGCGTTCTTTGCGTCCCTGGCAAACGCGTATGAAAACGGCAGCCAGCTGGTCATTGCGGCCGCCACGGTTCCGGACCCGGCCATCACAGCAGAGCAGCGCGGCCAGGTTTATGACATTATCAACAAGGAATCCTGGCTGAGCACGCTGACGCTTTCCGGCGCCGTCAAGAAATATCCTCCCAGCACCGAGCCGGCCACGCTTCTGAAATATACTGATCCCGTCTCAGGTTACGTCAGCAAGACCTATTACCAGAAACTGGAAGCGGCTCATGAATTGTTTGAGGACTACCGGGCGGCGGTCGATCCCGATGAGGCCACCATGATCGCGCTGACGCGGAAATTGTTTATTGCTGAGAATGCGTACTGGGCCGGCCAGGGCGCCCGGCCCGAGGACACCAACCGCGGCCTGCCATATCTTGATGATATTGTCAGCACGGTAAAAACCGAGTTCGGCCGGCTTTCCGTTTCGGTGGGGGTGCCTTTGCTGCAGGGATCGGCAGGCGGAGAGGCGCAGGTAGCTGTCAGCAATGCAAATCGTTACCCAATAAGCGCCGATATAGTTGTTGAGGGGGACAATGTCCAGTTCCCCCAGGGAGCCGACCGGCGCCTTACGCTTGCGCCCGGCAGAACGGATCTGAAAATCCCCTACCGTGGCTCCGGCTGGTCCCGGATCAGGGCCTCGGTCCAGTCGCGGGGTCACGTGCTGGCTGATGACAGCGCCACAATTCATCCGCTTTCAGGCCGCGCCTGGATAGTAATTGGCCTGGCGGCAGCCGCACTGCTTGGCGGCGCCGCATATTACTTTCTGGCGATAAGGCGGCGCACTTGACCGGTTTTCCTGGAAGAGGGTCAGGGAGGGCGAATGAAGGTCATGCATAAACTGTTAAGCGACCAGGAAGGCGCCTGCCTTACCAGGCTTGTCTTCCTGGCTGCAATAGTCGCCGTAATCGTCCTTTTCGTGCTTGATGGTTTCGCTGTCCTTAAGGCATACAACAGGGCCGGCGATGTCTCCACGGCTGCGGCCCAGGCGGCTGAATCCGGGTGGAAACAGGAGAGGAACGACGCTCAGGCCCGGGAGGCCGCCGCTGGCTACTGTCAGGAACACGGCCTTGAGCTGGCGGATTTTCAGGTGCTGGACAAGCCGTTTCATGGTTACCTGGTCAGCTGCCCCGCTGACGCCCGGACGCGCATCTTTCAGCACCTGCCCTGGTTCAGGAGCCTGATCCACCAGGCAAATGCGGGCACCGCCTACGACTCCTGAGTCTTTGCTTCCTCCCTCCCGTTAAGAATCTATCTCAAAAGGCGTCTTCTGCTGCGCTCGGCGCAAAAACCATGGGCTGCGTCTTTGCTGATGGCTTTTTCACCCGGCAGAAGATTCTAAGTGACCGGGTGGCGTATATTGCCAAGATCAGTTCATCAGGCTAGAGTTCAGGATAGCAAACTCCTAAACGCTGGAGGTTTTTCATGGCAGTCAAAACGATTCTCTCGGAAGACATGCTTCCCACACGCTGGTACAACATAGTGCCCGACATGCCGGCAGGCAGCCTCAAGCCGCCGCTTGATCCGGCCACTGGCGAGCCGGTGGGGCCGGAGGCGCTGGCGCCCATTTTCCCTATGTCACTGATCAGTCAGGAAGTCAGCACGGAGCGCTTTGTTGACATTCCTGAAGAGGTTCAGGAAATCTACAAGCTGTGGCGCCCGACGCCGCTGATCCGGGCTCGGCGGCTGGAAAAAGTTCTTGATACGCCGGCAAAAATCTATTTCAAGTATGAAGGGGTCAGCCCGGCAGGCTCGCATAAGCCCAATACCTCAGTGCCGCAGGCTTACTTCAACCGCGAGGCGGGCATCAAGCGCATCGCCACCGAGACGGGAGCCGGCCAGTGGGGCAGCGCCATGGCCTTGGCGACGCAGATGTTCGGCATGGCCTGCACCGTTTACATGGTCAGGATCAGCTACGAGCAAAAGCCATACCGGCGCAGCATGATGGAGGTGTGGGGGGCAGAAGTGCTGGCCAGCCCTACCGGCCGCACCAATTCAGGGCGGGCAGTGCTTGAGAAGGACCCTGAGTCTCTGGGCAGCCTGGGCATCGCCATCAGCGAAGCCAGCGAGGACGCGGCCACCCATGACGACACCAATTATTCCCTCGGCAGCGTGCTCAACCACGTGCTCATGCACCAGACCGTGGTGGGCGAGGAATGCAAACAGCAGATGGAGATTGCGGGCGATTACCCGGACATTGTCATCGGCTGCATCGGCGGCGGCAGCAATTACGCCGGCCTCGCTTTTCCGTTCATGCGAGACCGGCTGTCTGGCGAGAAGCAGGTGGAATTTCTGGCCGCAGAGCCAAGCGCCTGCCCCACGGTCACCAGGGGGAAGCTCACATATGATTTCGGCGACGCCCTCGGCTCAACGCCGCTGTTCATGATGCATACGCTCGGGCATGATTTTACCCCGCCCGGAATTCATGCTGGCGGCCTGCGCTATCACGCCATGGCGCCGCTAATAAGCGCCCTGGTTGACACCGGCAACATGAGCGCCGTTGCCTACGGCCAGACCGAGATTTTCGAGGCCGCTGTCACTTTTGCCCGCGCAGAGGCGATCATCCCGGCCCCGGAATCCAGCCACGCCATCAAGGCCGCCATTGACGAGGCGGTCCGGGCCCGCGAGGCGGGCGAGGGAAGAGTCATCCTCTTTAATCTGAGCGGGCACGGCCACTTTGACATGAGCGCCTACGATCAATATTTAAGCGGCAAGCTGACCGATTATGCCTACCCTGAAGAAAAGATCAAGGAGTCGATGGCGAAGATTCCCAAGGGAACGTGGTGAAAAACCGGATGGTGGAACTATCTCTACGCCACCCATGTCCACAGCACAAACTTGGCTGCCAGCAACCCTAGGAAGGCGAGGGAGAAGACCATCACCAGCCTGTCGAACCAAGGGTGCTCTTCGCCCCATAGTGCAGTCAGGATAAAGAGCGGGAACGCGGTCAGGACAAAGCGGGGCATCGATAAAAGGGGCACGTAGGTGGACGGCAACGAGAGAGGCAGCAGCAGGGCCACCAAAGAGTAAAGGCTGTATGAAAAGGGCAGGCGCCTGAAAGCCGCCACAGCCAGGCCTAGGAAGGGCAGGGTAAAGAGGAGGTTCATCACATTGTATGTTGACCAAAGCCGCGGGTCGAAGTCAACAGGCGAATAGGCAATGTCTTTTGTTGCAAGTACGGTCTGCATACTGTCATAGGCGGTCCTGATTCCCTGCCAGAGGCTGCCCAGGGGGCCAAAGGGCACGCTGAAGCTCCGCAGCCAGTTCCCCTGGGCCTTGGAAAACAGCAGCGGATCGCCAAAATGAACCCCCAGGTAAAGCATCCAGATTAAAAGCCCCAGGGCGGGCATAAACAGAAGCAGCAGATCGGCCCTTGCCCGGCCCAGGCTCCAGTTTCTGTCCTTCAGGTAGATAAGCACCAG
>JACWAD010000020.1 GCA_014874175.1 Thermoleophilia bacterium
GACACGCCGACTGTTATCCGCCGCCGATTAATAACAAAAGAGGCCGGACGTGAAAAGAGACTGCAAAACTCCGAACCTGTCAGTTGCGATTCTCGCAGGCGGGGAAAGCAGGCGCAGCAAGCTGCTCCGGAACCGTCCCAGGTACACATCTGGCAGAGCTCTATTTTACCGCAGGGCAGCTTAACGGCGGCCCCTCCCGGCTATGATGAGTTGTGACCGTTGCTGTACCAGATGCAAAGAATAGGCTATCATTTGTTGAAAAGGTCATACATAAACAACAAGGGCTTCGCATGCATTTCCGCTGCGGGTTATTATTTTTTCTTTTTCTGGCTTTGGCGTTCGCACTTGTGATCACAGCCTGCGCGAGCAACGATAAGGCGCCAACGCCTTCAAACGGAACCTCCGCTTCCGCGACCGAAATCCGGGTCGCCATCGACGGCATGTTCACCCCCAAGGAGTCATATTCAGCATACGCTCAGCTGCTCGACTACATCGCCCAAAAAACAGGGCATCCAACGGTGTTGCAACAGACTGGCAGTTACTCAAAGGTGAACGATTTGCTGGCGCAGGAGCAGATCGACGTAGCTATCCTGTGTTCCGGCGGTTACATCAATGCATATAATGAAATAGCCGTCACCCCCCTGGTGGCGCCGGTTGTTAACGGTCAGCCGCTCTATTATTCCTACATCCTCGTCCGCAGCAACAGCGGTATAAAAAAATTTGAGGACTTGCAAGGCCACAGTTTTGCCTTCGGCGATCCGCTTTCACTGACAGGCACGCTCTATCCGAAGTCACGGATAGCCAGCCTCGGCTATCAGCCAAACAAGTTCTTTAGCAATATCATTACCACCAATAATCACGACAATTCCATTAAGGCGCTAATGAATGGCGTTGTTGATGGGGTTGCAGTTGACAGTTTCATATATGAATACATGAAGAACCGCGATCCATCTAGCGTCGCCGGCCTCGACGTTATCGAGAAATCTCCGCCCTTCGGCTCGCCTCCCATTGTTACCCGCCGCGGCATGCCCAAGGAACTGCGAGACCAGCTGTTGAGCGTTTTAACAGGGATGGACCAAGACCCTCAGGGAGCCCAGATTTTGTCACAGATGGGAATAGAGAAATTTATCCCGGTTGATAAGTCGCTCTATGACTCCGTAGCAAATCTGGAAGCGGGCCCGGTCAAGAGCAGATAGCCTGGACGGTTGACTTGAGGCGCATTCTATATCGTTTTAACAATATGAGCCTGGGGAAGAAGATCGCGGCCACCCTCTCGGTCACAATCGCATTGGGGGGCATATTGTTATCAGGCCTGGGGACGGAGAGATTAAATTCCCTTCTTGTAGACCAGAAGGTCAATTCGTCAGGGCAAATAGCAAACGCCCTGGCTTCCTCAATTCTTCCCGACATGCTCACGAACGACTTTGTTGACATGCAGGATAGCACCGACGGCGTGATGAAGCGTGACGACCGGCAGGAGATTGTTTATACCGGCGTTTACGACGTCCAGGGCAAGCTGCTGGTTCATTCAGCGCGCCAGGGCGGCGGCGAACCCCCGGTCACAGACTCGAATACGATTAAAACCAGTGTGCCGCTGGCCATCAACGGCAGGAATTTCGGCAGGGTTGATATGTATGTTTCCCTGGACCGCGTTAAGAGCAATGTTCTTGCGGTTGTGCTTTCGTTTGCCGGAGTGCTGCTGATGGTCATTGTTGCCTCGGCCGTGGCAATGGCTTTTGTAGGCATGCGGACGATTGTAAGACCTGTGCGGAAGTTGGCAGCCAGCGCAAGACAGATTTCTGAAGGAAATCTTGATCTTAAAATACCGGTGAAGTCCCGGGATGAGCTGGGTGAATTATCACAAGACTTCAATCGCATGGCCCAGAGTCTTAAAGACCGCCAGGCGGAGCTGCAGGTTGCTTATGAAAAACTGGGAAGGAATTACAAAGCCATTCGAGAGACGTGTAAGGAACTGCGCGAGCTGGACCACATGAAATCCGACTTCATCGCTGTGGCGTCTCATGAATTGAAGACGCCTTTATCCTTGATCAAAGGCTATATCGAAACCATGTCAGCAGGAAAGCTGGGGGAAGTTAACACCAGACAGCAGGAAAAACTGGCTGTGGTTATGGGTAGCGTGGAAAGATTGGCGGAAATTGTTGACAAGTCTCTTGACTTCTCTATAATTGAACGCGGCAGATTTATCGTTGAACGTGAGGACCTGCAACTGGCCAAGATACTCGAGGCTGTACTTGATGAATTTGCCCAGGAGGCTTCTGATCGAAAAATTCACCTTAAGAAAGATTTTCCCGACGAACTGCCACATATCCTGGGTGACGAGGTCAGGCTCCACCAATTGTTTCACAACCTTGTCGCCAATGCGGTTGATTTCACAACAACAGGGGGAGTTGTGACAGTCCACGCATTTTTTGACGCAAAAAAAAGAAGAGTCATTACAGAAATTGCCGATACCGGTTCCGGCATCCCTGAGGAAGAGTTAAAATACCTCTTTACGCCATTTTTTCAAGTTGAAAGTCCCACTATCCGCAGTCATCCGGGAGTGGGTCTGGGACTTGCCATCGCCAAGGGAATTGTCGAAGGCCATGACGGAACCATAACCGTGGACAGCCGGGTGGGCGAAGGATCTGTTTTTACAATTGCCTTTCCCGTCCCCGCCGAAGCCAGGCTGACGGCCTCAGCCTAAAGATAAATAGTTGAACTGTAAATTTATGCGAACGAAAAAGGTTTTCAGAAAAGGAAGTGACAATGCCAAAGAGGGTCCTTGTTATTGATGACGAACCCGGGATTTGCGACATAGTCTGTCTCAACCTCGAGAGCGAGGGATATCAGGCCGAATGTGCCCAAAGCGGCCGGGCGGCTTTGGCCAAAATCAAAGCCGCGAGTCCTGACGCCGTCATCCTGGATATCATGATGCCGGAAATTGATGGTTGGGAAGTCCTTTCACATATCAAGAATGATCCCGTGACCCGCGATATCCCGATAATCCTGCTGTCGGCAAAGAGCGAAGTGACATGGCCCGGTAAAAATGGACACTCAGCTAAGCCGCTTTCCCAAGATACCACATTTCCTCAAACTGCCTGGGGCTGACATAGCCCAGGTGTGAATGAAGTCTTTTCGCGTTGTAAAACATCTCC
>JACWAD010000021.1 GCA_014874175.1 Thermoleophilia bacterium
AGCTGCGTGTAACATCCCATAGTGCTCCTTTGACTTTGCCGTCTTCAGAAGCACTGATGTTATCGCAGCTTGCCTCTTTAAGACGACTTAGTGTTGCACTTGGAAGTTGAATCCGGGAGGTATTGCCATAGCTTTTTCAAAATTACCCTGATTCTGATCCATCTTCATCTCTTAACTTCTTATTTTACTTGCGTCAGCCGCCAGGCGGCGTTGATCAGGCCAACATGGGAGAAAGCCTGGGGAAAGTTGCCCAGCAGACCGCCGCTTCCCGCATCAATCATTTCGGACAGAAGGCCAAGATCATTTGCCCTGGCGGTAACCTGCTCAAATATCTCCCGCGCCCGCCCGGCCCTTCCCGCAAGCGCCTGGCACTCCGCCATCCAGTAGCTGCAGATGACAAACCCGTTCTCCTCCTCAGGCCAGCGGCGGATGAGGCCGCCGGCAGCGCCAAGGCGGCTGTCGATGGCGTCGATTGTCGCCAGCATGCGCTCATCGGAGGCGGGCAGGAACTCCATCAGCGGCATTAGCAAAAGAGCCGCATCCAGGTGATCGGACCCGAAGGCGCCCGTAAAAGCGCCAGCGTCATCATTCCAGGCCTCCTTCAACACCGCCCGGCGCACCTGGCCGCGGGCCCGGACCCAGCGCCGGACCTGTTTTTCCCCTGCCATCAGCATGCCGGCCAGCTTCACAGCCCTGTCCAGGGCCACCCAGCACATCACCTTGGAAAAAGTGTAATGCCGTTCCCGGTCACGCGCTTCCCAGATGCCGGCGTCCGGCTCCCTCCAACCGGAAGCGGCCCGGTCGGCAAACAGGGTAAGCATCTCCCGCACCCAGTGATCCAGACTGCCGAGGCGGCGGCGCATGATCCAGGCGGCATTCAGCACCTCGCCCAGCACGTCCAGCTGTTTCTGCTTCCAGGCGTCGTTGCCAATGCGAACGGGGCTGCTGCCGCCAAAGCCGGACAAATGATCAAGACAATGCTCGGTCAGGTCGCGCTCGCCTTCAACTCCGTACATTATCTGCACCGCCTCACGCCCGACCCGTCCGCCTGCCCTGCTGATCCAGTCGAAGAAACGCTGAGGCTCATCGGGGCAGGAGGCAACCCAGAGGGCGCGCATCGTCATGCTGGCGTCGCGAAGCCAGGTGAAGCGGTAGTCCCAGTTGGCTCCGCCCCCGGGAATCTCCGGCAGCGATGTGGTTGCCGCCGCCACCAGCGAGCCGCTCGGCTGGAAAGTGAGCCCGCGCAGCAGCAGGGCGCTCAGTTTGACCTCGTCTGCATACAGGCCCTCATAATCCTCATGTACCCCCACCCATGACTTCCATGCCTCGACCGTCTGCTTCAGGGCTTCTTCCACGGCCGGCGTCTGCAACTGCCCGTCCCAGAAGCCGGCCCGGAAACCCAGACTGAAGCCAATCGTTTCGCCGGCAGCCACAGAAAACGTTGCCCTGGCGTCGCTGCCGCCGATTTCAATTTCAACCGGCGCCGCCAGCTGCAGCTCTGCCGGACCGCCGACAATGATCATGCCGCCCCGCGTGTAGCGGAAATGGGGATGGGTGAGACCGTATTCAAAACGGGGGCTCAGATCCATTTCCATTTCCACCCGGCCATCGAGGCCGCGCACGCTGCGAAGCAGCATGTGAGGCGCGGCCCTGCCGATCTGATGCCCTTGAAATGTCGGCTCCAGCGCCAGAGCGTCCGTTATCTCAACGGCGCCGCCGCTGGTGGAACAAGTGGTTTTAAGCACGAGCGTGTCTGCGGTATATTGACGCCTGGATGAAAACCGGCCCCTGGGGCGAATAAGCCAGTACCCCGCGTCCCTGTCAAGCAAGCGGCCAAAAACCGACGGCGAATCAAAACGCGGCGCGCAGAACCAGTCAATCGATCCACGACGGCTCACCAGCGCCGCAGATTGACAATCTGAAAGAAATGCGTAGTCGCTGATTTTCATGATTCAAAGTTCCAGGTTTCACGTTTCGCCTGGGAACATACTACTGATTATACTTACAGTTTGTCATAGACCCGGACCCGAAATAAGTTTATGGCTTTTCCAGCATCCAGTACCCAGCATCTGGTTTCCTTACATTTGCCCACGGGAATAAACAAAAAAACGCACGAGGAGATGAAGGGTTATGGAAAAAGTCGATGTGATCGTCATCGGCAGCGGCCAGGGAGGCGTGCCGCTGGCGGTCAATCTTTCCCGCGAAGGAAAGCGCACGGTTCTGTTTGAGAAACGGTCGCTGGGCGGCAGTTGCCTCAATTACGGCTGCTACCCATCCAAAGCTTTCCTGGCGGCCGCCCACGACGCCGGCGTCCGCCGACGGGCCGCCGGGTTTGGCGTTGACATCAAGGCGGAAATCGATTCTGGCCGGCTGATGAAGCATGTGCGCAGCAAGATCGATTCCAGCTACATCAAAGCATCGCTGGATGGCGCGGGCGTGCACACAATCATGGCCGAGGCCGCCTTCACCGGCGAGCGCACCGTCGCCGGCGGCGGCCAGGAATTCCGGGCGGATACGGTTATCATCAACACCGGCAACGCGCCCCTGGTGCCGCCGGTCTCCGGCCTGGAAAATACTCCATATCTGACATACATCAACATCTGGGACATCAACGAACTGCCGGCTCGGGTTCTGATTATCGGCGGCGGCTACATTGGTGTGGAGCTGGGACAGGGTCTGGCGGAGCTGGGCGCCGAGGTGCACGTCATCGAGGTGGCGGAGCGCATCGTCTCCCGCGAGGAACCGGATCTGAGCGAAGTCCTGAGGGCGGCTCTCGCCAATTCCGGCGTCGCTTTCCACCTGGGGCGCCGATCTGAAAAGATAACCCACGACGGCAATGTTTTTGCGCTCACGCTTGACAATAATGAAGTTCTGGAAGGAGAGATGCTGCTGGTCGCAGCCGGACAGCAGCCCAGCACGGCTGCGCTTGACTGCGCCGCCGGCGGCGTCGAGCTGACCGGCCGGGGATTCATCAAGGTAAGCGACCGCCTGGAAAGCACCTGCCCCGGCGTTTACGCCATTGGCGACGTAACAGGACAACCTGCATTCACGCATGTCTCCTGGGAGGATTTCCGGCGCCTGATGTCAATCCTCAAGGGGGGAGGACGCCGCCAGATGGACCGGGTGCTGGGATACGCCTTCTACACAGAGCCCGAGGCGGGCCGCTGCGGGCTCACCATTGATCAGGCCCGGGAAAAAGGGCTGGACGCCCGCGCCGTCACCCTGCCGCTGGAGCGCGTCGCCCGCGCCTGGCTTTCCGACAGGACAGAGGGCTTTTTCCGGCTCGTGGTCGAAAACGGCTCCGGCAGAATCCTGGGGGCGACCCTTGTCGGACCGCGCGCCAGTGATCTGGTCCATGTCTTCATCGACCTGATGGAGGCCGGGGCCACCTGGCGAGACCTGGAAAAATCGGTTCATATTCACCCCGCCTTTGCCGAGGGCCTGCCGACGCTGGCGAGGTTGCTGCTTTAGTTGATTGACATTTAGGCAAACTTGATATATTTTTATACCAACTGTTCTTTATACAAACGGTTTTTAATTTAGAAAGACCTTATTAACATAGTATCCGGAAAAGTTTGATTGCCGGACAACCGGGCGAGGTGTAACCAGATGAAAAACTGCTGCCGCAAGGATATGAGCCGGATACGGATGGCGATTATTATCCCGGCAATTATAATCCCAGCCTTACTGGCGCTTGTCTTCGGGTCTGCTTCCCTGGCCTCAGCCTCCGTAAAAAGCGTCTCCCATTCCGCGCCCAGGGTCAGAGTGAAGAATGGCACCAGCCTCAACTGGTCCGGATACGCTGTCGAGACGAACCTGGCTTCGCCGCAGGCCGGCGCGGTGACGGACGTCAAGGGGCAGTGGACGGTCCCGGCAGTCACCGGCAGCAGCGACGCTTATTCTTCGATGTGGGTCGGGATTGACGGATACAACAGCGGCACCGTCGAGCAGATCGGCACCGAAGAAGACATCAGCAGCGGCTCTCCCGTCTATTATGCCTGGTTTGAGATGTATCCCAAATTTGGTTATGAAATTCTGTCTGTCCCTATTAATGCGGGCGACAAAATCTCGGCAGAAGTCAACTACGCCGGCAGCAACAATTTCGTCCTCAGCATCACCGACCTGACTACCGGCCAGTCGTTCAGCACTACCCAAAAGTCAGCCACGGCCCAGCGCCAATCCGCCGAATGGGTAATGGAAGCGCCCTCTTCCAACAGTAACGTGCTGCCGCTGGCAGACTACGGCACAGCTTTCTTCAGCGGTTCCTCGGCGATGATTAACGGGCACACGGGCGGCATCATCGATCCCGCCTGGCAGCATGACGACATGACGATGGTCTCGCAAAGCAATATTGTGGAGTCCACGCCCTCGGCTCCCTCGCCGGACGGCAGCAGCTTCGAGGTCATGTGGGGCGACGGCGCCTGCGCCAAGCCGCAGCTCAGCCCGCAGCTAACTCACGTCTTCTGGGCTACCTTGTCTGACTATAGCGCCGGCAGGCTGTCGGCCACAATTGCCATCTCAAACGCGAGCAGCCAGCCGGCGATGAGCACCCAGATTACCGGCGACACCAATACAAACAGTGTTACCCTGTCAACGCCGCTGCCGGCGTCATTCGGCGATATTGCCGCCAGCCCGCTCAACGGAGACGTTGTTGCCCAGACCCTGGTTTATAATGTCCCAATCGGCGTTACGGGCTTCAGAACAAGCTTCACCGCCGCCGCCAAGGACGCCTGCAGCGCGGGCTACACGTACCCGTAAATACCGCTGCCGCGATTATTCCCCCAACGGCCGCCTGCCCGGGGTTCTTGGCTGCCTGCCTTCTCCAAACAAATTTCAAGAGTTCAAGCTGCGTTTGCTTTGATGCTTAATGGGGCAGTTTCAATCAACGTTTGAACTCCGCCCGCGCTTGTGGAAAGATATGCTCCCATGAACCGGCATGTCCCAGTAAATCACCGCAACTTCAAGATAATCGCCATGATCGGCGCCCTTTTGGCGATGCTGCTCTCAGCCCTGGACCAGACGATCGTGGCTACTGCTCTGCCACAGATCGTCAAGGAATTCAACGGGCTGGAGCACCTGAGCTGGGTTTACTCTTCCTATTTGATTGCCTCCACAGTCGCCATCCCCATCTACGGCAAGCTGTCGGACATTTACGGGCGCCGCGGCTTCTTCCTGGGCGGCATTGCCATCTTCCTGGCCGGCTCGATTTTAAGTGGCCAGTCTCACTCGATGCTGGAGCTGATCCTGTTCCGGGGACTGCAGGGCATCGGCGCCGGCGCGATCATGGTCAACTCGATCGCGCTCATCGGCGACCTGTTCACCCCCGCAGAGCGGGGCCGCTGGCAGGGGCTGATCGGCGCCGTCTTCGGCATCGCCAGCATTGCCGGGCCGCTAATGGGCGGATGGCTCACTGACAATATCAGCTGGCGCTGGATTTTTTACATCAACATGCCGCTGGGGGCGCTGGCCCTGCTCGTTATTGCCACAACCCTGCCGCGCATCAGGCCGGAGAAGATGGAGCATTCGATAGATTACTGGGGGGCGCTGGCGCTGGCGGCGGCGCTGGTTACGCTGCTGCTTGGATTTGTCTGGGGCGGCAGCCAGTATGCATGGATATCGCCCCAGATCATCGGCCTGTTTGCAGCTACAGGGGCCTTCCTGCTGCTGTTCATGCTGGTCGAGGAACGCGCGCGCTCGCCAATTCTGCCTCTGGGTCTGTTCAGGAACCGGGCTCTGAGCGTATCATCGGCTGCCACTTTCCTGATCTCTTTCGCCATGTTCGGCGCCGTGGCCTTCCTGCCGCTTTACGCCCAGAGCGTGGTCGGCTTCTCGGCCACCAACTCGGGCCTGGCGCTGACGCCCCTGATGCTGGGCGCCGTTTTTTCCAGCACCATTGCCGGGCAGGTGATCAGCCGCCGGGGAACCTACAAGGCGATGGCCATCGGCGGCATGGTGCTGGCGGCTCTGGGCATCTATCTTTTTTCTCACATTTCGGTAGATACGTCAAAACTGACCCTGGTGGAGTACATGGTGCTGCTTGGCCTGGGCATCGGCGTCTCCTTCCCGATCTATACCATTGTGGTTCAGAGCGCTTTTGACCGCAGCAAGCTGGGCGTAGTCACGGCGGCGATCCAGATGTTTCGCAGCATCGGCAGCGCCGTCGGCATTGCCGTCATGGGCAGCCTGCTTAACAACGGCCTTGCCGGCAAGCTGGCGAACCTTGCCTCCGACCCTTTCGTGCGCTCGGTCAAGCAAATGAATCCGGCGGCGCCATTGACAAACATCAATGCCGATACATTGCAGAGTTTCCTTTCCGGGGAAGGACACCAGAAACTGCAGGGCGCGGTTGCCGCCGCCCCGGCAGCGCAGCGAGGTCAGCTTGGGCAGGGACTGGTTCATTTCATCCAGACGCTCAGGGAAGCCCTGGCGGGCTCCATCGGCAGCGTGTTTTTTACCACCGTTTTCCTGGTGCTGGCGGCGCTGGTGGTTGTGCTGCTGCTGCCGGTGATAAACCTGCATCCACACCGGAAGCAGCCGCTGGCGGAAGAGATCGGCCGGGAGCTGGAGGCGGAGCTGGCTCTGGCCGAGCCCAGGGACGAGCCGGAGCTGTAAAGTTCACGCTGACAGGCCGATGCCACAAGAAAGCATCTTCGCCAAGGTGCTGGAGGGCGGCCCGGTATCGCTGGGAGATCCGATTGAAATTGTTCAATAAACCGGGCTAAGGAGCATGGTTGGGGGAGTTTGATGCCGCAGTTGTAACGATCAGCGACACGGGCTGGGCGGGAGAGCGCGAAGACGTAAGCGGCCCGCTGCTAGCAGACCTGCTGATGGAGGCAGGCGCCAGAACGGTAGTCTGCGAGCTGGTGCCCGATGAGCGGGAGCAAATATCGGGCACATTGACACGCCTGTGCGAGGAAACCAAGGTAGATCTGATCATCACCACCGGAGGCACGGGGCTGGCTCCCCGCGATGTAACCCCCGAGGCCACCCTTGCGGTTATCGACCGCCAGGCGCCAGGATTCGTCGAGTTAATCCGTCATCGGTCAGCGAAAATAACCCCAATGGCGGCGCTTTCGCGCGCGGTTAGCGGTATCCGCGCCAGGACGCTGATAATCAATTTTCCCGGCAGCCCCAAGGCCTGCCGGGAAGCCTTTGCAATAATTAAGCCGTCGCTGCCGCATGCGCTTGAAATCATTAAGGGCGAAGCCCAGGATAACAGCCATTAAGAGGCGATATGCCCTGACGGTGCTACTCGACCAGTTCCAGGTAAGCCATCTCGGCGGCATCGCCCGGGCGGGGGCCGAGACGGATGATGCGGGTGTATCCACCGGGGCGGCCGGCAAATTTTGGCGCCACCTCGGTAAACAGGGCGTGAACGGCGTCGTTGCTTCTCAGCCGCGCCAGCGCCTGCCGGCGGGCGTGCAGGTCGCCGCGCTTGGCCAGCGTGATCATTTTCTCAGCCAGCGGCCGCGCTTCCTTGGCCTTGGTCACGGTCGTCCTGATCCGCCCATGCTCCACCAGCGAACAGACCATATTGCCCAGCATCGCCTTTCGGTGCGGCGCGTCAACGCCAAGCTTCTTTCCCTGTTTTGCGTGCCTCATTTTTCCCGCGTCTCAATCCTGGTCTTCGGAGTTGCCGCCCCGTAGCGACAGGCCCATCTTGGCCAGGTTCTCTTTGACTTCCTCGATGCTTTTCTTGCCAAAGTTAGGAATATTCATCAACTCAGCCTCGCTGCGCTTGATCAGTTCGCCCACCGTCTGGATGCCTTCGCGCTTGAGGCAGTTATAGGAGCGGACGCCAATTTCCAGTTCTTCGATTAAAATGTCATCTTCGCTGCCGGCGGCGGCTTCTGCCGAAGTTTCCAGCGCCGCGGCTGCGGCAGCTGCCGCCGTGGCGCCCCCGGTCTCATGATCGCCGGTGAAAATCTGAAGCGACGAAATAATAATGCCAGCGGCGTCGCGGAGGGCGTCATCCGGGCCGACGCTGCCGTCTGTGGCTATCTCTAGGGTGAGCTTGTCAAAATCTGTGCGCTGGCCGACGCGGGCCCGGTCCACTTCGTAGGCGACGCTAGTCACTGGCGAAAAATTCGAGTCCACCGGAATGATGCCGATGGCGGCGCCGGCCGGCTTGTTGGCTTCCGCGGAAGCGTAGCCGCGGCCGCGCCTGATTGTAAGCGCCATCTCCAGCTTTGCCTTCTTGCCCAGGTTGGCAATATGAAGATCCGGATTTACAATCTCCAGCTCCGAGGGGGCCTCGATATCGCCGGCAGTGGCGGCCCCGGGGCCCGACTTGGCCAGCCGCACCTCGACTTGCCCCGCCTCCCCGTGCAGCCTGCAGACCATCTTTTTCAGGTTGAGGACGATATCGGTCACATCTTCCTTCACGCCGGGAACCGTGGAAAACTCGTGCGAGACTCCCTCGATCTTGACATCCGTGACCGCGGCGCCCTCCAGCGATGACAGCAGCACCCGCCTCAGCGAGTTGCCAAAGGTATGTCCAAAGCCGCGGTCCAGCGGCTCCACCACGAAAACACCCTTGTTGTCCTCCACTTGCTCATGCGTGATCTTGGGAACCTGGAATGTAAGCAAATCATCCTCCATGGTCAGCTTTAAATCTTTGTATTCGGCCTCGGCTATGGCCCCTGGCGTCACGGATTCATCCCCACCGTTCTTACTTCGAATAGAGCTCGACGATCAGCTGCTCCGCCACCGGCGCGTCAATCTCTTCCCGCTCGGGATACCTCAGGATTTTGCCCATCAGATTGTCGTGATCGGCCTGAAGCCAGGGAGACACCGAAGCCGTCAGCTCCGTGGCCTCGCTGATGGTGTCGCGGGCAAATGAGTTAGGCATCACCGAGACAACATCGTCCGGTTTTACCCGGTATGAAGGAATGTCAACCCTTTTCCCGTTTACCATGAAATGGCCATGCATTACCAGCTGCCGCGCCTGCCGCCGCGACACGGCAAAACCGAGGCGGTAGACCACATTGTCGAGACGTGTTTCAAGCAGCCTGAGCAGGTTCTCGCCGGTAATTCCGGACTTGCGGCTGGCGTCTTCGTAATAACCGCGGAACTGCTTTTCCAGCAGGCCATAGTAGCGCCTCGCCTTTTGCTTCTCCCTCAGCTGGGTCAGGTATTCAGTTTGCTTTGTCCGCCGGCGTCCATGCTCGCCTGGCGCGTATGAGCGCCGGTCGATGGCGCAGCGATCGGTGAGGCAACGTTCCCCCTTGAGGTATAATTTCAAACCCTCGCGGCGGCACTGCTTGCAAGCCGGCGAAATATCCTTAGCCAAAATCAATCACCTTTACAATAATTCAAAGTTAATACAAGAGTTAATTTTTCGGTTTTTGTGATTTGTCCGGTATCCAGAGTCCAGCATCCAGAATCCGTTTAATTATACTCTCCGGCGTTTGCGCTGGCGGCAGCCGTTGTGCGGCACGGGGGTCACGTCCTTGACGCTCATCACTTCCAGGCCGGCTGCCTGCAGCGAGCGGATAGCCGTCTCCCGTCCGGAGCCCGGCCCTTTCACGAGAACGTCGACCTTCTTCAGCCCGTGCTCCATGCCTTTCTTGGCGCAGGAATCAGCGGTTACCTGGGCTGCGAAGGGGGTGCTTTTGCGCGAGCCTTTAAAGCCGACTGAACCGGCGCTCTCCCAGGCAATCACATTTCCTTCCTTGTCGCAAAGGGTGACAATCGTGTTGTTAAAAGAGGTCTTGATGTGCGCCTGGCCCACCGGGATGTTCTTCTTCACCTTGCGGCGCGAGCGCGTTTTTGATTTAGGTGCTGCCATTATGCCCTTTCATTACCTTCATGATATTACGGAGCTGCTGTTCAGCATTGTGAACTATTTCTTCCGTTTCACTCCCACGGTTCGCCGCGGCCCCTTGCGGCCGCGCGCGTTTGTCTTGGTGCGCTGCCCTCTTACAGGCAGCCCGCGCCGGTGCCGCAGCCCCCGGTAACAGCCAATCTCCATCAGGCGCTTGACATTCTGGGAGCGCTCCCGCCTCAGATCTCCCTCGACCATAACATTCTTGTCAAGGTACTCTCGCAGCCGGTTGATCTCTTCCTCAGTCAGATCGCGCACATAGGTGTCCCTGCTTATGCCCAGGTCGCTCAAAACGCGGTTCGACTGGGCGCGGCCCACACCGTAAATATAGGTGAGCCCGACCTCAACCCGTTTGTCACGGGGAAGATTTATACCGGCAATGCGCGCCACCTGATAACCTCCAAAAAACTCAATAACTTGACAGAAACGCCGTTTTTATCCCTGGCGCTGCTTGTGCCTCGGATTGGGGCAGATGACAAGCAGCTTGCCGCCCCGGCGCACGAGCTTGCATTTCTCACATATTGGCTTGACAGATGATCTTACTTTCACTAAAACCCCAGTTCAAAGTTTTAAGTTCAAAGTTAAATTCCCCCTCAAGCTTTTTCAAAGGCAAAGAAAAATTGAGCTTTGAGTTGGAACGTTGAACGTTATTTAAACCTGTACGTTATCCTTCCTCTGGTCAGATCATAGGGCGAAAGCTCAACCTTCACCCTGTCCCCCGGCAGGATGCGGATATAATGCATTCTCATCTTGCCGGAGATGTGCGCCAGCACTACGTGGTCGTTGTCAAGGCGCACCTTGAACATGGTATTGGGAAGAGCTTCGACAACCTCTCCCTCAAATTCTATTGCTTCCTCTTTTTCAGTCATTTAGCCTCCGCCTCCGGTGGCCAATCCGGCATTTTACCACAAAGGAAGGGCTGTGCCCAACCCCGGCGCTTCTCCCGAACCCCCCAGCGTCAAGATCCGCGGCCCGTCTTTCATCACCGCCACCGTGTGCTCAAAATGCGCCGACAGGCTGCCGTCGGCAGTGGATATGGCCCACTTGTCCTCGCCGACAACAACACGGTGCGTGCCGGCATTGACCATCGGCTCAATGGCAAATACCATCCCCGCCTCCAGCCGGGGGCCATCCCCTGGTGTACCAAAATTCGGAATCTGCGGATCCTCATGCATATCACGGCCGATGCCATGGCCCACCAGGGTCCGCACCACCGCAAATCCGTTTGCCTCAACATACTCCTCCACCGCATGAGAGACGTCTCCCAGATGATTCCCGGGCACGCTCTTGGCAATGGCCCGCATCAGCGACGCCTGTGTAACTTCCATCAGCCTCAGCGCCAGCTGGCCCGGCTCACCAACCGCCACCGTCACGGCCGCGTCGCCGACCCAGCCGTCGAGCGTGACGCCGACATCAAGGCTGACAATGTCGCCGTCCTTCAGCCCGTAGCGCCCAGGGATGCCATGCACCACCACCTCGTTGGGGGAGGCGCAGATCGAGGCCGGGAAGCCACGGTATCCCTTAAACGTCGGGATGCCTCTGTGCTTCCTGATGTACTTTTCCGCCTTTTCATCCAGCTCGGCGGTGGTTATGCCCTGCCGGCACCCCTGCCTGAGCATCTCCAGGCAGCCGGCCACGACCTCTCCCGCCCGGGCCATCTTCTCAATCTGGCCCCGTGTCTTGCGAATTATCAACTTGACCAGGCCCCGTTCATAACGAAACCAAGATCAGCGGTCAAGCTGCTCCCTGGCCCGGAACAGGGTCTCTCTGATGCGCTCATAAATTTCATCCGGATGGCCAACACCGTCAATCTCGGCCAGCACCCCCATATTCCGGTAATAGCCGAGCAGCGGCTCGGTTTGCCGGCGGTACACCTCGAGCCGGTTGCGCACCGTCGCCTCGCTGTCGTCGCTGCGCTGGTAAACCTCCCCGCCGCAGAGGTCGCAGATGTTCTCCACCTTGGGCGGAGAAAAAACAGTGTGGTAGGGCTTCTGGCACTGGCGGCACAGGCGCCTGCCCGTCAGCCGGCCAAGCAACTCTGCTTCCGGCACGGCGATAGCCACGGCCAGCGTCACCTGCCTGCCGCTTTCGGCCAACTGCCTATCCAGCTCCTCTGCCTGGGGGATACTGCGCGGAAAACCGTCCAGGAGGAAGCCGGCCGCCGCATCCGGCTGTGCCAGCCGCTCGGCAACGATGCCCGTAACAACTTCGTCCGGCACCAACTCGCCGGCATCCATGAAACTCTTTGCCCGTGCGCCCAACTCCGTGCCCTGGGTCACGGCCTCGCGCAACATGTCTCCGGTGGAAACATGAACCAGGTCAAACTCGCTCCGGATCCGCTCGGCCTGGGTGCCTTTGCCCGCGCCCGGTGCGCCCAGCAGGATAACATTCAGGCCGGCCATTATTTCAGGAACCCCTCATAATGGCGCATCAGAAGTTGCGATTCCATCTGCTGCATGGTCTGAAGCGCCACGCCTACCACAATCAGGATCGAGGTGCCCCCAAAATAAAACGTTATGCCCAGGGTATTGATGAGGATGCTTGGCAGCACCGCAATTGCAGCCAGAAAAATTGCTCCCGGAAGAGTCAGGCGGGTAAGCACCCGGTCAAGATAGACGGCGGTGGGACGGCCCGGCCTGATGCCGGGAATAAAGCCGCCGTATTTTTTCAGGTCGCTGGCCCGCTCCACGGGGTCGAACTGAACAGCAGTGTAAAAATAAGTAAAGCCAACGATGAAGATCGCCTCGATAATCAGGAATGCCGGGCCCGAGGGCCGCAGCCAGTTGGCGAACCCCTGCGCCAGGTTGCCGGGAAAGAACCTGGCAATTGTCGGCGGAAACATCAGAACGGAGGAAGCAAAAATGACCGGGATGACGCCGGCCATGTTGATCGACAGGGGAAGATAGGTGCTGCCGCCTGTGGTCATGCGGCGGCCGATCTGGCGCTTAGCGTACTGGATGTTTATCCGCCGCTGCCCCTGCTGCACCATCACGATGCCCGCAATCACCACGGCGCCAATGCCCAGCATGACCACTATCGTGAAAACGCTGGTGGTGCTGGGATTTAAAAACCGGTAGAGGCCGGGGATGAGGCCGGAGACAATGCTTGCGAAGATTAGCAGCGAGATGCCATTACCAATCCCGTGCTGCGTCATCAGCTCTCCGATCCACATCAGCAGCACGGTGCCGGCAGTAAGGGTGATGACGATCTCGTAAAACTTGAGCCCGTTCAGCTGGAGGATCCCCTGCTGTCTGAAAAGGATGGTGAACCCGACCGACTGCGCCAGCGCCAAAGCTACGGTCAGATAGCGCGTGTACTGGGTAATCTTTCGCTGGCCGGCCTCGCCTTCCCGGGCCAGCTCCTTAAGCGACGGGAACGCCATCGTCAGCAACTGCAAGATGATGGAAGCGGTAATGTAAGGCATGATGCCCAGGGCAAAGACGGCAAACCTGGTAAGGGCGCCGCCCGAAAACAGGTTCAGGAATCCAAGGATGTCGCCCTGGCCGCTTTTGATAAACTGGTTAATTGCGTTAACATCGACGCCCGGAACCGGCACGTGGGCGCCGAGACGGTAAATCACGATCATGGCGGCAGTGAAGATCAGCTTCTTGCGCAGCTCCGGAATCTTCCAGGCGTTTGCCAGTGAGCCAAACAAGCTAGATGACCTCCGCCCTGCCTCCGGCCGCCTCGATCTTCTCGCGGGCTGAACTGCTGAAGGCCGCAGCGCGCACGGTCAGCGCCACCTTGACCTCGCCCCGGCCGAGAACCTTGAGGGGCAGCTTCGTGTTTTTGATGACGCCGGCCTTAACAAGCGCCTCGGGGGTCACCGTGGCGTTCGCCTCAAAACCTGTCAGCCGCTCAACGTTGACGGCCTGGGCTTCGGTGCGGAAGGGGCCCATGGGCATGCTCATCTTCTTGTTGGGGCCGCGCAGCTTGCCCACCCGCATGTAAAGCGGCATCTGGCCCCCTTCATAGCCCGGCCTGGGCCCGCCGCCGGAGCGGCTGTTAAAGCCCTTGTGGCCGCGGCCGGCAGTCTTGCCGTGGCCGCTTCCGTGGCCCCGGCCAACGCGCTTGCGGCCACGCCTGGCGCCTGGAGCCGGGCGCAGGTTGTGCAAGCCGAAATATAATGTTTCGCTGCCTGTTTGCTCTTTCTTCTCTTCCGTGCTCATAAAGTCTCCGTTTAACGTTTAATGTTTCAGTTTCACGCATTCACGATCATCCATTCAAGTTAAACGTGAAACGTTAAACATGAAAACGCTACTTGATCTTCTCCACCTCCACCATAAAGCAGACGTGCTGGATCATGCCACGGATGACCGGGTTGTCATCGTGGATGACGCTATGGTTGATCCGGCGCAACCCGAGGGCCCGGATCGTCCGCCGGTGCTCGGCCTTGCGGCCGATCAGGCTTTTCTTTTGTGTGATCTTCAACCTGGCCATGTTATTCCACTGTCTGCGGCGCCGCCTTCTCCGGCGGCTCAGCTGGCGCGCTTCCCAGGATCTCAGCTACTGTCTTCCCTCTCAGACTGGCCAGCGCTTTTGGATCCTTGAGTGACAGCAGCCCGTCGATGCTGGCGCGCACCATGTTTATAGGGTTCGTCGTCCCCAGGCATTTGGCCAGCACATCGTGAATGCCAGCCAGCTCCAGCACGGCGCGTACGCCGCCGCCCGCGATGATGCCGGTGCCAGGCGAAGCCGGCTTGAGCAGCACGCGCCCGGCGCCGTAGCTGCCGATTACCTGGTGCGTAATTGTCGTTTTGTACTTGGGAACCAGAAACATGTTTTTCTTCGCGTCCTCGACAGCCTTCTGGATCGCAAGCGGCACTTCCTTGGCCTTGCCGTAGCCCACCCCGACGCGGCTGACCGCGTCGCCCACAACCACCAGCGCTGTGAAAGAGAAGCGCCTGCCGCCCTTTACCACCTTGGCGACACGGTTGATATGCACAACCTTTTCCTGAAGCTCGGGCGTCCTGGCGCCCAGCTCGATTTTTTCGTAAGCATCGGCCATGCTAGAATTCAATCCCTCCCTTGCGGACAGCCTCTGCCAGCGCCTTGACCCGGCCATGGTACAGATAAGCGCCGCGGTCAAAAACAACCTGGCCTATATTTTTTCCCCTGGCCCGCTCGGCCAGAAGCTCACCCACCTTGCCGGCGGCCTCGGTCTTTTTCAGGCCGGCTTCCTTGATTTCCTTGAATGAAGCTGAAACAAGCGTCTTGCCCTCCAGATCATCAATCACCTGAGCATAAATGCCCCGGTTGCTCCTGAAAACTGTCAGCCGGGGACGCCCGGCGGGGCCCTTGATGCGGCTGCGCACGCGCTGCCGCCGCCGGTTGCGCGTCTCGTGCCTCCTGACCAGCTGTTCCTTGGTCTTTGCCATCGTTAAGCCCTCTTTCCAACCTTTCTGCGAATATGTTCCTCTTCGTACTTGATCCCCTTGCCCTTGTACGGCTCCGGCGGGCGGACGGCGCGGATCTCAGCAGCCATCTGCCCGACCGCCTGCTTGTCAATGCCCTTCACAATCACCTGGGTCGGTTTGGGCACTTCAAAAACAATGTCATTGCTGGCAGGCGATATAAGCACCGGGTGGGAATACCCCACGGCCAACTCCAGATCCCTGCCCTTCAGCTGGGCCCTGTAGCCAACGCCGTTTATCTCCAGCCTGCGCTCAAACCCCTCAGTGACGCCATGGACCATATTGGCGATGAGGGTGCGGGTTAGCCCGTGCAATGAGCGGTGCTCGCTCCGGTCCGTCGGCCTCCTGACCACAATCTGGTCGTCCTCGATCAGAATCTCCATCTCCGGCGAAAATTTGCCTTCGAGCCGGCCCCGGGGACCCTTGACGCTGACGTCGCTGCCCTCAATGCTTACCTCGACATCGTCGGGTTTGTTAATTGGTGTCCTGCCTATTCGTGACACTTATCCAATTACTCCGTTTTCTTTCTTGCTCACTGTCTTAATGCGGAATGCGGATTTTGGATGCGGAATGAAAAATCAAAAAACCCGTACCCGATAATGGTTTTTTCGCATTCATCATTCCGCGTTCCGAATTTAAATCATTTTCGCATTATTAATTCCGAATTCCGCATTACCAGATAAAGCAGACCACTTCGCCGCCAATTCCGTTCTTCTCGGCCTCGCGCCCAGTCATCAGGCCCTTTGAAGTTGACAGAATCGCCGTCCCCAGCCCTCCCAGAACTTTGGGAACGCTGTCTTTCCGCGCGTAAACGCGGCGGCCGGGCTTGCTAATCCGCTTCAGGCCGGAGATAACCCGCTTCCTTTCAGCGCTGTACTTGAGATCAACAACAATATTGTCATAACTTTTCCCGCGCACAAGCGCATAATCAAGTATGTAACCTTCCTGTTTGAGCAGTTTTGCGATCTCCATCTTCATCATAGAAGCCGGCATCTCGACCCTTTCTTTCAGGCTCGTGTTGGCGTTCCGCAGGCGCGTCAGCATGTCGGCTATCGGATCGTTAACAGTCATCGTCTGTGAGCCTCCTACCAGCTGGATTTCGTCAAACCGGGAATGACACCCCGATGCGCCAGTTCGCGCAGGCAGATGCGGCACAGGCCAAACTTGCGGAAATAACCCCGCGGCCTGCCGCAGCGTCGGCAGCGGTGATAGCCCCGGCTGCGGAACTTCGGCGCCCGGTTCGCTTTGACTACCAGTGAAGTTTTTGCCATCTGTTTTCTCCTTACCGCTCTCTGAAAGGCATTCCCAGGCCAGCCATTAGTGCGCGCCCCTCACCATCATTTGCGGCGGTTGTGGTGATCGTGATATCAAGTCCCCTGGTCTGCGAGATCGAATCGTAATCGATCTCGGGGAAGATCATCTGCTCCCTGATACCCAGCGACATGTTGCCGCGTCCATCAAAGGACCTGGGGGGGATCCCCCGGAAATCCCTCACCCTGGGCAGGGCGATTGAGATCAGCCTGTCCAGGAACTCGTACATCCTCTCGCCCCTGAGCGTTACCGAACAGCCCACCGGCATGCCGGCGCGGATCTTGAACTGGGCAATCGACTTGCGGGCCCGGTTCAGCCGCGGCTTCTGCCCGGTAATCACCGCCAGCTCCGCCATGGCGTCCTCCAGGGCCTTGGCGTCTGTCTTGGCTTCCCCAACTCCCATGTTCACCGTCACCTTGGTAACGCGGGGAGCCTGCATGGTGGACTTCATCTTGAACTCCTCCATCAGCCGCGGCAGGATCTTCTCCTGATACATGTCCTTAAGCCGGGCCATTACTCTGTCTCCGCTCCGCACTGCTTGCAGACACGCAACCGGCCGCTCTCGGTTCGCTTGATCCCTAGCCTGACGGCATTGTTGCAGCGCGAGCAGTAATACATGACGTTGGAAACATGAATGGGCGCCTCCCGCTCCAGGGTTCCCTGGGGGTTGCCTGGCGTCGGCCGCTTATGGCGCTTGACCATGTTCAGGCGCTCGACAATTACCCGGTTCCTGGCAGGCTCAACGCGCAAGACCTTGCCCGTCTTTCCCCGGGCCTTGCCGGCGATCACCCTGACCGTATCGCCCTTTTTAATTTTCAGTTTGTTTTGTGACATAAAATTTTTCTCATTCTGGTGTCACGCTTGGCGCCAAACACGAAAAAATCTGCAAATCCTTCGCTTCGTCCAAGATGACAAAGCCTAATCCAAAATCCAATTTCAATATCCAATGTCTGCTTTTATAGCACCTCTGGCGCCAGCGAGACGATTTTCATGAAATTCTTGTCCCTCAGCTCGCGGGCCACGGGACCAAAAATGCGGGTTCCCCGCGGGTTCCGCGCCGCATCAATAAGAACGGCCGCGTTCTCGTCAAAAGCAATGTAAGTGCCGTCCTTGCGGCCCAGCTCTTTCTTGGTCCTGACCACAACCGCCCGCACCACTTCGCCCTTCTTGACGGCGCCGCCGGGCGTGGCGACTTTCACCGTGCCCACGATGGTGTCACCGATGCGGGCATACCGCCTCCTGGAGCCGCCCATAATGCGGATGCACAGCAACTCGCGCGCGCCCGTATTGTCCGCCACCTTCAATCTCGTTTCTACTTGAATCAATTAAATTTCGACCTTTTTCTCTGATTGGAAGTTCCAAATTCTAATGCAAGAGTTTAACTTTGAACTTTGAGCTTATTTGGCCCTTTCCACAATCTCAACCAGCCGCCAGCGCTTGTTTTTCGAGAGAGGCCTTGTCTCGATTACCCGCACCATGTCCCCCGGGTGCGCCTCGTTTTTCTCATCGTGAACCGCAAGCTTACTGGACGTAAGCATTGTCTTGCCGTAAAGCCGGTGCGGCTTGCGCGTGTCCACGCGGACTATGATCGTCTTGTCCATCTTGTCGCTCACCACAACGCCGCGGCGCTCCTTGGCGCCTGCGCCCTTCTTTGCATTTCCTCCCAACTTAAGCCTCCTGCCCCTCGGCTTCGAGATACTCCCTCTCCTGCTGCACGGTCAGGATGCGGGCAATGTCCTGCCGCACTAGCTGCAGCTTGTGCGGATTGTCAAGCTGCCCCGTGGCGTGCTGGAACCTCAGGTTGAAAAGCTGCTTGCGGGTTTCCCGCAAACGGTCGTCCAACTCTTCGTCAGTCATTTCACGAAGCTCATTGGCCTTCAAAGATATCCCCCTGGCGCATCACGAATTTGCACTTGATTGGCAGCTTGTGAGAAGCAAGTCTGATGGCCTCCCGGGCCACGGGCGGCGTCACTCCGGCCAGCTCAAACATCACTTTGCCCGGCTTTACCACCGCCACCCATTGCTCCGGCGAGCCCTTGCCGCCGCCCATTCTCGTCTCCGCCGGCTTCTCAGTAACCGGCTTATGCGGAAAAATGTTAATCCAGACTTTGCCGCCGCGCTTAATATAGCGGGTCATGGCGATACGTGCCGCTTCTATCTGCCTGTTCGTGATCCAGCCCGGCTCCAGAGCCTTGAGTCCGTACTCGCCATGCTCGATGCGGTTGCCTCCTTTGGACAGGCCCGGCATCCGCCCCCGGTGTTGCTTTCTGAACTTTGTTTTCTTGGGTAGTAACATTCCCGGTTCAAAACTCCAAGTTCAAAGTTGGCGCGCTACCTGCGTCTTTGTGCGTCGACTTCACCCAGCCGCCGGTCGTTCTTTTTCGAATCCGTATCGTAGCCGGCCGGCATGATCTCGCCCTTGTTAATCCAGACCTTTACGCCAATACGGCCAAAAGTGGTGCGCGCCTCGGTAAAACCGTAATCGATGTCAGCCCTGAGCGTGTGCAGCGGCACCCGCCCTTCGCTATACCCCTCGGTGCGGGCCATCTCGGCGCCTCCCAGCCGTCCTGCGCAGGCTACCTTGATGCCTTCGGCGCCCGATCTGACCGCCGAGGTGATCGCCCTCTTCATGGCCCGGCGAAACGCCACCCTGCCCTCCAGCTGCTCGGCAATCGACTGGGCCACCAGGTTGGCGTCCAGTTCCGGCCGCTTTACCTCGATAATATTGGCCAGCACCGCCTTGCCGGTGGCGGCATGGATCTCCTTGCGCAGGGCATCCACTTCGGCCCCGCTCTTGCCGATAACGATGCCAGGCCGGGCGGTGTGAATGTCAATTGTTATCTTCTGCGCATCCTTCTTGATGTGAATGTCAGACAGCGCCGCGTGGCGCAGCTTCTTGCGAATATGCTTGCGGATCTTCAGATCCTCGATTAAAAAATTGGCAAAATCTTTCTCGGTGTACCAATGGGACTTCCAGTCGTGGATAATCCCCAGCCTCAAGCCGCCTGGATGAACTTTCTGGCCCACTTATCCCTCCTTCCTGGGAGCCAACGTCACGGTGACATGACTGGAGCGCTTGCGGATCTGTCCGGCGCGCCCCATCGCCCGCGGCCGGTAGCGCTTTAGCGTCGGCCCTTCGTTTACATAAATGCTGCTGATAAAAAGGTCATCTCCACTAAGATCGTGGTTATTCTCAGCGTTGGCCACAGCGGAGGCAACTACCTTGCTTATCACCCTGGCGGCCGCCCTGGTGGAAAAAGTCAGGGCCGCCTGGGCGTCGGCAATCTGTTTTCCGCGCACAATATCGGCAACAAGGCGCATTTTTCGGGCTGATATGCGCACGTACCTGGCGGTCGCGGTCACCGCTTCTACAGACTCTTCCTTCTCCGGTTCTTTTTCTTTTTTCTTTTTGTCTGCCATAAAACCCAAGTGCCAAGTTCAAAGTTTAATTAAAAAGCTTGATTCCCAAAATTCCAAAGTCAATTAGTTTTTCAACTTTGACGCTGGAACTTTAAACTATCTCAGCGCCGTGCTTCTTTCCGAACGATGGCCATGGCCGCGGAAAGTGCGCGTGGGCGCGAACTCGCCCAGCTTGTGCCCAACCATGCTTTCCGTGATAAAAACCGGTACGTGCTTGCGTCCGTCGTGGACCGCGATGGTATGCCCCACCATTTCCGGGAAAATCGTGGAAGCCCGCGACCATGTCTTCAGCAGGTGCTTCTGGCCTGACTCATTCATTTTTTCCACGCGGGCCAGCAGCTTTGCGTCCACGAACGGCCCTTTTTTGATTGATCTGCTCAAATGCGATCCTCCTACCTGCGTCCCCTGCGGCGGGAGCGAACAATATAACGGTCGCTGTCCTTGCCTTTTTTGCGCGTGCGGTAGCCAATTGTCGGCACTCCCCAGGGAGTCACCGGATGGCGTCCGGCTGTGGTCTTGCCCTCGCCGCCGCCATGGGGGTGATCCACCGGGTTCATGGCAGTGCCGCGCACATGCGGACGCCGGCCCAGCCAGCGGGTCCGGCCCGCCTTGCCGCCGCTTAGGTTCTCATGTGTGACATTGCCAACCTCGCCAATGGTGGCGCGGCACTGGGCAGGCAGAAGACGCATCTCCCCGGAAGGAAGCCGCACTGTTGCCATCCTGCCTTCCTTCGCCATCAGCTGAGCAGACGTTCCGGCGCCGCGAACCATCTGCGCGCCCCGGCCCGGCTTCATCTCCAGGCAGTGAACCGTGGTGCCCACCGGTATGCCCGCCAGCGGCAGGCTGTTGCCCACGCGAATGTCAGCCCCAGTCCCCGAAACCACCTGGGCGCCAACGGCAAGGCCAATTGGCGCGGGGATATACCTTTTTTCACCATCCAGATAGTGAAGCAGGGCAATCCTGGCGGAGCGGTTGGGATCATATTCAATAGAAGCAACCTTTGCAGGCACGCCGTCCTTGAGCCTCTTGAAATCGATTTCCCGGTAGCGGCGCTTATGGCCGCCGCCGGTGTGCCGCTTCGTAATCCGTCCGTAAGAGTTGCGGCCGCCCTTCCTGTGAATGCCGCTGGTCAGGCTCTTTTCCGGTTTCGAGCAGGTGATTTCCCTGAAGGTCGAACCTGTCATGAACCGCCTGCCCGGCGATGTCGGCTTGTATGTTTTTACCTGCGCCATAGCTAGTTCAAAGTTCCAAATTCAAAGTTCAAAGTTTCCCATCCGTATCCAGCGTTCAGAGTCCGTTTAACTACATTGACTCGAAGAATTCGATCTTCTGTCCTTCCGGCAGCTCCACGATCGCCTTTTTCCCGGAGCTTGTGCGGCCGCGCCTAAGCCCCCGCCGCTTGGGCTTGGACCTCGTCCTGATCATGTTGACGCCAACCACGCTGACGCTAAAAATTTCCTCCACCGCTCTGGCCACCTGCGGCTTTCTCGCCCGGGCGTCTACCTTGAAGGTGTACTTGTTATGCTCTATTAACTGGTAGCTCTTCTCCGAGATTACGGGCCCCAGCACAATCGTGTGCGGATCTCTCATCCGGCGCCCCCCATCCGGTTAAGCTGGCCTACCGCTTCCTTTGTGACCAGAAGCGTGCGCGCGCCCATGATGTCGCTGACGAGCAGATCGCTGGTGTCAGTCACTTCAACGCGGGGCAGGTTGCGAAAAGAGAGGACCGCATTTTCTTCCCCCTCCGACACCAGCACCAGCAGCGGATAGCTGACTTCAAGGCCCGTCAGGACGGCGGCGGCCGCCGCCGTCCTGACGGGCCTTGAAGTCAGCTATCCGCTGCTGGTGCTGGTGTCGGAGGGGGAAGAAAAT
>JACWAD010000022.1 GCA_014874175.1 Thermoleophilia bacterium
GGCCGGAAGCCGGAGGCGGCTTTGGGCCATACCGGCAAACGGAGAGGGCAGCTTTTTACAGGCAGGCAGTGGACCGGCTGATTGAGGAAGGAAAAGCCTTTTATTGCTATTGCTCGCCGGAGGAGCTGGAGGCCCAGAGGATGAAGGCGCGCGCTGAAGGCCGCCCTGTTGTTTACCAGGGAACCTGCCGCTGGTTGACGGAAGCCGCGGCGGAGAAGTTCAAAGATGAAGGACGCAGTCCGGCAATAAGGCTGAAAATTCCTGTTGCCGGCAAAACAGTGGTCCGTGACATCGTCCGCGGTGATGTCGAGTTTGACAATACCCAGCTGGGCGATTTTATCATCGTTCGGTCAAGCGGCGCCCCTACCTACAATTTTGCCGCCGCCGTTGACGACACAGCAATGAAAATATCGCATGTCATCCGCGGGGACGATCATCTTCCCAATACTCCCCGGCAATTGCTTCTGCTCGAGGCTCTGGGAGAAAAGCCGCCCCGTTACGCCCACCTGCCGCTTATCCTGGGGCCGGACAGGTCCCCGCTTTCAAAGCGGCACGGTGATGTCTCAGTTGATGAGTTTCGCGCCCGCGGCTTCCTGCCCGAAGCGATTCGCAATTACCTGGCCCTGCTCGGCTGGAGTTATGACGCTGCAACAACCATTTTTTCCACAGAGGATCTTGTCGCCAGGTTTTCCCTAAAGCGCGTGAGCAGCACGGCCGCGGTCTTTGACCCAGATAAACTGATGTGGATGAACGGACATTATATCCGCAACATCAGTGAGCCAAGGCTGGCGGAATACATTGAGGATTATCTGGAGCATACCGGGCTGGAGGGCATGCCCGGCACGGATGGCAGGCCGCAGGTCTCGGACCTGGTGCCCCTGGTTCAGGAGAAGATGAAAACCCTGGCGGATTTTGCCACCTTGACAGACTTCTTTTTCTTGCCGGTGCAGTTTGAGGAGAAAGCTCTGGTCCGCCTCAAAGAAGGAGACAAGGCAGCAGAGATTCTGCAAACGGTAGCCGGAATACTCGGCAGCCTGCCGGAGTTTGATACAGAAAGCCTGGATGTGTCATTAAGGGCCGCGGCTTCAAGAATGAAGATCAGGGTGGGAAAATTTCTGGAACCGGTGCGGATCGCCGTCAGCGGCAAGCAGATCACCCCTGGAATGTTTGAAACCCTGTCTGTCCTGGGCCGGGAGCTCAGCATCGCCCGAATCAGGGCGGCGCTGGAATTGATTAAGACAGACTGACTTCAACCGAAGCAGCGCCCGGCGCACTCGCGAAACCACGCAGCCGCTGGCGCAGAGATTTTGGTTTCAAAGGTTTTTGACAATGTCCAATATTCAAAATCAACTGTCCGGTTTTTGGTAGCGCATAGGGGATTTGAACCCCTGCTACCGGCGTGAGAGGCCGGCGTCCTGGGCCACTAGACGAATGCGCCGTAAAGCGGATACTGGATGCTGGATGTTGGATTAAACCTGAAAACTGAAACCCCAAATCCTGGACCCTAAATCCTAAACCCGAAACCAAAGCCCCCAAACTTAGGCCTGAATTTGGGCAGACTTGATTCTAGCAACACCGCCGCCAAGTTCCAAATCTTGTTTTGCCTGGCTTTTCGGTTTCAGCAGGCAATATCACGGTGGTTGAACCAAAGCACGGCCGCCGTCAATGAGAAGACGGAAATTGCCGTCAGCACGGTCAAATCGCCCCAGGCATAGGATGCTGAGTGCAGGTAGCGAAAGGGGTCGTAATAATAAAAAAGTGACAGAAAATGAAAGTTGCTGACAAAGTTATTTAATTTTGCCAGTACATCCAGAGCATATGAAACTATCGCGACCGCCACAGAGGCAAAAATTGCCCGCGACCGTGTGCTGGAGATAGCGGCGAAAAAGACGCTGTAAGAGCCCACCGCTGCAAAAAACAGGAATGCCTGCAGGCTGAGGGCGGCGACGCCGGCAATGCTCACATGGCCCCCGGCTATCGGAGCGCCCAGCACAACAGGGATGAGGGTGGCAATGACCAAGGCGGCCAGCGCCAGCAGGAAAAATAAATATCTCTCCAGGACAACCGAGCGCCGTGTAACCGGCTGGGAGAGCAGCAACTCCATCGTTCCTTTTTCGATTTCCCCGCCAAGGCTGGCAGAAGCAAACCCAACGCTAAAGACTATCAAAACCAGCGGCCACAACTGGCCAAAATATTCAAGCGTGAAAAAACCATCAAAGGCGGCCAGATCGATATTCGCGCCAAACGCCTTCTTTAATGATGCCGGGTAACTTTACCAGAGTTGCTGAAGCTGGGCGTTTTTTATCGAAGGCCAGATGGCGAGGATAAAAACGGAGTAAGCGACCAGTCCGGCTGCGTAGACGACCAGTGACGTGCGGCGGTCTTTAAATGTTCTTTTTAGCAGGTTGGCTTTTGGTGTCATTTTTTTGACCGGGGCCGTAAAAGCTGAGGAAAAAGTCCTCCAGGCTGGGCTGGGCAAATGTCAGGTCAACGACCTGGTGGCGGGCAAGCTCCTTGATAATGGCGTCGATATCGCCGCGCAGCGTAATTCTGAGAACGTTGTCATGTTTTTGTACTTCCAGTACCTGGGGCAAGAGACTCAGTTCCTCAATTTTGACCTCTTTCGCGAAGGTGACATCCATGTGACGGATCTTATTTTGCCTCAATGACTCGATGGCTTGCACTTCAATCAATTGTCCATCCTTGACGATGCCGACCCGGTCGCAGACGCGCTCGACTTCGGAGAGAATGTGGGAAGAAAGAAACACGGTCTTGCCTCGCTGTTTCAGCTCCAACAGGATAGTGTAAAAAGCCTGCTGCATGAGGGGGTCCAGGCCGAGGGTGGGCTCGTCTAGAATGAGGATGTCGGGGTCGTGCATCACCGCCAGCACAATGGCGACCTTCTGCTTGTTGCCCCGGGAGAGCGATTTGATCTTTTTGTGTGCGGCCAATTCGAGCCGCTCCAGCAGCTCTGCCCGCAGCCTGCCCGGGCTGGCGCGGAATCCGTCGATGTAGTCAAGCAGTTCCTCTACGCGCATGTGCTCGTAAAGTCTGACATCGCCGGGAATGTGACCGATATGCCGTTTTATCTCAGTTGACCTTTTCCAGGCGTCATAGCCAAGGACTCTGGCCGAGCCGGAAGCCGGCCTCAGCATGCCCATGAGCAGGCGAATTGTGGTGGTCTTGCCGGCGCCGTTTGGACCGAGGAACCCAAAAATCTCGCCAGCGGCCACGGAAAGATCAAGGTCGACGATTCCCGGCTGAGGGCCATAGTACTTCGTCAGGCTGCGGCAGAAAATTACCGCCTCACTGTTTTCCGCTGTTGATGATTGCAGGTTTTTCCTCGATAAAGAATTGATGGCATTGCGGGCTAATCTGATATTCTGTGAGCCTAAAGGAAATCCTGTCAGTTTCTATGGGATTAAATGGAATTGTCAATTGGCGGATTCAACTCCCAAGTGCAACATGAGGTCGTTTTAAGAGGCAAGCTGCAGTAGCATCAGTGCTTCTAAAACGACTAAGTAAAAGGAGCACTTGTGAGATGTTACACGCAGCTTGCCC
>JACWAD010000023.1 GCA_014874175.1 Thermoleophilia bacterium
GTCCATGAATCCGGTATCTTACTTCCTGGGTAAGCTGCGTGTAACATCCCATAGTGCTCCTTTGACTTTGCCGTCTTCAGAAGCACTGATGTTATCGCAGCTTGCCTCTTTAAGACGACTTAGTGCCGCACTTGGGAGTTGAATCCGGGCATTATGGAAGCGGCAGCAGAAAAGGAAAAGTGCGTCATGGTGGTCAGCGAGGAGGAGCCCCTGCTGGCCCTGCTCAAGGTGAGCCTGGAGCTAGAGGGCCTCAGGGTTATCGAGGCAGCTGGCGCCGCGGCCGCGATAAGCATGATCCGGAAGGAGCAGCCGAACCTGATCATGCTTGACATCGCCGTACCGGAGAAGAACGGCGTTCAGGCGTTAAGGAAGCTGGCTGCAACCGATGAGTCGGGGATTCCGGTAATCATGCTTGCCTCAGAAGGCGGCCGCGAGGAGTTGGCCAGAGAAGTGGCGCTGGGTGCGCGCGGCCACATTACCAAGCCTTTTGACGCCGGGCAGATGGTGCGCACCGTCAAGGCGGCGCTGGGGATGCTGAGAAGGTGAAAAAACGAACGCTGGATGCCGGATATTGGATTTTGGATACAGCTGCAACTGCTCATTCTGTTAACTCAGGCTGCCTGTGCGAAACGCAAAACTTTCTACCTTTTTTCCAGGTGCGCCGCAATCACATCGGCCAGCTCCCTGGTATTGATTGGCTTGGCGATGTAGCCTTCGCAGCCGGCGGCCCTGATCCTCTCTTCGTCCCCGTGCATGGCATGCGCCGTAATGGCGACAACGGGAATGCGGGCCGTGGCCGGGTTTTTTTTCAGCCGCCCGGTTGCTTCCAGGCCATCCATTCCCGGCAACTGCACGTCCATGAGGATGACATCCGGAAGCTCGCTCCCGGCAATGCCGATTGCTTCCTCGGCGCTCTTTGATACAAGCACCTCGAAATTGCTCCGCTCAAGCACGAACTTGATCAGGCGGCAATTCATATCATTATCTTCAACTACCAGAGCTTTTGTTTTCATCTGTCTTCATCTTTCATTTGATTTTTTCATTCCGCAATCCAAAATCCGCATGCCGCATTTAGACGAGTCTGGCCGCGTCGCCGCCGGCAGCGGTGATCTCGCCGAGCGCCTCCTCCAGCCTGAGCGCCAGCATGCTGGCGCTGGCTGAGCCATGGGGGCAGTCGCTTACGGCAATGCTTACCGTCAGGCGGAAGGGGTCGCCGGAGTCGTCCGTAAACTTCAAATAATGTATCATGTCAACCAACTTCTGCGCCACCCTGAGGCTGTCATCGCGTGATGTTTCCGGGAGCAGCACCGCAAACCGGCTGTCATCGTAGCGGGATAGCGCGTCGGCCGCCCTAATGTTGCTGCGCAGCATGCCGGTCAGCGCCGCCAGCATTGCTTCCCTGGGGGCAGGACCGCTCGCCTTGTCGAGCTCAATCATCAGAACCGACAGGTCAAGTTTGTAGCGCTCTGCCCTCCTGATCTCCTCGGCCAGCCTCTTTTCAAAATAGCGGCGGTTGGACAGCCCTGTCTCGGCGTCAACCAGGCGCGCCCGGTCCGGCTGCAGCTTCTCCAGGCGGAAAACCTCGCTCAGCAACTGCTGCCGGGAATCATTCCCCTTGAAGATGACCTTGCGCACATGTTTTTCATCCAGCAGCCTTGCCTCGCCGTTCGACAACTCCTTGCCGGAGGTAACTATCACCGGGATGTCCATTGTCAGGGGGTGTCGCTGCAGGAAGGAGACAACGTCAAAGATGGAGGCGCGCTCAATATGGGCGTCCAGGATGATCACGTCGGGGCTTTGCTCCAGCGCCATCTCCTTGGCCTCGGTGCCGTTGGCCGCTTGCAGCACGGTGAAACCCTGCCGCTGCAGGATGGCCGCCGTGGCGCCGGCAGCCTCGGAGTTGCTGTCCGCCACCAGGATCTGCGGCTGGGAGCGGCGGCTGGGGCTGACCTGTTTCAGATATTTTAGCTTGTCAAGCAGCGGCCGCCGGCTGAGGGGCTTGACGCAGTAATCGGCGGCCCCGAGCGCGAAACCGAGGTCGGGATTGTCGAGGGCCGAGCAGATAATGACGCCAATGTCCGCAGTCAGGGGATCGCTCTTCAACTGGTGCAGCACCTGCCAGCCGTCCCTGTCCGGCAGCATGATATCCAGGCAGATGGCAAAGGGGCGCTCTGCTTTGGCCTTTTCCACTGCCTCGCTCCCTTCGGCGGCGAAGTCGACGCTGTAACCCGCCTGCCTGAGCCAGTGGCCCATCAGATCTCTTGTCCCGGGCTCGTCTTCAACCACCAGGATCCTGGTTTTTTCCTCGGCGGTTGAGTCGGCGGCGGCAGGCGCAGCCAAAGTTGCCGGCGCGGGGGCGGGCTCAGGCGGCGCTGCTGGACGCTCAGCCGGAATTGCCGTGGGCAGGGTTCTTTTTGCCGGCAACGGCAGCGTGAAATAAAAATTGCTGCCCTTCCCGGCCTGGCTCTCAACCCAGATTCGCCCCCCGTGCAGCTCGATGAACTTTCGCGTCAGCGCCAGGCCCAGGCCGGTGCCTTCATACTGGCGCGAAGATGATCCGTCTGCCTGCTGAAATTCGGAGAAAATCCTTTCCTGATCGGCGGGCGCAACGCCCACCCCCGTGTCGCTGACGCAGAAGCGGGCGGCTTTGTCCATCACCGTCGCTGAGACGCGGACGGAGCCGCCGGCAGGAGTGAACTTGATGGCGTTTCCCACGAGGTTATAGATAATCTGTTTGAATTTGTTGACATCGGCGACCAGGGAAGAAAGGCGGCTGGAAACGTCGACGCGCAGATCGACATTCTTTTTCGCCGCCAGGGGCTGCATGGTGGCGATTGTGTCCTCCAGCACGGTGCCAACGTAGAACTCCTCCTGCTCAAGCTGCATCTGCCCGGCCTCCACCTTGGCCAGGTCGAGGACGTCATTAATCAGCTCCAGCAGGTGGTAGCCGCTGCTGATAATGTTTTCGCAGAATTCATGCCTGTCCGCTTCCGCCAGCGCCTCCGGGTCGGTGTCCCTCAGAACTTCCGAGAAGCCAATGATTATGTTCAGGGGAGTGCGCAGTTCGTGGCTCATGTTGGCCAGGAATTCCGATTTCATCCGGTTGGCCCGTTCCAGCTGCCGGTTGGCCTGCTCCAGCTCGCGGGTGTGCAGCTCAATCTGGTCAATCATGCCGTTGAACGCGGTCGACATCGAGCCCAGTTCGTTCTTGCCAGATTCGACCGGCACCCGCACCGAGTAATCCCCGGCGGAAATGCGTCCGGAGGCGCTGGTCATCCTGGTCAGGGGGGTGAGCACCGAGCGGCGCAGCATCATGACGATAGTGCCGGACACGAGTACGAAGATGAGGGCGCCAAAACCCAGCATGATGTCCCGGCTGCCGCTTAAGCTTTCATCCAGGGAGGCGGTGCTGATGTCAACCCGGATTGCTCCCAGGAGGCCGCGCTGGTTTGGAGCCGGAGCCGTGCGGCCATGGCACTGGAGGCACTGGCTTTCGACCGGGATCGGCTCGGCCACCGAGATAAAACCATTCCCGGAACTGCTACCCATTGTCTGGGCGCCGGAGCTGAGCAGCTTCTCCACCTCGGGGCTGCCGCCGGCGCCGATGGCCTGCCGGTTTGTCGACGCCCAGATGCGGTCGCTCCCCGAGACGATGTCAACCTCGCCGACCGAGTCGCGCTGCCGCAGGCTGTCAAGAGTCTGCTGGATGTCTCCCCGCTGTCCCCGCAGCATGTCATTTTCAAGACCGTTTAAAATCGTTGCCGTCAGCGCCGAGGCCATCTGTTCAAAATGGCGGTTATCCGCCCGGTTCTGGATGGTAAGAACAGCGACAACTCCCAGGCTGCCGAGGATGAGCATTATCAGAACAACATAAAGAGGGATCTTGTTCTGCAGTTTCATAGTCACATAGGTTGCAATTTGGTCGCGCGCCCAGAATACAATTATTTCCAGGGGTAATGATTATCTTACCTTGCATGCCTCTTTTTGGCCACCCGATGCACCTGCTTATTCGCAACGACGATTTGGCAGACTTTCTGGCAAAATGCAAAATCCAAAGTCCGTATTCTTGTGTTAATATATTGGTTTCCTGCCGGGCCGCCGGCGGTTACGCGGGGCAGGAAAATTTTGCTCTTTGAGAATTTGATATGGATTTGCCAAGCAACATTATCAAGCAGGGAATTGCCAGGGCGCCGCACCGGTCGCTGCTAAGGGCGTTGGGCCTCAATGACGGCGATATCGGGAAGCCGTTCATCGGCGTCGCCAATTCGTTTAATGAGGTTATCCCCGGGCACCTGCACCTGCACCGCGTCGCGGCGGCAGTAAAAGACGGCATCTGGGCCGCGGGCGGGGCGCCTTTCGAGTTTGGCGGCATCGGCATCTGCGACGGCATCGCCATGAATCATGAGGGCATGCGCTTTTCTCTGCCCAGCCGGGAACTGATAGCCGACGAGATCGAGGCGATGGCCAGGGCGCACGCTTTCGACGGCCTGGTGCTCATTCCCAACTGTGACAAGATTATCCCAGGGATGATCATGGGGGCGCTGAGGGTAAATGTTCCCGCCATTGTTGTCAGCGGCGGACCGATGCTGGCCGGGGAGCTGGAAGGGGAGAAGATTGACCTGAACAGTGTTTTTGAGGCCGCTGGCGCCGCGCTTACCGGCAGGATCAGCAAGGAGCACCTTGCCCGCATCGAGAGCTGCGCCTGCCCCGGCTGCGGCTCCTGCGCCGGGCTCTTCACAGCCAATTCAATGAACTGCCTAACCGAGGCGCTGGGGCTGGGGCTGCCCGGAAACGGCACCATACCGGCCGTGGATGCGGCGCGCATCCGGCTGGCCCGGCGCGCCGGCGCGCGCGCGGTCGAGCTGGTCAGGGAGGGTCTCAAGCCGCGTGATATTGTCACCGGGGCCGCCATCGGCAATGCGCTCGCGGTTGATTCTGCCATGGGCTGCTCAACCAATACCGTTCTGCACCTGGCGGCCATTGCCCACGAGGCCGGGCTCGGCTTTGATCTTGCTTCGGTTAACGATGTCACGGCCGGGACACCGCATCTGTGTTCGCTCAGGCCGGCAGGCTTATATCACATGGAAGACCTGAACCGCGCCGGCGGCGTCCAGGCGCTGATGAAAGTTTTGCTGGAGGCAGGCAAGATCGACGGCTCCGCCAGGACCGTTTCCGGCGCCCAGGTCAGCGAACAGGCGGCCCGGGCCAGGGTAATTGATACTGATGTCATCCGTGATACCGGCAACGCTTACCATCCCACGGGCGGCCTGGCGGTGCTTTTCGGCAACCTGGCGCCGGCGGGCGCCGTGGTCAAGGAATCGGCCGTCCTGCCCGGGATGCTCAGGCACAGGGGCAAGGCGCTGGTGTTCGAGGCTGAGGCCGACCTGCTGGAGGCAATCGAGCAGGGCCGGGTGGACCCCGGCAGCGTCGTGGTCATCCGTTACCAGGGGCCCAGGGGCGGGCCGGGGATGCCGGAGATGCTGACGCCGACCTCAGCCATAGCCGGCGCCGGCCTTGACAGCCAGGTGGCGCTGATAACAGACGGCCGGTTTTCCGGTGCGACGCGGGGCGCCAGCATCGGCCACGCCTCACCGGAAGCGTTTGCCGGCGGCCCTATCGCCCTGGTTGCGGAGGGAGACGAGATTGAGATAGACATTCCCGGCAGGAGCATCAGTCTTCTGGTTGACGAGGAAGAGATCAGGCTGCGCGCCGCTGCCTGGCAGCCACGGCCTTCCCGCTATACCACGGGCATGCTGTCAAGGTATGTTAAGCTTGTGCAGGGCGCCGAAACGGGGGCCATCACCGGATAAACAGGAAACAAGGGTTATTATGAAGGGTTCGGAGATAATAATTGAATCGCTGAAAGCGGCCGGGGTTGACACCATCTTCGGCTTGCCGGGTGGCATGGTCATCCCGCTTTATGACGCTTTGTATGACTCGGACCTGCGCCATTTTCTGGCCAGGCATGAGCAGGGAGCGGCTCACATGGCCGATGGTTACGCCCGCGCCACCGGCAGGACGGGAGTCTGCATCGCCACCAGCGGTCCGGGCGCAACCAACCTGACAACCGGCATCGCCAATGCATATATGGACTCGACGCCGATGGTCGCCATCACCGGCCAGGCAGTCAGCCCCCTGATCGGCACCGACGCCTTCCAGGAGGCGGACGTCACCGGCATTACCGAGCCGATCGTCAAGCACAGCTATTTGATTAAGGGCGCAAAGGATATCGCCCGGGTTTTCAAGGAGGCTTTTTACATCGCTTCAACCGGCCGGCCGGGGCCGGTGGTGATCGACATTCCATCTGACATACAACTGGCGGACATCGAATACAAGCCGGCGGGCCGGCTTGATCTTCCCGGGTACAAGCCAACGCTGAAAGGAAATATGAAGCAGATCCGGTCGGCGGCGGACGCCATTGCCGCCGCGGAGAGGCCGGTCGTCTACGCCGGCGGCGGCGTCATCACCTCCGGCGCCGAAAAGGAACTGCTGGCGCTGGCGAAGCTGATGAAGATCCCGGTGACGACGACGCTGATGGGGCTGGGAGCCTTTCCCGAAAACAACGATCTGTCGTTGGGGATGTTGGGGATGCACGGCACCGGCTACGCCAATTATGCCGTCACCAACTGCGATCTCCTCATCGGCGTCGGCGCCCGCTTCGACGACCGCGTCACCGGCAAAATATCAACTTTCGCGCGGCATGCCAAGAAAATCCATATTGACATGGACCCGGCCGAGATCAGCAAGAACGTGCCCGTTGACATCCCCATTGTCGGCGACGCACGCGACGTGCTTGGCGGGCTCGTCGCCGAGCTGAAAAAGAAGAAGCGGAACCCGAAACAGACCGCTGCCTGGTTCGATCAGGTAATCGCCTGGAAGCAAAAGCATCCGCTTCATTACCGGGACCTGAAGGGATCGATCATGCCCCAATATGTGATCGAAGAGGTCAATAAGATCACCAAGAGCGACGCCATCCTCTGCACCGACGTGGGGCAGCATCAGATGTGGTCCTGCCTCTTCTACACACATATCAAGCCGCGTCATTTCATCAGCTCCGGCGGCCTGGGAACGATGGGGTTTGGCTTCCCGGCCGCGATCGGCGCCAAGGTGGGCCGTCCCGACATGACCGTTATTGACATCGCCGGCGATGGCAGCTTCCAGATGAACATCCAGGAGCTGGCGACTGCGGTCTGTTATGACATACCTGTGGTCGTCTGTATCCTCAACAACGGGTTTCTGGGGATGGTGCGCCAGTGGCAGGAGCTGTTCTGGAACAAGCGGTATTCGGATACGGTCATCTCCTGCCAGCCTGATTTTGCCGCAGTAGCGGAAGCATACGGGGCGCTGGGAATGACGATCACGGACAAGAAAGATGTCGGCGAAGCGATCAGCACGGCAATCAAGTCAAAAAAGCCGGCGGTGCTGGACTTTCATGTCAAACGGGAAGAAAATGTATTTCCCATGGTGCCGGCGGGCAAGTCGATTGACGAGATGATCGGGGGACACAAGTAAAAAGCCCGGATGCTGGACACTGGATACTGGTTTTTGATTAAGTAAAACCATAATAGGCAATTTGATAGATAGTAAATAAACGTTATAGTGGTTGGCAACCGGGAACCGGCAACCGGAAACGGGAAACATTTTTTATGAAACATACTCTTTCAGTTCTGGTTGAGAACAAGCCGGGGGTTTTGGCCCGGATCGCGGGGCTGTTCTCGCGGCGCGGCTTTAACATCGACAGCCTGGCCGTCGGAATCACCGGAGACCCGGACATCTCGCGGATGACGATCACTGTCGACGCCGCCGAGCACCCGATCGAGCAGGTGACCAAACAGCTGCACAAGCTGATCAACGTCATCAAGATCACCGATCTCGACCCCGATAATACCGTCGCCCGGGAGCTGTCGCTGGTTAAGGTGGGCACCGACGCCAGGACCCGCGGCGAGGTGATGCAGATCGCCGAGATTTTCAGAGCCAGCATCCTCGACGTGGGCAGGAAATCGATGACTATCGAGGTCACCGGCACGACGGAGAAAATCGAGGCGCTGGAGCAGTTGCTTAAGCCGAACGTAATCGAGATAGTGCGCACCGGGCGCGTCGCCATCGAGCGGGGCGAAAAATGACGCCGCCGCCGGACATTTTCCTCCGCTTACGTTTGCGGGAAGGGACTTTATCGGCAGGCGATTGACTCTGTGAGTGGATGTTGCCGCTGGCCCACAAGCCGAACCGCTCCGGAAAACATCCGGCGCCTGCTTTGAACAAGACGTAAAGACATAAATGCTATCCATTGACAAGGGGAAGCCATGTACTATGACAAGGATGCGAATCTCGATGTAATCAAGGACAAAACGGTTGCCGTGATTGGCTATGGCAGCCAGGGGCATGCCCACGCGCTCAACCTGAAGGATTCCGGGATAAATGTCATCGTCGGCCTGCGCCAGTCAAGCTCGAGCTGGAAAAAAGCCGATGCGGCCGGCCTGACGGTGATGCCGGTTGACAAGGCTGCCGCGGGAGCCGGCATCGTCATGATTCTCACCCCGGATCATTCCCAGGCCCGGACTTACAGGGATGAGATCGCCTCCGGCCTGGCCGCCGGCGACATGCTCATGTTCGCCCACGGCTTCAACATTCACTTCAACCAGATCGTGCCGCCGCCCGATGTCGATGTTGTCATGGTGGCTCCCAAGGGGCCTGGCCACCTGGTGCGGCGCCAGTTCACCGAGGGCCGGGGCGTGCCCGCCCTGATCGCCGTGCACCAGGACGCCAGCGGCAATGCCGAGCAGGCTGGCCTGGCCTACGCCAAGGGCATCGGCGCCACCCGCGCCGGCGTCATCGAGACCACCTTCGCCGAGGAGACCGAGACCGACCTCTTTGGCGAGCAGGTCGTGCTCTGCGGCGGCACCAGCGAGCTGGTGCGCGCCGCCTTTGAGACGCTGGTGCAGGCCGGCTACCAGCCGGAGATCGCCTACTTCGAGTGCCTGCACGAGCTAAAGCTGATCGTTGACCTCATGTATGAAAAAGGCATAACTGGGATGCGATATAGCATTTCCGATACGGCCGAGTACGGCGATATCACGCGCGGCAAGCGCGTCATCAACGACAGGACCCGCGCCGAGATGCGCTGCATTCTAAGCGAGATCCAAACTGGCCAGTTCGCCACCGAGTGGATCCTGGAGAACCAAGCCGGCCGGCCCCGCTTCAACGCCATGCAGAAGCGGGAAGCCCATCATCAGATCGAGATCGTCGGCAAGCAGCTGCGGGGAATGATGAGCTGGATCGGGGGGCAGGATGACATACTCGATGGCGAGGAGATTTAACGCAAAACGCGAAACGAAAACGCTTTACTTAGGATAGGCACATGATTAAAAAGTTTTTGATGACGCCCGGCCCGACGCAGATCCCGCCGCAGGTGCTGCTGGCGATGGCGCGGCCGATCATCCACCACCGGACCGCGGAATACTCAGAGCTGTTCGCCCGCGTCAATGATAACCTCAAGTATGTTTTCCAGACAAAAAACGAGGTGCTCTCCTTTGCCTCTTCCGGCACCGGCGGGATGGAGTCGGCGGTGGTCAACCTCTGCTCGCCGGGGGACAGGGTGCTGGTGGCTGCGGCCGGCAAGTTCGGCGAGCGCTGGCGCGACCTGGCACAGGCCTACGGGCTTGGTTGCGAGTGCCTCGAGTATGAGTATGGGCAGCCGGTAGATCCGGCCGGCATCGGCCGCTCGCTTGATGCGGACCCTGGCATCAGGGCGGTTTTTGTCACTCACAGTGAAACCTCAACAGGCGTGGTCAACGACATGCAGGCAATTGGAGCTGCCGTCGCCGGCCACCCGGCCGTGCTTGTCTCGGACTCCATCAGCGGCATGGGCTCGGCCGAGATCAGGACCGACGAATGGAGCGTTGACGTGGTTGTGGCCGGCTCGCAGAAGGCGCTCATGATCCCACCGGGAATGGCTTTTGTCAGCGTCAGCGAAAAAGCGTGGGCTCTGGCGGAGCGGTCAAAATCGCCGAAGTTTTATTTCGACTGGCTGAAGGCGCGCAAGGGGCTGAGCCAGCCCCAGCCCCAGCCCACCACCGCCTTTACGCCGGCTGTCTCGCTGGTTGTGGGCCTGGACGCCGCCCTATCGCTCATCCGCGAGGAGGGGCTGGAAAACCTGTTCGCGCGCCACATCGTCCTTGGGCGCGCCTGCCGCGCCGCTGTCAAGGCCCTCGGCCTGGAGCTGTTCTCGCCCGACGGCGACCGCTCCAGCTCAGTCACCGCGGTGCGGGTCCCGGAAGGAATCGAGGACGGCCGGCTGCGCACGCTAATGCGCGACAAGTTCGGGGTGCAGCTGGCGGGAGGGCAAGGGCCCGTGAAGGGCAGGATTTTCCGCATCGGCCATTGCGGCTACTATAACTACACGGATATCATAGTCACAATTACGGCGCTGGAGCTGGCGCTGAAGGAGCTGGGGCATCCGGTCGAGCCGGGCGCAGGCATCGCCGCCGCCGAGAAAATATTTGCCGGGAGCCTAGCTTGAGCGCCGCGGCCCAAAACAGCGGCGGCCGGGCCGGCCGGCCGCGCGTGCTGGTCAAGGAGAAGATTGCCGACAGTGGCATCGAGCTGCTCAGGCGGGAGTTTGACGTGGACGTGCGCCTGGACATCGCCCAGGATCAGTTGGCCGGCGAGATCAAGGATTATAACGCCATCATTATCCGCAGCGGCACCAGGATGACCGCTGATATTATTGAAGCGGCCGGCAGGCTGAAGGTGATCGGCCGCGCCGGCATCGGCGTGGACAACGTCGATATCAGGTCGGCGACCAAGAAAGGCGTCATCGTCGCCAATGCTCCCCAGAGCAACATCGTCGCGGCGGCGGAGCACACCATCGGCCTGCTGCTGGCGCAGAGCCGCAACATCCCCCAGGCCAACGCCTCGCTCAAGGCGGGAAAGTGGGAGCGCTCCAGCTTCGGCGGTGTCGAGCTGGCCGACAAGGTGCTGGGGGTGATCGGCTTGGGCCGCATCGGCGTGCTGGTGGCCCAGCGGGCCAAGGGCCTGAAAATGAAGGTGATCGCCTACGACCCTTATGTGAGCGCGGCCCGCTTTGAGGAGCTGGGCGTCGAGGGTGTTGAATCTATAGATGGTTTGTATGGCAGGGCCGATTTTATCACCGTGCACCTGCCCAAGAGTCCGGAGACAGCCGGCTTTGTCGACGAGGCCGCCTTTGCCGCCATGAAAGACGGCATCCGCATTGTCAACTGCGCCCGCGGCGGCATCGTCAAGGAAGCGGCGCTGCTTCAGGCCCTTAAGTCGGGCAAGTGCGCCGGCGCCGCCCTGGACGTGTTCGAGCAGGAGCCTCCCGCAGGGAACCCGCTGCTTGAGCTTGACAACGTGGTGGTGACGCCGCACCTGGGTGCTTCCACCATCGAGGCCCAGGACCGGGCCGGCACTATCATTGCCGAGCAGGTGGCGGCGGCGCTTAATGACAAATTTGTCAGCAACGCGGTCAACATCCCTGTGGTCAGCGTCGAGCAGATGAACGTGGTCAGGCCCTTCCTGCCGCTTTGCGAGAAGCTGGGCCGCCTGATCATGGAGATCGCCGACGGGCCGCTGGAGAAATTTGACATAACCTACCAGGGGGCCCTGGCCGGCTACGACACCACCCTGCTGACGGTGGCTTTTTTCAAGGGCGCTTTCGAGGGGCGGGTCGAGGAGACGGTCAATTATGTTAACGCCACCGGCATCGCCGAGGAGCGCGGCATCAAGGTCACCGAATCAAAGCAGAAGCAGGCCGTGGACTTCACCAACCTGATCACGGCCTCTTCGGCGGACCGGCGCGGCGAGCTCACCGTCGGCGGCACCACCATCGGACCCAAGCACCGCCCCCGTTTCGTCCAGATCTACCGGCATGACATTGACATCGAGCCGGGGCAGTACATGGCTTTCTTCCGCTATGACGACGTGCCGGGCATGATCGGCAAGGTGGGCACAATCCTGGGCAGTCACAACATCAATATCGCCAACATGAACGTGGGCCGCAAGAAGCGGGGCGGCAAGGCAGTCATGTCGGTCACCCTCGACAAGCCGATTCCGGAGGAAGTGCTGGAAGAGATCCGCAGCCAGCCGGAATTTGACGATGTCACGTTTATTATGTTTACATAAAAATAGCGATCATCCAATTAGCTCAGGAAACAAAGATTGGAAACCTTTCGGCTTGACAGGATTCTCCTTTTTATGAAGAGGGTTAAAATGCGGGAGGTTAGGATTGCGGTTTTCCGGCAATATTAAGGAGGCGGGGCGCGGCATGCTGCGCCCCCGGCGCCAAAGCGCACCTGTCGCTGCTTTTCTTTTGCAGCCATAAATTGGAATCCATTCATAACCTGGCGCCGGCGGCGTCCCTGACGGAGGACTTGTGATGATACCCAAGAAGAACAGCCCGTTTTCCGAATTCGAGCGCCTCACTTCCGAGATTGAAGAGATGTTTTTCCGTTTTTACGGCGGTCCCAGGTTAAGGATGATGAAAGCAGGTTCCTTTCAGCCGCTTGCCGACGTCTATTACGTGAAAGATTCCCACAAGGTCGTTGTAAAAATGGAGATCCCGGGGGTGTCTCCCGGCGAAGTCCATATCACCGTCCAGGACAAGGCTCTGATCGTGGAGGGCGTCCGTTTTGATCAGCGCCAGGAGGGGGAGAAGGTTTATCAACAGATGGAGATTGACTACGGACCGTTCAAGAGGAAGATAATGCTGCCGGTAAATGTTGATGTGGCATGCGCCGAGGCTTCCTACCAGGACGGGTTCCTGACCTTGGAGCTGCCGGTGGTGAAGCATAAAAAAGCGGCCATCAAGGTCCCGATCAGCGTAAAGGATCAGAAATAATGGAAAGCAGCTTGGCTGAAACGCCAATTATAAACGCGAATCAGGAGATTCCGGACATCATCCCGATTCTGCCCCTCAGGGGCACGGTCGTCTTTCCCGAGACGGTGACGCCGCTGGCTGTGGGCCAGGAGCGGTCGGTGAAGCTGGTTGACGACGTCCTGCACAAGGACAAGATAATCGGCCTGGTGACGATGAAGAACAAGGAAGTGGAGCTGGCCGGGCCCGGTGACGTCTACCAGGTCGGCACGGCCGCCATGATCCACAAGATGCTCAAGGTGCCGGACGGCTCCCTGCGCATCCTTGTCCAGGGGCTGAAACGCATCAAGATCGATAGCTACACGCAGACGGAGCCATACCTGGTGGCGCGCGTCGGGCAGCTGGCCGACAAGCTGGAGAAAACGAAAGAGGTGGAGGCTCTTTCGCGCAACCTTCTTAATGTTTTCACTAAGATCATCGGCCTGGTGCCGTACCTGCCGGAAGAGCTGCAGCTGGCGGCCTCCAACATCGACGACCCCAGCGCCCTTTGCTACCTTATCGCCTCCGCCATCAAGATCAAGACGGAGGAGAAGCAGGAGTTGCTGGAGGAGATCGACGTGGAGAAGCGCCTGCGGCGCCTGACGGTCATCCTCAACCGGGAGCTGGAGGTGTTCGAGCTGGGCAGCAAGATCCAGTCGGACGTCCAGAGCGAGATGGACAAGACCCAGCGCGAGTACTTCCTCCGCCAGCAGATGAAGGCGATCCAGGAAGAGCTGGGCGAGGTTGACGAGATCACCGCCGAGGTCAACGACCTGCGCCGCCAGATCGACGAACTGAAGCTGCCGGAGGAGGTTGACCGGCAGGCGCGGCGGGAGCTGGACCGGCTCTCGAAGCTGCAGCCGGCCGCTGCCGAGTATTCCGTCATCCGCACCTACCTGGACTGGCTGATCACCATCCCCTGGAACAAGAGCACGGAGGACAACCTCGACATCGCCCGGGCCCAGAAGGTGTTGGGCGAGGACCATTACGACCTGGAGAAAGTCAAGGATCGCATACTTGAATACCTGTCGGTGGCCAAGCTGAAGCACGACCTGGCCGGCCCGATTCTCTGTTTCGTGGGCCCGCCGGGAGTGGGCAAGACATCGCTGGGCCATTCAATCGCGCGCGCCCTGGGGCGCAAGTTCATCCGCATCTCTGTAGGCGGCGTCCGCGACGAGGCCGAGATCCGCGGCCACCGCCGCACCTACATCGGCGCCATGCCGGGCACAATCATCCGGGCCATCCGCGACGCCGAGTCCAACAACCCGGTCTTCATGATTGACGAGATGGACAAGCTGGGCGCTGACTTTCGCGGCGATCCGTCCTCGGCCCTGCTGGAGGTGCTTGACCCGGAGCAGCATTTCAGCTTCCGCGACCATTACCTGGACCTGCCCTTTGATTTGAGCCGGGTCCTGTTTATCGCTACGGCCAATATCCTTGACCCGGTTCCGCCGGCGCTCAGGGACCGGATGGAAGTGATCGAGCTTTCCGGCTACACCGAGGAAGAGAAGCTGCACATCGCCAAGAAGTACCTGATCAGAAAACAGACCGAGGCCAACGGCCTGGAGCCGAAGCAGATCAGCTTCACCGACAAGGCCATCCTCAGGATAATCAATGATTACACCCGCGAGGCCGGCCTCAGAAACCTGGAGAGGGAGATTGGCTCCGTCTGCCGCAAGGTGGCCCGCGAGATGGCCGAGGGCCAGGCCAGGAAGGTCAAGGTTGACGAGGAGAGCGCGGCCGGGTACCTGGGCAAAAAAAAGTTTTTCTCAGAGGCGCGGCGGATGACCGCCGAGCCGGGCGTGGCCACCGGGCTGGCATGGACGCTCAGCGGCGGCGACATCATCTTCATCGAGGCCAGCTCCATGCCCGGCGCCGGCCATCTTACCCTCACCGGCCAACTGGGCGACGTGATGAAGGAATCGGCGCAGGCGGCGCTTAGCTGGGTGCGGTCGCATTCGGACGGCATCCAGGTGCCGGAAGGTTATTTCCAGAGGCACGACATCCACGTGCACGTGCCAGCCGGCGCCGTCCCCAAGGACGGGCCGTCAGCCGGCGTCACCATGACCACGGCGCTGGCGTCGCTGGTGACGGGAAAACCGGTGCTCTCCAATGTCGGCATGACCGGGGAAGTGACGCTGAGCGGCAAGGTGCTGCCCATCGGCGGCCTCAAGGAGAAGGTGCTGGCGGCGCGGCGGGCCGGGCTGGATACCGTCATCCTGCCGCGCGAGAACGAGAAAGACCTGGAAGACGTGCCCCGGCACCTGCGCAAGGAAATGAAATTCGTGCTCGTCGATGAGGTGGGGGAGGTGCTCAGAGCGGCGATTGCCGGCGAGTCCGCGGCAAGGCCGGCAGCGAGGGCGGCGGCCAGAAAGAGAACGCCGGCGCGGCCCCGGCCGCGTGCCGCCGCCCGCGGCGGCGCCCGGCCGGCATCGAAAAAAGCCGCCACCGGCAGAAAGAAATAAAACGTTTCTCGTTTAACGTTTCATGTTTAACAAAAAACCAACTCATAATATTTGATTCCGCACCACACGCGTTTTGCTATCCCCCCGCCACCGCCGGCACGATGCTGACCTCGCTGCCGTCGGCGACCTCGGTGTCGAGCCCGTCCATGAAGCGGATATCGTCCCCGTCAACGTAGACGTTGATGAAGCGGCGCACCTGGCCATCCTCCAGCAGCCGCTCGGCGATGCCGGGGTGCACGTTCTCCAGCTCCATGATGATGCCGCCGACGGTGCCGGCGTCGATATCAACAATGCTCTCGTTGCTTGTCAACTGACGCAGCTGTGACGGAATCCTCACCTTGACGCTCATTTCTCTCCTTTCACTGAGGTTCTAATTCCCGTTTCATTACGTTTCTTTTATAACCTCAACATGCTGCTGCAAAACCTGCTCTTCAAACTGTGACAGAACGGGATCGATCTCAAAAGTGGAGATAGTATCCGCGACTGCGTCCAGCGTCTTGAGGCCGTCGCCGGTGATGTAAACAACGGTCTCGTCCTGGGGATGGATCTTGCCCTGGGCCGCCAGCCGGGCCAGCACGGCGGTGGTGACGCCGCCGGCGGTCTCGGTGAAGATGCCGGTTGTCTCGGCCAGCAGCTTGATGCCGTCCACAATCTCCTGCTCGGATACGCTCTCGATGACGCCGCCCGTCTGCCGCGCCGCCTCCAGGGCGAAGATGCCGTCGGCCGGGTTCCCGATCGCCAGCGACTTTGCGATTGTCTTTGGCCTCACCGGCCGCACGTGCTCCAGCCCTTCCCTGAAAGCGGCGGCCACGGGGCCGCAGCCTGCGGCCTGGGCGCCACAGACAACCGGCTGCTTGCGCCGGATCAGCCCCACCTCGCCCAGCTCCCAGAAGCCCTTGTGAATCTTGGTCAGCAGCGAGCCGGAGGCCACCGGCACCACCACCTTGTCGGGCGCGCGCCAGCCCAGTTGCTCCGCCGTCTCGAAGGCAAGCGTCTTGCTGCCCTCGGCGTAATAGGGGCGTACGTTGACATTTACAAAGGCCCAGCTCCTGTCGGAGGCGATCTCGGTGCAGAGGCGGTTGACATCATCATAGTTGCCGCGCACCTTGACGACGTTGATGCCGTAGACGGCGGTGGCTATGATCTTCTGGATCTCCAGGTCCGCGGGCACAAACACGAATGCCTGCGTGCCGGTGGCGGCCGCGTGGGCGGCGACGCTGTTGGCGAGATTGCCGGTGGAGGCGCAGGCGACCACGTCGAAGCCCAACTCCAGAGCCCGCGTCAGCGCCACTGTCACCACCCGGTCCTTGAAGGAGTGGGTGGGGTTGGCGGTGTCGTTCTTGACCCAGACTTTTTTCAGCCCCAGCTCCGCCGCCAGCCGGCCGGCCCTGATCAGGGGGGTGTAGCCTGCCTGAAGATCGACGGCCGGCTTGCCGTTAACCGGCAGGAAGTCGGCGTAGCGCCACAGGGACGGCGGCCCGGCGGCGATGCGCTCCTTGGTGGCGCGGCGCCTGATCCTGTCGTAGTCGTAGGCCACCTCCAGGGGGCCGAAACAGAACTCGCAGACAAACAGAGCCCCCAGCGGATAGGTCCTGCCGCACTCCTTGCATCTTAAGCTCTCGGCGGTCGTGGGCAATAAATTTCCTCCTCGGTCATTCTGAGCCGTGAAGCCCTGCCATTCTGAGGGCCGCAGGCCCGAAGAATCTAAACTGGGATCCTTCGTCTCCGGCTCTGGATGAATAGTCCATAAAAAAACCCCTGCCAGATGTGGCAGAGGCTGGGCTGGTTTATCCTCTCACCACATCTTTCAGACCCGAAAGGTCTGCAGGAATTGGCACCTTGCGGTTTATGGGGACGCCGCCTCACTTAAAAGGCTGCGTCTTGCCGCAGGTTGCCGAGGCTTCACAGGGCCTGTCCCTCCGCCTCTCTGGATGCGAACAACGCGTTTCCCTTGTTGTAGCCTCCCGAGTCTAGCAGCCGGCGGGGGAAAGTGTCAAGGAAGGGCAAGGGGCGGCGCCTGCGGCGCCGCCCCTTCTGGTTGCCGGTTGAAAACCGGCCTTTTTCATGGGCTCATGTCCATTCGCCCATGGGTATTTAGCTGTTTACTGTCCCA
>JACWAD010000024.1 GCA_014874175.1 Thermoleophilia bacterium
GCGGCAGAGGCGCCCCTGCGAAGGCCGGCTTCCATGAGCAGAACCACGAACTCGTCTTCGCCGTTATGCCAGATGATGTCTTCCGTTCGGCAGTTATTCCCCAGTAAAACGGCTGCGGCGCCAATGGCGTTGTCACCGGCCCGGCGTCCCAGCCTGCGGTTAATCTCGCCCAGGTCATCCAGGTCAATATAGAGCAAGGTCAGCGGGCGCTGGTGCCGCCTGGCGCGGGCAAGCTCGCGGGCGGCTAGGTCCACGTACCAGGAACGGAGGCCAAGGGGCGGATCCCCGTCACAACAAGCTTCAAGACCCGGCTCCCGGCCGGTTTCATACGGAACGAAGCGGGGATCTTCGGCGTTGCTATAATTAAGCGCTGCCTCGAAGCGGCAGACTTCCTGGCCGCGAACGGCGCAGCCTCTATTTGAGGTAGTGACAGGGACCCCGGTGATAAGCTCCAGGGCGCCGTCGATCAGGCCTTTTTCAAGCTCAAATCCGCGTTTAGCCTGGCTGGATGAAGTCCCGGGTTTCGGCAGGAGCGAGGCCTCGATGCGGCTGTCGCCAACGGAAAGCTCGAGTTTTCCTATCTCAAGGTCGCGAAAAATAGCCTTAAGCCCTGAAATAGTGTTCAGTCCTAATGTCAGGGCAAGTTTCCTGGCTTCTTCATATGACATGCGCCTGCCTCCCGGTTCTCCTGTTAAAATCAGGCGCAGGGTCCTGTATGTATATAGCTTGGCCCCGGAAGAACCGCCACTCCAGGGCTCCGCAGGAAGGTCTTCAAATGAAAATGGTTTCATGTGCGCGCCCTTAGCTACCCTATGGAATCAAGAAGAAACTTCGGAGCACGGGTAGTATAAAGCTAAAGCATTAAAAGTTATTGACACTGCTTCCAGGTTGGCAATACCCGTACAAAAATTCTACTACGCCTGTCTTATTATTACAATTAAGGCGCCAGCTCACCTGTCCTGAAGGATGGGAGAAGCCCTTGAGAGGAGAGTTTGACCTAGGATTTATCCCGGCATGTTATTCGCAGCGTGTGAGCGAAAAGGCCGCAGCAGCAAGTGCCTACCGGGAGAACCTTAAAGCCCCAGGTAGTCCAGAAGCGGATCAAGCCGCCGCCGGGCTTCTCCGAGAGCGGAGATGAGGATCCACATTTTGCCCAGCGTGAAGCCAAGCACAGCCAGTCGCTGCTTGAGGAAGAAGGCGGCCCGGGAAACCAGACGCCAACGTTCTTGGGCTTGGTAAGCGCCCTTGTTTATCAGAAGCAGTTTGGTGCCGGCCTGACTTGCGGCGGCCCGCAAAGTTCTGCCAAATATAACGGCATTTCTCAGTGCCGACATTCCAGCGGCGGCCATGGCCAGGACGGCGATTATAACCAAGAATATTTCCAGGTAAAGCAGCGTCATTTTTTTCTTTTCCATTGAAATTTAATGCTAACATTCGCGCCGCAGCAGCGCCAGAGCATCCGCCATTTACGGGCATCGTACCTTCTAAAAATAAACTATTGCAGCGGTGCGACGGGAGGTTTGAGGGGATAACGGCGGGCGCCGGCATAATCTCCGCTCGACGTGTCCAGAGCGGAAACCCTTACCGTCTCGCCAAAGCTGGGAGCTTCAATGAATTTCCCGCTTCCAATGTACAGGCCGACGTGGTAAGGATTTCCCGGCCCCCAGAAGACAAGATCCCCCGGCTGCAACTGGCCAGGCGTAACGGGCGTACCCATATTAAATTGCATGGCTGCGTTGTGGGGCAGGTTTAATCCAAACTGGGCAAAGACGTATTTTGTCAGGCCGGAGCAGTCGAATCCCTGCGGGCTTTCTCCGCCCCAGACATAGGGCACGCCCAAGTATTGCAATGCTGTCCGAATAACTTCAGCCTGCAATTGGTTGTTAATCTGAAGGCCCTGTAATTCGGCTGCCGCCTGAGCGGCCATTCTTGCCTGCTCAGCGCGCCGCTCCATTTCCTGCTCGGCGATAATCTGTTTAACCTGCGAGTCAACAGCCGCAAGCGCAGCCTGCCGCTCCGCGATCTTTGAGTGAATTTCAGCTTCCTGCTCTTCTTGTTTTTGCAGGAGGCCCAGTTGCTCCTTGCGCTCCCGGTCGATGCTGTCCACAAGCGTTTGCATTGCTGCGGTGTCGGCAGTGAACTGGTTTTCAAGTTTCTGGTCCTGCTCGCTCACCTTTGCCATGTAAAGGGCCTGCTCGTAGAAACCGGTCAGGCTGCCACTGTTTAACAGAACGTCCATAATGTTAAGGTTTCCTGCCTTGTAAATGGCGGTCAGCCTGGCCGAGATCTGGTTTTCCTCTGCGTTATGAAGGGCGCGGGCGTCATCAAGCTCGTGGCGGCTGTCGGCAAGCTGGAGGGTAAGGTCATCAGTACGGGATTTGGTGGCGTCCTCTTTCTCGACAAGCAATTCCAGGTCATGGTCAAGCCCGCCCACCTGATACTGGACCATTCCCGCTTGCGCCTGGAGGTCCTGCAGTTGGAGGCTGGCTGCTGCCTGTGATTCGGGGTTTTGCGGGGCGGCGCCTGGCCCAGGGTCGGCAAGAAGGATACCGGCCGGCAGCAGCAATATGACCAGGCAGAAAAAAGCAACCGCAAGCAGCCGGGCGATGGCCCATCTCCGGATTTCGTGTTTACCGTTCATGCGCCAGGTAATGATATCGGAACCAGATCGATTGCCTGAAGGCGCAAGGGCATCCGGGCGTTCCCCAAGAAGGGGACCTCTCATCAGGATTTGGAAGATGTTTATATGCAAAGAGCCTGTGATATAATAACGCCGGCGACGCGGGGTGGAGCAGTCTGGTAGCTCGTCGGGCTCATAACCCGAAGGTCGCAGGTTCAAATCCTGCCCCCGCTACCAAATCATTTTTCTGCTACTTCGCTGTTGACCAGCTGCGGTCAGTTTAGCTATTTGTGTTGTTTCATATTTCCTCAATGACATCTTCCAGTCAAGTTAAGCAAAGTTAACTTTTCGGTGCCCCGCCTGAGCATTTTTCTTCAGTTCAGCTTTATGCCCGCAATTTCGTTAAAGCTGTTTTTGTAGATGACGCGCTGGGTGACATAAAGCGGCTGGCCATTGGTTGAAACTACTCTCACCGGGCCGCCAATCGTCTGGGGGTAACTGAGGGGCAGGTTGTCGCCGGCAGGAATCCATACCTGCTGTTTCAGGGCACCGCCAACGAAAACAGCTACGTTCGCCGCCCTGCCGCCGCCATTTGTAACCAGTATCCAGTTTCCCTTCATGCCGTCGGCTGCGGTCGAATCGTACCATGTAATCCAGAGATCCGCGCCGGCATTGGCGGCCGTGAGTCCCGGGACTTCTTCGAAGCTGCCGCCAAATAACGCCCGTTGACTGACGATTATTTTCTTGCCATTAGTGCAGATGACGCGCACCGGCCCGCCTGTCACGCCCGGATATGAAGGGGTTATGCGCCCTCCCGAAGGCACCGTGTAGCTTCCCATTTTTCGCCCGGCAATGAATATATCTACGCTGGCGGCGGCGCTGTTCTGATTGCCGATCAGAATCCAGTCGCCGGCCATGTCAGAAGTCAGGTCGTACCAGGGAAAGAAATAACTTGTGGTCAAAGAACCTTCCGCCGTCCCCGCGGTTTCGTTAAATGCGCTTCGGTAAATCACGCGCTGGCTGACGATCAGAGGCTGGCCGTTTGTTGAAACTACCTTCACCGGGCCGCCGATGGTGCCGGGATAGACCGGGGTGACGCGGCCCCCCGGGGGAAGGGCGTATGTTCCTTTAAGGGCGCCGGCGATATAAACCTGCACATTGGCGGCCGCAGCCCCCATATTGCCGATCAGGATCCAGTCGCCGGTCATGCCATCCTGAGGCGTGGAATCGTACCAGGTAAAGTAATTGGCGGATGACAGGGACGTGCCGGGCACGGCTGCCGTTTCGTTAAAAGAGTCGTTGTAAATCGATCTTTCGCTGGCGATCAGCGGCTGCATTGTGGCGATCGTCACGGGGCCGCCCATGACGCCGGGAAAAGACGGCGTCTGCGTCGGCGCCGCCACGCCAATGACACGGTCCGCGCAGGTAACCGGGCCCACCAGGGCCGCCGCTCTGGCGGCGCTTTCGCCGGTTGCCGGGTTGGCCATCAGCACCCAGGTCTTCAGCCCCGGACTTAATTGGTCGTACCAGGTGAAGTAATAACGCCTCGCCGGCATGAAGTTGTCTGCCTGAATGATGATGCTGGCCTGACTGCTTTGGCCATAAATATTATACGCGGTTGCTGAAAGCGTGTGGTTGCCATTTGCAAATGCTTTGGTATTCCAATAATAGGAAAAGGGCGGCGACACGCGGCTTGCCACCTGCTTGCCGTCGATGAAGAGGTCGACCCGGGTTATGCCTGCGTAATCGAAGGCATTGGCGCGGAAAATAACCAGGCCGCTTGCCATGGGCGCGCCAGTGGGGGCGGGAATGGTGATGAAAGGCGCTTCGGGAACGCCGCCAAAATCAGTTGTCCAGTACCAGCCGTAACTGGAGGCGGCGTTATAATACCTGCCGATGCCGATGGCCCGGTAGTTTGGGTTAAGTATGTTGGCGTTATGCTCGGGAGAATTACGCCAGGCGTCAAAGACCGATTGCGCCGAGCCGTAGCCGGCGGCAATATTCTCTCCCAGCCAGGTATTGTAAGTGTAGCCGGCGGCGCGCATCCGGTCCCAGGGGCTGCTTCCGTTCGAACCCGCGTGCGAGAAGAAGTTGTTGATGGCCATATCCTGGCTGTGCCCGAGAGCCGAATTTGAGAGCGAGGCAGACAATGTCAGCGGCAATAGGCCGCTTTGCTGGCGGTAATTGTTGACCAGGCTAAGAAAAGCCAGTTCCTGATCATCGTAGGCCATGGCCGGCGAGGTCAGGAGAAGCAGGCCGCTGGCGAGAGACGCGAGGCAGAAAAATGTTACAAGGAGCTCCTTGATTCTTCGGTGCGGCATCGGATTAATTCTGTGAGAACAGGCCGGCGTGGAGAAAATGGCCATCCATTTTGTTCAGGGACTTTTTCGGGCTTGATTTGGTTTGCCGGTTCCTTCTTGCTTAATTCATCGGATCTGCGGGCGCAGGCATTAAGAAACGGCGGCCCTGGCAGCAGCGCGGGCGGCGGAGGGATGCGTCTTTTTTCGCGGGGGGCTGCTATCTCCCAGTTACGGCGGTTGGGGTAATGCGGAAGGCATCAAAAACAGTGTCAATGCTCTTGATGTTTTCCAGCACCGTGTCCAGCAGCTTGGCGTCGCCGATTTCCACCACAAATCTGTCATTTACTAAATGATCAGATGTGGTGTTACAGACGGCGGAGACTATGTTGATGCCGGATTCGCCCAAAGTGCGGGAGATGTCCTCCAGCAGGTGGCTTCGATCCATCGCTTCCACCATGAACTCCGCCCGGAAGGCAGATTCAGACGTGCCCTTCCAGGCCACGTTTATAAACCTTTCCCCGGTCTCTTTCTGCAGGGCTTTGGCGTTGGGACAGTCCTTGCGGTGGATGCTGACGCCTTTGCCCAGCGATATGTAGCCGACAATCTTATCTCCCGGAAGCGGTTTGCAGCATTTGGCCAAGCGCACGCCGACATCGCTGACGCCGTCCACGCTGATCCCCAGTTCCCGGGGAGCGGCGGTCTGGGCACGCTCCCGCGCCGGCATGGCGCTTGCCTTCGTCACAACTGAGGGGATATCGCCGGCGATATCAAGCTCTTTGGTGATGCGCGTTATCACCTGCTGCGGCGATGTCTTGCCAGTCCCCAGGCTGACATAAAGGTCCTCGGCTTTCAGGAACCCCATCACCCGCGTCATCTCTGTAAACGCGGGGGAGGCCACGATCTTCTGGCTGGCCAACCCTTTGCGTCTGAGCGCTTCCTGCAGCAGTTCTCTGCCGATGTGCTCCGAGTCGCGGCGCCGCTCTTTTTTGAACCACTGCCGGATCTTGTTACGCGCCCGCGATGTCTTGACAAAGTTGAGCCAGTCGCGCGAAGGACCCTGGCTGGACTTGGAAGTGAGCACCTCGACGAAGTCGCCGCTTAGCAGGGTATGCTGCAGGGGCACGATGCGCCCGTTCACCTTGGCGCCCACGCAATGATGACCGACATCGGTATGGACGGCATAGGCGAAATCAACCGGGGTGGATCCCGACGCCAGGCTGATGACCTCGCCCTTGGGCGTGAACACAAACACCTCTTCCTCGAAGAGGTCAATGCGGAGCGTCTTCATAAATTCTTTGGGATCTTCCGTCTCGCTCTGCCATTCCAGCATCTGCCGCAGCCAGGACAGCTTGCCTGCGCGACCGGTTGACTTGGCGGACTGCCCTTTTTCCTTGTAGAGCCAGTGGGCGGCAATGCCGTACTCGGCCGTCTGGTGCATCTTGTCGGTGCGGATCTGGATCTCCAGAGGTTTTCCCTGGGGCCCGATCACCGTGGTGTGCAGCGACCGGTACATGTTGAACTTGGGCATGGCGATATAGTCCTTGAACCTGCCGGGCATCGGCTTCCAGAGAGAATGAATGATGCCCAGCGTGCCGTAGCAGTCTTTCACCGAGTCGACAAGCACCCTCATGCCGGTGAGGTCGTAAATCTCGTTAAACTCCTTGCCGCGCTTCACCATCTTGGTGTAGATGCTGTAAAAATGCTTGGCGCGGCCGTCGATCTGCGCCTTGATGCCAACTTTTTTCAGTTCTGCCTTAAGATAGTCGGCGGCCTGCTGCACGTAATCCTCGCGGTCGGCGCGCCGCTGCGCTACCATCTGCTGCAGCTCCGAGTACTTGCGCGGATGCAAGGCTGCAAACGCCAGGTCCTCCAGCTCCCATTTGATGCTGTAAATGCCGAGGCGGTGGGCGAGAGGAGCATAAATCTCCAGCGTTTCCTTCGCTTTCTGGATCTGCTTTTGCTTGTCAAGATGGCAGATAGTGCGCATATTATGCAGCCTGTCGGCCAGTTTGATCAGGATGACGCGGATGTCCTTGGCCATGGCGATGATCATCTTGCGCAGATTCTCCGCCTGCTCTTCTTCTTCTCCTTTCAGGGAGACTTTTTGCAGCTTGGTAAGGCCGTCCACCAGCGCCGCCACTTCATCGACGAACATCTTGCGGATCGTGTCAATTGTTGTGGAAGTGTCCTCAACGACGTCATGGAGGAGGGCAGCCGTGATCGTGATGCTGTCCAGTTTGAGATCTGCGCAGATACGTGCCACTCCAAGTGGATGGTAAATGAAGTCTTCGCCGCTCTTGCGCAGCAGGCCCTTGTGTTGGGCGCGGGAGTAGGCGAAGGCGCGCGTGATCAGATCGCGGTCGAAATCAGGATTGTACTGGTTTATCGCCTGGAAGAGTTCCTCCAGGGCGGCTTCTTTTGCTTCTAGGCCATCTTCGCGTTTTGCGACTTGCTCAAGAATTTTAAACACTCCTTATAAAAGGCCTGAACCGCCCGGTATGTGGCCGAGTTTTCCAGGCCGGTCCGGCCTGCGTCCCGCAGCATCATTATCGGTTTTCCCGCCCGGTCCTCAACTGCAAGCAAATCAAGCTCCTCCAGGACCTTGAGGCACCTGGCCACCATTGCCGGCTGGCGCAGATACTTGCCTCCCGCCAGGAGAAGCCTTTCTGTGGTTTCCTCAAGAGGATAGGGTTTTCCCGTTTTCAGGTGCCGGTATACCTTGATAATGGGCGGGCGCAGGCTGAATTCGTGCTCTAGCACCTTCATAGTAAATTGTACCTCATGGGGACAGTGTAATAAATGGATGCGGGCGCCTGCATTGGTGGTGGCGACCCAGTTAAAAACGGCACGGTTAAGCGGCGGGTCAATAAAGGCGACGTGCTCGAACCGTGCGGCCGCTTCAGGTATTGCCGCAATCGTGGCAAAATCGGCCAGCCCCAGCAGGGGCCGTTTTTGGGCAGTATTTTCTAGCCGCCGCGTGAGGGCCGCGGCTGCGCAGCGCGAGCCCGCCAGCAGGACCTGGTCCACGCCGGCGTTTGCCAGCGGCAGTTGCTCCAGCAGCCGGCGGCGGCGGGCCACATCGGCCGTCAGCAGCAGCACGCTGTCGCCGCTGGAGATAAGCTGGGCGATCTGGCCGTGGATATTTCCCAGGCCGCGCCGGTCGATCAGGCGGGCGGCCAGGGCAGGGTCAGCGCGGGGCGTGCAGCCGTTCACCCCGGTTGCCTGCCACGCCGGGGGCAGCGGCGCCCCTTCGAGGAACATGGACCAGAGCTCTTTTCCCCCGACCCGGTCGGGGCAGTCGTAATCACAACGGAGGGAGCACGGCTTTCCATCCGGCTCTGCTGGGGGGAAAAGCTCACGCAGATTAAGCTGCGGCGCTACGGAACCGTTCCATTCATTGCGTTCCAGGCGGAATGCGACGTCGTAGCTGGCCGCGCCTGGCAGCCGGTCTGCCAGGAAAGCCTGCCGGAAGCCGATTGCGCTTGATTTGAAGCCGCCAATCTCGACCTGGCACTGGAAGTGGCGGCCGTCCCTGGTTGCCCGCCCCGCCAGAATACGGGCTCCCGGGGCCAGCAGGCTTACGGAAGGATTGCCGAGGCCGAACGGCTCCAGCTGTGATAGCTCCTCGGCCAGCTCCAGTGTCAGCTCGGAGCCCAAGACAATCGCATCAATATAGCGGGTAGGGCGCAGGTCTGTGTCTTTCAAAGTGGCGTCAGCCAGCGCAGCAAACTCCCGCTTGAAATCGGGGATTTGCTCCAGGCCGACTGTAAGTCCGCAGGCGGCCCGGTGGCCTCCGAAAGTCTGAAGCAGGTGGCCGAGGGACAGAAGGGACTGGTGCAGGTCAAATGCGGGGATGCTGCGGCCTGAGCCCTTGCCGCTGCCGCTATTTTCAGAAATCATGATTACGGGCCGGTAATGCATTTCCACCAGCCGTGAAGCCACTATGCCAATAACGCCTTCGTGCCAGTCCGGCAGGCTCAGGACGTAGCCGCGCTGCGCCTTCTCGTTATCCGGCAGGCGGCTGATCAGCTCTTCCGCCTCGGCGATCATCCGGTTCTCGATCCGCTGGCGCTCGCGGTTGAGCCCGTCCAGATGCCCGGCCAGGCTGGCCGCCTCGTCTTCATCTTCGCTAAGCAGCAGCTTGAGAGCCGGCTCTGGATCATCGAGGCGCCCGGCGGCATTGATTCTCGGCGCCAGGCGGAAGGCAACCAGGCCGGCGTTAATGTGCGCCTGGTCCACGCGGCCGGCCCGCATTAGTGCTTTTAAGCCAGGCCGGCTCGTTTGCGCCATCTGCAACAGCCCCCGTCTTACCAGGCTGCGGTTCTCATCCAGCAGCGGCACCACATCGGCAATGGTGCCCAGCGCCACCAGGTCCAGCTGGCGCCTCAGCAGGGGGCTTAGACCGTCACCGTTTTCCTGGCCGGCCAGCAGCGCCTGCGCCACCTTGAAGGCCAGGCCGACGCCGGCCAGCTCCTTGAAAGGATAATCGCAAAGCAGGGGGGAGATGATCATCGCAGGCGGAAGCTCTCCTTCCATCGGGCGGTGATGGTCGATGACAATGTTTTCCAGGCCCAGCCCGGCGGCGCGCTCAAGCGCCTCGCGGGCGCCGACGCCGCAGTCCACGGTAATAAGCAGCGAGGCGCCGCCGCCGGCAATTTTTTCCACGGTGGCGGCCGCCACGCCGTAACCTTCAGCAAACCGGTTGGGCAGATGGTAAAAGACATCGGCGCCCAGCTCCCTGAGGACGCCAACCAGCAGGCCCGTTGATGTTATTCCATCTACGTCATAGTCTCCGTGAACGCAGATCTTCTCTCCGCGGGCGATGGCGCCGCGCACGCGGGCGCAGATGTGCACCATTTCCGGGAACAGGAAAGGATCGTAAAGATCCGCAGCCGGGGAAAGGAACTCACGGGCGGCTGCGGGCGTGTCGTAGCCGCGCCGAACCAGCACCGACGCCATAATCTCGCTTGTCCCCAACACCTCGGTTAGCTTTTTGACGGCGCCGTAATCAAGCGGGGAAGTGTGCCAGGCAGCCGTTCGCATGGCTGAATCCTATCAACTGGTCAGGACAGAATAAACCCGGATCGGATGAACACCGTTTTACGTTTTTAACGGTCCAGGCGCAACGTGCAACGAAACGACAACCCCCAAAATTTGAACTCCGGACCCGGAAATTTGAAATGCGCTCCGGCGCCCTTTCTGGCATACTTTCTGTCATAATATTTGAGAAGGTATTTATGAAGCTTTAATGGCCTCAACGGAGGAGGTGAATATAATGCCTTTGAAGGAACAGGTTGAACAAGCTTTGGAAAAGATCAGGCCGGCGCTGCAGGCTGACGGCGGCGACCTTGAACTGATAGATGTGACCGAGAGCGGAAAGGTGACGGTAAGATTGACGGGCGCATGCGGCGGCTGCCCGATGTCACAGATGACTTTGAAGATGGGAATCGAGCAGAGGCTTAAGGAAGAAATTCCTGAGGTTGCGCTCGTCGAAGCAGTTTGACGTTTGTTGATTTTGGCTGGGGGGGCGATGGGGGCTTTGCCCGCATCGCCCCCCCAGCCCTGTCATGTTAGCAAAAAGTGGCTGGTCAACCGGCTGGCTGTTTGCGGCCGGAGGCGGCCAGCCGAGCCTCGCTCTACTTTTCTTCCTGGACCTTTTTCTCTTGCTCGATTATTTTCTGTGACAGGTGCGCCGGCACTTCGTCGTAACGGAGAAACTCCATCGCGTAGTCGCCGCGGCCGCCGGTCATCGAGCGCAGGTCCGGTGCGTAGGTTAGCATCTCGGCCAGCGGCACCTCAACGTTAACCTGGTTCATCTTGCCCTTGGGCTCCATGCCCAACACCTTGCCGCGGCGCGAGTTCATGTCGCCGATGACGTCGCCGACGTTTTCTTCGGGCACCGTGACGTGCACGCTCATGATCGGCTCCAGCAGCACCGGGTCTGCCTGTTCGACCGCTTTCTTCAGGCCCATCGAGGCAGCAATCTTGAACGCCATTTCCGAAGAATCGACGGCATGATGGGAGCCATCATAAACCGTCACTTTCATGTCAACGAGCGGATGGCCGGAAAGCTCACCCTCCTTCATTGCGTCGACGACGCCTTTCTCCACCGCCGGGATGAATCCGCGCGGGATAACGCCGCCCACCACTTTGTCGGCAAACTCAAATCCTTCACCGCGGGGCTTGGGCTCGATCCTGAGCCAGGCGTCCCCGTACTGGCCGCGGCCGCCGGTCTGTTTTTTGTACTTGCCCTGGGCCTGCGCCTGCCTGCGGATCGTCTCCAGATAGGGAACCCGCGGCGGTTTTAAGTTGACCTCGGCGCCGTAGCGGCGCTTGATGCGGTCCATGGTCACTTCGACATGAACCTGGCTCAGTCCCGAAACCACTAGCTCGTTTGTCTGGGCGTCGCGCTCGACCACAAGCGTCGGGTCTTCCTCCTGAAGGCGCCTGAGCGCCGTGCCCACCTTTTCCTCATCGCCCTTGCTTTTGGGCTCCACGGCGAAGGACATCACCGGGTTGGGGAACTTCAGCGGCGGGAATGTCACCTGGCGGCTGTCTGCGCAGAGCGAATCGCCGGTCCCTGTTTCCTTCAGCTTGGCGACGGCGCCGATGTCGCCCGGCCCCAGCGCGTCCACGGGGCTGTTATCCTTGCCCTGCAGGCGCAGAAGCTGGCCGATGCGCTCCTTTGTCTTGCTCGCCGGATTGTAAACATTACTGTCACTTTTAAGTGCTCCGGTAAAAACGCGCAGAACGTTGATGCGGCCGCTGAAAGGGTCCGCCAGCGTCTTGAAGACAAAAGCGGCCACAGGCTCGCCGGCATCGCAGCGCAGCTTGACTTCTTCGTCGCTGCCGGCCTTAAGCGCGGTAACTGCCGGACGCCTGGCGGGGGAGGGGATGGCGTCAACAATCAAATCGAGCAGAAGATCAACGCCGGTTTTTTTGGTTGCGCAACCAGACACGACGGGGTAGATCGTGCCGGCGGCCACCCCCGCCTTTAGCGCCGCAAACATTTCTTCCCGGCTGATCTCCTCGCCCTCCAGGTATTTTTCCATCACGGCGTCGTCGTTCTCGGCCACGGCGTCCATCAGCTTCTCGCGGTATTCTTCCGCCTGGGCTGCCATCTCCCCGGGGATGGGAGACTCTTCGGCCTTGCCGCCTTCGTAGCGGAAGGCCTTCATGGCAAGCAGATCGATGACGCCGGCGAACTTGTCTTCAGCGCCAATGGGCAGCTGCGTGGCGACGGCGCCCTGGCCGAAAGATTCCTGCAGTTGTTGAAGAACCGCAAAAAAGTCGGCCCGCTCCCGGTCCATCATGTTGATGAAAATAACGCGGCTGACCCCGTTATCCTCACATTGCTTCCAGAGGCGTTCATGCTGCACCTCCATCCCCGCCGCCGCGCCCACCACCGCCAGCGCGCCCTCCACGACGCGCAGCGAGGCGATGGTGTCGGCATGGAAGCTGGGGTCACCGGGAGTGTCAATAATGTTGATATTATGGTTGCGCCATGTTGTGTGGCAAAGAGCCGAGTTTATGGAGTGCTGGCGCTTCTTCTCGTCTTCGTCGAAATCGGCCGCGGTTGAGCCCTGCTCGATCGTCCCCTGCCTGTTTACCGCGCCTGAAGTAAAGAGCATGGCTTCGGTAAGGCTGGTCTTGCCGGTGCCCCGGTGGCCGATTGCAGCGACATTTCTGATCTTGGACGGATCTGCAGCGGGCATGTGAAGCAACTCCTTTGGTCAAGGATTTCAAAAAGTTTTTAAAGTATTACTGAGCCGCCCCTTCGGCTTCGCTCAGGGCAGGCTTTGCGGCGAAGAATCTCAACAGAGGCTTAAGATCTTTCGCTACTGGCTCAGGCTGAATATAGACTGAATACGGCGAAGAATCTGTGCATCTTCCCGCCGGAGCCTTCTTAAAGCAGGAAGGCGCGCCAAGATGAAATTCTATCCCCGAATTCTATTTCTGGCAATGCGGGCACCAGAATGTCTTGCGGCCTCTTTTTATCATCTCGATCTTGTGGCCGTCACGAGGGCAAGGCTGGCCGGCGCGGCGGTGGACCTTCTCCCGGTAGCGGCCGCGGCGGCCGCGGGCGTCGCGGAATTCCTCCTCGCCGCCGGCCTTGATGCTTTCCCTGAGCGTTAATTTGATCTGCCTGGCCAGCTCCTCAAGCTCGGAGCCGGAAAGCTCGCTCACCTTGCGGAAGGGGCTCAGGCGCGCGTTCCAGAGGATCTCGTCGGAGTAGTTGTTGCCGATGCCGCCGAGCGCGTACTGGTCCATTAGCGCCGCTTTCAGCTGTTTTTTTGACGGCAGCAGAGCCGACAGCTTCTTTGCCGTCAGGCTTCCCGTCAGGGGATCGGCGCCGCTTTTAAGCACAGGCAGACGGCCCAGTTCTTCCTCATGGGCCAGATGAAACTCGCTCAGCTGCATGTCGGTAAAATCCAGCGCCGAGCCGTCCTCAAAGTTCCAGGCTACGCCATCTGTTGTCGCGACCGGCTGTTTGCGGCAGATGGCCAGCGCCCCCAGCTTGTAATGGAAGACGACAGCCCAGCCCCCGCTTAAATGAAAAAGGAGCGCCTTGCCCCGCCGCTCGATTCCCCTGACACTGCGCCCGGCAAGCCCGCGGGCAAATGCGCGCTTGTCCTCGCGGGGCGTGCGGATAGAGCGCTCGCGCTCAACCAGCACCCGGGAAATTTTCCTGCCCGTCACGCAGGAGGCCATAGAACGCAGCGCCACTTCAAGCTCGGGCAACTCCGGCATCGTTACTCGGTCCTTTTTATCCCCTTGGCGTCAACGCTGATTTTATCTACCTTTTTGACAACAGAATTAGTATTGAGGTCAACAATATAAAGCGTGCTTTCGCCGCCGCCCGGATCGGTCGCGTCCGTAAACAGGTACCTGCCGTCTGCGCTGAAAGCGGCGCCATAATAATCCGCCCCCGTGTTGGAGTCCGGCGCCAGCGGGCCGGACAACGCCGCCCTGGCCGCATCGATCCTGAGAATCTTTCCCAGGCACATGACATAGACAAACCTGCCGTCGGCGGAAGTGACAACCTCGTGCGTTTTCTTGATTCCTGGGAGGCTGATTGTCTTTCTTAAAGACGGCGATGGCCAGCTGTAGATCGCCAGCTCAGCGGCGCCGTTCGTGGCCGTGCCGGCGACATAGGCGCTGGCGCCGTCCGGCGACCAGGAGATGCCGCTAACTGATGAAAGCTCCGGAAAACTCATTGATGGCGCCAGCGTGCCGCTGGCCGGATCGAGCCTGTAGAAAAGCCTGGCCGGGCCGCTGCCATCGATGGCGCCGGCGGCGTAGAGCAGCTTGTCGGGGCCGGGAACAAGCGTCTTTAGGCTTGCTGCCGGAGTCTCAATATTACGGTCGTGGACCCAGTTGTTCCCGTCCCAGCGAAAGCTGTCGATCTCGCCATTGGCGTCGCTGGCCACGAACAGGGAGCCGCCGCCGGGGGTCACGTAGACATCGGCAGGGGAGGCCGCCAGATCCTGCTCAACCGTTTTTTCCACAAAGCCGCTGACATTGTCATATATGCGCACAGAGCCAAACTGCGGGTCCGGCCCCCCGGCGTCGGCAATGTAAAGAAGGGCTCCGCGCCAGTCGGCAGACCTGTTTATTATAGTCCTCTGCGGGGCCGAAGTGTCAGGGCCGGAGCAGGCGCTAAGGACTGTGGAGGCGGCAATCAAAGGGATCAGAAAAAGAATAATCCGTGTCCACTGGTTGTTATTCACATGGTTAATTTGCACTTATCATCCAGTCCCGCGTGAGGCAAGCTATCAGGATTATCCAGCATCCAGCATCCAGAATCCAGAATCCGGTTTATCCAGGATCCATGATCCAGAATCCGGTTTTAGGGAATATTACTGTTGTAAAATTAAGTTAGTCTGTTCGCTTTATTTCTGCGAGCAGGCCGTTTTGAACCTTTATTGTTTTTATGAAGGAGCAATGTTATGCCACCCAAGTGTCCCGGAAGCGACGTAGAAATCACAATCAAGGCCTGCCACCGCTGCGGCGGCGAGGTGGAGCTGTTTACAGGGGAGGCCAAGGCCAAGTGCCCCGACTGTGGCCAGTTGGTCTGGCGGGAAGTGGCGTCATGTATCGAATGGTGCCCCGGCGCCAGCAAATGTTTTCGCCATGTCTTTAAAGAAGAAAAGGCAGCCGGAAAGAAAAGCGGCGGCGAAGAAGAATCCTGACCTGTTCTGGGTCGCCAATCCCAACTCCCCAGCTGCTATTGTGAGCTCAAAAAAGGGGGCATGACCTCATCGATTTGAAGAACATTAATCTTGAGGCAATTCGCGCATTTGACAAAGGACGGGCGCCACATTATCATGTTCTGGCGCAAGTTGGCACTCTAATAATTAGAGTGCCAACTTTAGCGTCAAAATCCATTTTTTCAAACCGAAGGAGGGTTGTTTTATGAATCTGAAACCTCTTGAAGACCGCGTAATCGTCAAGACCGTCGAATCCGAGGACGTCACTGCCAGCGGCATCGTTCTTCCCGACACCGCCCAGGAGAAACCACAGCGGGGCAAGGTGGTCGCCGTCGGCGACGGCAAGCTGGATGACAGCGGCAAGCGGATGCCGCTGGACGTCAAGAAGGGCGACGAAGTTATCTACAGCAAGTACGGCGGCACCGAGGTCAAGGTTGAAGGCGAGGAGCTGTTGATCCTGAAAGCAAGCGACATCCTGGCCAAAGTGGTAAAAAAATAAAGCCGGGAAAGGAGTGAAACGTTATGGCAAAAGAAATCAAGTTTGATGAAGAAGCAAGGCGCGCCCTCGAGCGCGGCGTAAACACCCTTGCCGATGCGGTGAAAATCACGCTCGGCCCCAAAGGCCGCTACGTCGTGCTGGACAAGAAGTTTGGTGCGCCCACCATCACCAATGATGGCGTCACCATTGCCCGCGAGATCGAGATTGAGGACGTTTTCGAGAACCAGGGGGCGCAGCTGGTGCGCGAAGTCGCCACCAAGACCAATGACGTGGCAGGCGACGGCACCACCACCGCCACCCTGCTGGCTCAGGCAATCGTGCGCGAGGGCATTCGCAACGTCGCCGCCGGCGCCAACCCGATGGCGCTCAAGCGCGGCATTGAGATGGCGGTTGACACCGCTGTCGAGGCGATCAAGACCCAGGCGAAGGAGGTCTCCGGCAAGGAGGATATTGCCCGTGTGGCGACCATCTCCGCCGATGACCGCGCTATCGGCGACGTGATCGCCGACGCCATCGAGAAGGTGGGCAAGGACGGCGTCGTCAATGTTGAGGAAGGTCAGACATTTGGCATGGACCTCGAGTTCACCGAGGGCATGCAGTTTGACAAGGGTTATCTGTCGCCGTACATGATCACTGACCAGGAGCGGATGGAAGCGGTTCTGGAGGAGCCCTACATCCTGATGGCCAACCAGAAGATCGGTGCGGTCCAGGACCTGCTGCCGGTGCTGGAGAAGGTGATCCAGGGCGGCCGGCCGCTGCTGATCATCGCCGAGGACGTTGAGGGCGAGGCGCTGGCGACGCTGGTGGTTAACAAGCTGCGCGGCACCTTCACCGGCCTTGCGGTTAAGGCTCCCGGCTTTGGCGAGCGGCGCAAGCGGATGCTGGAAGACATTGGCATCCTCACCGGCGGCGAGGTCATCAGCGAGGAGTTGGGCCTTAAGTTGGAAAACACCACGATTGATCAATTAGGCCGCGCCCGCAAGATCGTCGTCACGAAGGACAACACCACCATCGTTGACGGCGCCGGCAAGTCGGAGGATATCAAGGGGCGCATCAAGCAGATTAAGGCCGAGATCGAGGCGACCGACTCCGATTTTGACCGCGAGAAGCTGCAGGAGCGGCTGGCGAAGCTGGCCGGCGGTGTGGCTGTGGTCAAGGTCGGCGCCGCCACCGAGACAGAGATGAAAGAGAAGAAGCACCGCGTCGAGGATGCCCTCAACGCCACCCGGGCCGCCCTGGAAGAGGGCATAGTTCCGGGAGGCGGCGTGGCGCTGCTTAACACGATTGCCGCTGTCAGCAAGGTCAAGGCTTCTGATGACGAGGCCACCGGCGTCAGCATCATCGTCCGGGCCTTGGAAGAGCCGCTCAGACAACTGGCTGACAATGCCGGCCTGGAGGGCTCGGTTGTGGTCAACCAGGTCAAGAATGAGAAGCCTGGCGTCGGCCTGAACGTCGCTACCGAAAGCTATGAGGACCTGGTCAAGGCCGGCATTATCGATCCGGCGCTGGTCACCCGCTCCGCGCTTCAGAACGCGGCCTCAATTGCCAAGAACATCCTCACCACCGAGTGCATCGTGGCCGAGCTGCCCGAGGAGGAGAAGGCTCCCATGATGCCGCCTGGCGGGGGGATGATGTAATAAACCGGATGCTGGATACTGGACTCTGGATGCTGGATAAAACAAAATCCAGAGGTTTATAAACAGATTCCGGATTCTGAATAAAACCGGCATTAATTCCGGATTTTAGGGGGGCGGCGCCGCAGGCGCCGCCCCCCTTTGTTCTTGCTTTTATTTTTCCCCGTTAGGCCTTTGCGCTTGAACCTCGCACTGCGAGCGCCAGGCCAGTCCGGTTCGCAGATTAATTTCCCTGGTTTTTGTCCGCTATCCGCCATCCGCCATCCACCATCCGCTTATTAAAGCGAAAGGCCCTCGGGAAACGAGGGCCTTTCGCCGGGTATAAGGGATGAAGGGGTGAAACAGGCACACGCCCTTCCGCCTAATTTTCAACACGTGTCAAGATAATCCTCTTGTTTTTTAAAAAAATATCAGGAAGCGAGGAACAAGAAAAGACTGACAATTCCGCCATCCAACAATTAAACCGCGCTGTCAGAAGCGCGGTTGATAACCTGGTCTGTATTTTGCCCGGGATTATGTCCGGGTGACTGACTGCTCTTCCAGGCTCTTGTTCTAGGCTGCCTTCTTCTCTTCAGCTTGCGGCGCTGCCGACGGCCGGCCCGTTATGCTGATGGCCTCCTTGATGTCACTGCCCTGCACCGCCAGCATTGCCACCAGAGGAACCAACTGCAGTGCGATGCCCGCCAGAAGCAGGCCAATTGACAGGAACTGCAGGCCGCTTACCCAAGCCGTTGTCACTTGCACATTATGCAGCGCATCTCCCACTGCCGTACCCGGCCCGGCCGTGGCGCGAACAGCTGGATCGGCGCCATAGTAAGTGCCGTTCTGGCTGGCGATATAGAAGCCGAATGCAAACACGACCAGCAGGCCGATCACGCCCAGAAAGGTGGCCCATCTGCCGATCCTGCCCATCATATGTGCTCTTTCCCAGGTCATTTTTTTTCACCTCCCCAAAATCGGAGCCTTGACCAGGCTTCGTATTTCAGTTTTTCAATAATATGAGCATCCCCTCTTTTGGCAAATAAAAACCTTGCTGATCATCCAATCAGCTTATCCGGACTGCTGCTTTTTAACATTTTTGACCGGAGCCCGGGCGGCTGCCGGCTGACTTCGCCGCACCGCGTCATGAAAAGCCGCGGTGATGTCGCCCGTCTTCCTGAAAGCCTGGATCTGCAGCTGGGCGCCGTTGCCGTGCTTGAGGATGCCGGCAGCGCGGCGGATATATTTTCCCAGCCCCAGGCGCACCTGGGCGGCGGCGCTGTAATCCATGAGCTGCCTGACCGCGTCTTTTGTAGGGACTTCCCTTTTTTTGCCAAAGTCAACAAGCTTGCCGTCCAGGCCGTACCTGAGTGCGCGCCACAGGTTTTCCTCGATTTCGTGGGTTCCTGTCACCGGCAGCAGGCGGCCGGCATCATAAGCATCCGCCAGCGCCGCTACCATGGCTACCGTAAGCGCCGCCACCGCCAGCGAGTCTTCGATATTGGCCTGGCAGTCGCAAATGCGGATCTCGAGCGTGCCAAAAATTGGGTGCGGCCGGACGCTCCACCATATTTGTGTTGGTTCATTGATCGAGTTTGTTGACATCAGTGTTTCCACGTAGTCCGCATAATGATGCCAGTCACGGAAAGGCCCGGGAATGCCGCAGCGCGGGAAAAACTTGGTAAACAGCTGCGTCCTGGTGGAATGCAGGTGGGTGTACCTGCCCTCGGAAAAGGGCGAGTTGGCCGACAAAGCCAGCAGATGGGGCAGGAAACCGCGCATGGCGTTAAAGACGGCGATCAGCCGCTCACGGCCGCGGACGCCCACATGTGTGTGCATGCCAAAGGTCAGGTTCCGCCAGGCGCAATAGCGGAGTTTGTCGTCGATCACGCGGTAGTGGGGCGTGTCAATGATGCGCTGGTCGCGCCAGTCGGCAAAGGGATGCGTGCCGGTGGCGCCCAGCGCCACACCCAGCTGCGCCGCCGCCTCGAAGAGATGCCGGCGTTTGCCCTTGAGATCCGCTTCCACGGCCGTCATTGAATGGCAAATTTCTGTACAAACCTCAATCTCGGAAGCGATCAGCTCGCCTCTGGCAAAGGTGCCGATGTGCTCATGCGCCAGCTCTTGCAGCTGTTCGAAACGGTTGGTTAGCGCCAGGCTGCCGGGGTCCAGTATCTGGAATTCTTCCTCCACGCCAATTGTGAAGTCTTCTGCGGTGTCAAAGCGGGCCGCAGCCTGCTGGGTGCTGTAGCGTTTCCAGACCAAATACCTATTCCAGTCTCTCCTGCAAGCGCACGAGGTCTTCGTAAGCCTCCCGCCTTATGACTACCCGCGCCCTTCCCTCCCTAACGAAAACGACCGCGGGCCGGGGCTGGCCATTGTAATTGTTGGCCATGGAGTAACCGTAAGCGCCGGTAGCCGGAGTGACGAGGATGTCGCCCGGAACCGGCTCGGGCAGCGGCGCCGCTTTGACCAGAATGTCACCGGACTCGCAGTGCTTTCCGGCAACCGTGGCGGTCATCGCAGGCTCAGCCAGGGGACGGTTTGCAATAAGGGCCTGGTAGTTGGCTCCGTAAAGCATTGGTCTTAAATTGTCCGACATGCCGCCGTTGACGGCCACAAAATTCCTGACGCCGGGGACGGTTTTCACTGTTTCAATTTCATAAGCAGTCAGGCCCGCGTTGGCGACAATGGAGCGGCCCGGCTCAACCGCGATGCGCGGCAGCGGCAGGCCACGCCTCTCTATCTCCGCCTCCACGCTGGATACGACCGCTTCAACCAGTTGATCAACAGCAGGCGGATCGTCCCCAGGGCCGTAAACAGCCCCGAGGCCGCCGCCTAGGTCAAGCAGCCGGCAGTCAAAGCCATGTTGTTCGCGGGCAAGGGCGAGGAAGTCCGCCAGCACGGCAACAGTTTGGCGGTAAGGCTCGAGGGCGAAAATCTGGGAGCCGATGTGAGCATGCACCCCTGTGAGCTCAAGGCTTTCCGCCTTTTGCGCCGCAGCAACAGCTTTAAGGGCGGATTCATCGGCCAGGGGAAAGCCGAATTTTGAATCAAGCGTGCCGGTCTGGATGAACTCATGCGTATGAGCTTCGATTCCCGGCGTGACGCGGAGCAGCACCTGCTGGCGGCGGCCCCGCTGGCTGGCGGCGCGGTCCAGCTCCATCAGCTCGTCCAGCGAGTCAATGACAATGTGGCCGACCTCCGAGCGGAGAGCAAAATCCAGCTCGGAGGCGGTGTTGGCATTGCCGTGCAGGAAGATCTTTTCAGGGGGGAACCAGGCCGCCAGCGCCGTATAAAGCTCGCCTCCGGAAGCAGCGTCAAGCGACAAACCTTCCTGGGCCGCCAGCTGGCAGATGGCAATGCAGGAAAAAGCCTTGCTGGCGTAAATGACCTCGAAATCGCCGCTGCGCGATGAAAAGGCCTCCATGTACGCGCGGCACCTGTTCCTGAGCTCCTGCTCGTCGTAAATAAACAGGGGGGTGCCATGCTCGCGGGCCAGCTCGACCACGTCGCAGCCGCCCACCTCCAGGCGGCCGACGGCATTGATCTTACTTGATCCAGGCAGGGGCGGAATTGGAAGCTTCATAGGAAGCGAAACTAGCATAACCCCTCAGGATCGGTCAAACCGGATCTTGAGGCTCCCGCTCTCTCTCTGATATAGTTTTACTGGATGTCCAAACACGGTTTTAACTTTTCGTCCTACCAAGGGGACTCCCCGCCTCAGTTTGCCAACCGCAGCGAGGAGGAATGCGCCCGCATTCTTGATTACTACCGTATTCCCTGGATGTACGAGCCCCGAACTTTTGTCCTGGAGCGCGACGACAAGGGGAATGTGATCGAAGCCTTCACGCCGGATTTTTACCTGCCTGAGCAGGACCTGTTTGTGGAGCTTACAACCATGAAACAGGCGCACGTGACGAAAAAAAACATGAAAATCCGCAAGATTAGGGAAAAGTTCCCGGAAATAAACATCAAGCTTTTTTACAAGAAGGATTTTCTTAAGCTGGCGCAGAAGTTTGATATTGCGGCCGGGGACGAACACGGGAAGTAAAAGCCTTTTTGGCAATCCGGTCAGGGCTGGGCAATGTCGGCCGCAGCAGAATGTGCCTACTCGGGATAGGTCCTGAGCGCAAAGACTGCAGTTTGGCAGAGCCAGCCGACATCCGCCACCTGATTGGGGCCACCTATCTGGAGGATGATGCGATCGCCGAGCGGGTGCGGCAGATTGGCCGCCAGATTTCCCTGGACTACCGGGGCCGCCAACTGCTCCTGATCTCCATTCTCAAGGGGGCCGTTTTTTTTCTGGCCGATCTCGCCCGCGAGATCACGGTGCCTGTCTCACTTGACTTTATCGCCATTTCCAGCTACCGGCAGGACCGCCGCGCAGGCGGCGCTCATACAGTCCGTTTCCTCAAGGACCTTGACCATGACATCGAGGGCAGGGACGTTCTCATAGTTGAGGATGTAATCGACACCGGGCTCACGCTTAACTACATTACCGGTAACCTGCAATTAAGACAACCGGCCTCGCTGGAGATTGCCACTTTGCTGGACCGCCCCTACAGGCGCCTGGTGGATTTGCCCGTCAGGTACCAGGGATTCCAGGTGCCGGACGAGTTTTTCGCCGGCTACGGCTTTGATTACAAGCAGATGCTGCGCAACCTGCCCCGGATTGTGCGGCTCCATATATAGGGACTGGCACGAAAGCAGTTCTGCTGCGTGCAAGGGACTTTAAAGATGGCATCCCGCATCCGGCTCAACTCAGGATTTTGCCGATCAGTTGATCGAACAGGGACGGCGTCATCGGGCCGACGTAAAAAGTGACAATATCTCCCTTTTTGTTAATAAAAAAGGTTGTGGGGATACCGTTGTAAGGAACCTTTCCTGCCTGCTGGTAGTCATTCAGGACGCGGCTGTCGCCGTCGAGGCCGACGGGATACGTGAGTCCGTATTTCTTGGCAAACGCCCGCTGGTTATCCGGCTGATCCTGGACAGCCATTCCCAAAAAGCTGACCCTGTCTTTGTATTTTGCGTACATCTGCGCCAGCATGGGTGCTTCCTGTTTGCAGGGACCGCACCAGGAGGCGCCAAAATTAATCATGATTGGCTTGCCTTCGCTTTTGACGTCATCGAGGGAGATCATGGGGCCCATGATTGTCTGAACGTTAAAATCAGGGGCCGCGTTGACGTCGGCGGTGGCGGCCGTGGAGGTGGTGGAGGTGGTGGAGCCGCAGCCTGCCGCGATCAGGGCGGCAAAAAGAAATCCCAGGGACAGCAGTATCAATCGTATCCGGAAGTTCATATCAAGCTTGCCTGCCCGGCGCCCGCCGGGCTTACATACCTCAGCTGCCGCCAAAGCCGACTGTGACTTTTCCGCCTTCAACAATCACCGGCACAAAGGCGGTGCCGGCCCTGGAAATTGCTTCTTCCTTGACGGCAGGGTCAGACGTTACATCATGTTCCGTGAACTTGACTCCCCGGCGAGTGAAGTCTTCCTTGGCTGCGGCGCAGTAAGGGCATCCCGGTTTGGTATAAATGATGACTTCATCTGACATCAGAGTGCCTCCTTACCTTTAAACACACATTTTAACACAGTGGCGGCAGCAGTGATTTTTTACGGCCTGCCCCGCTCGTTTGCTTTTTAAAATCTCCTTGTTGAATAATAGACGGGCGCTGGCCTGCCCGGCGCGGGACAACCTGATTACCGGGGGAGGAGTGCGGATGAGCGAGCGGACGCCGGTCATTGCCGGCAACTGGAAGATGTTTAAGACCAACACCGAGGCGGCAGCCTACGTGGCCGAATTCCTGGCGCTGGTGGTGGATGCCGGTCCGGTCGAGATTGTCCTTTGCCCTCCGTTCACCTGCCTGGAGGCGGTCAGGCGCGAGCTGGCCGACGGCCGGGTGCGGGTTGCCGCCCAAAACATGCATTTTGAAGCCGAAGGGGCCTACACAGGCGAGGTTTCTGCCCCCATGCTCAAGGAAATAGGAGTCACCGACGTCGTACTGGGCCACTCCGAGCGCCGCCAGTACTTTTGCGAGAATGACGCCGACCTTGCCAGGAAAACAAGCACCGCTCTGGCGGCGGGCATCCGGCCAATCCTGTGTGTGGGCGAGTCGGACCGGGAGCGGGAAGCCGGCGGTACCAACGACAAGCTTAAAGGCCAGCTGGAGGGGGGGCTGGCCGGCATAAGCGCCGATCAGCTGCCGGAGATGCTGATCGCCTACGAGCCGATCTGGGCCATCGGCACCGGCAAGACGGCAACGCCAGAGATTGCGGAAGAGACAATCGCCTTTATCCGCGGCGCCCTGGCGGGCCAGTTCGGCCCGCAGGCCGCCCGCCGGGTGAGAATTCTTTACGGAGGCAGCGTCAACCCCGGCAACATTGGCGAGCTGATGAAGGCGGAAAATATCGATGGCGCCCTGGTCGGCGGCGCCAGCCTTGACGCGGCCGGCTTTGCCCGGATAATCAGGTTTAAAGAGGCCTAGCCCGGTTTTGGCGTCCGCGCGCGCATTTTCGCCCGTCCCCGGGGGATCAGCTCCCCACCCGGCTTTCGTCTGTCTGATTATCCTGGACGGCTGGGGCATCGCTCCGCCGGGGCCCGGCAATGCTGTCAGGCTGGCAAGGACTCCCAATCTGGACTTTCTCTTCGATCGGTTTCCGCATGCAGTGCTGGAAGCTTCAGGTGAGGCGGTGGGCCTGCCGTCCGGTCAGATGGGAAACTCGGAGGTGGGGCATCTCAACCTTGGCGCCGGGCGCGTAGTGATGCAGGACCTGACCCGCATCAACATGGCCATCAGGGACGGCTCTTTCTTTGAGAACCGTGAGCTGGCGGCGGCATTTGACCGCGCGCGGGAAAAAGGCGCTGCCGCGCACCTGCTCGGATTGCTTTCTGATGGCGGCGTCCATAGCGAGCTGGATCACCTGAAAGCGTTGGTGAGCATGGCCCGCCGCCACGGTTCGGACAACCTGGTTCTGCACTTGTTCCTGGATGGCCGCGACGTGCCGCCCCGGTGCGGAATCGGTTATATCAAGGACATTAATGCTTTCATGAAGAAGGAAGGCTGCGGCCGCATCGGCACAATTTCGGGCCGCTATTACGGCATGGACCGCGACCGGCGCTGGGACAGGGTCGGGCTTGCCTACGAGGCCATCGTCCAGGGCCGGGGCCCATATGAGCCCGACCCGGTGAGGCTGGTGGAAAAATCTTACGCCGCCGGCGTCACGGACGAGTTTGTCCTGCCGACTGTTGTTGACAGGCATGGGAAAATTGATAGCCTGGACAGCGTCATCTTCTTTAACTTCCGACCGGACCGCTCCCGTGAGCTCTCGCGGGCGCTTATCTTCGCCGATTTTCAGGAATTTGACCGGGGGCCGTCGCCGCCGCTTCCTTATTTTGTCAGCATGACCGAGTACGACGCCAGTTTCACGGCGCCGGTTGCCTTTCCGCCCCAGGAGCTAAGAAATGTGCTCGCGGCCGTTCTTTCACATTCTGGAAAGACCCAGCTTCATATTGCCGAGACGGAAAAATATGCCCATGTTACCTTCTTTTTCAATGGCGGCGTCGAGCCGCCTTACCCCGGGGAGGCGCGCAGGCTCATCCCCTCGCCTGCAGACGTTCCCACCTACGACAAAAAACCGACGATGAGCGCCGCCAAAGTCACCGCCGAGCTGGTCAGGCTGATTGACGGGGAACATTTTGATTTCATTGTCCTTAACTACGCCAATTGCGATATGGTTGGCCATACCGGCATGCTGGACGCCGCCATCCAGGCGGTGGAAGCGGTGGACCGGTGCGTAGGCAGGGCCTGGCGCAAGGTCCAGAGCCTGGGGGGCGTCTGCCTTATTACGGCCGACCACGGCAATGCAGAGAAGATGACCGGCCCGGATGGAGGCCCGAACACCGCCCACACAACGGACAGGGTTCCTCTAATAATCACCTTCCAGGGAGAGGTCAGGGACGGCGCCCTTTGCGACGTTGCCCCCACCGTGCTTGAGTTTCTTAAAATTCCGGCTCCCGCCGAGATGACCGGAATTTCCCTGATCCAACGCGGGAGGATTATTTAAAAAGGCTGCGTTCCAAAGGGGTTCCTTTGAGGCGTTTGCCTTGCGGTTGCGCCCCGGGGCCGCTATCATCTTGGTATTGTTTTGCAAAGTTTTAGATGAATTGAGATTAACCAGGCAAAAATGCTGTACGTGATTTTGGCAATTCATTCTGTCCTTGCGGTGACGCTGGTGGTTCTGATCCTGCTGCACTCCGGCAAGGGCGGGGTTTCGGGCATCTTTGGCGGCGGCATGAGCGAGACGTTCAGCGGCACCAGCGTAATCGAGAAAAACCTGACCCGCGCCACCGCCGCGGTCGGCGTCGCATTTTTCATCACCACGACCCTGCTGGTTTTCGTCTTCAAATAACACCCGGACGCCGCCCCCGGCGCTTCGCCTGACACAGCTTTTTCGGCTCCTCTCCCTGTCGGGATCTAAAACAGATCCTTCGGCGCTCTTCGAGCGCCTCAGAACCTGCACCGGGCAAAACGATGTGGTCACAGTGCTTGACAAATAACAAATGATCGCTATCGTTTTTTAAACTTTAACTTTGAACTCGTGATCATCAAATGACTCAGGTAACCGTCATCCTGAGGCGAAGCCGAAGGAACTCGGGTTTTAAAACCCAGATTCTTCGTCGCCTTTGGCTCTTCAGAATGACAAATCGTTGTTCATTATGAGCGAACTGGACGATCAGTTTGAACTTTGAACTTGTCACTATCAACTTGGGATCGTTAGCCGAAAGCGGGCTCGTTTTTGGCAGGGAGGTCGGTTTTGAACATTGACGGCAAGACAAAGCTGGTGGGTATCCTTGGCGATCCTGTTTCACACTCTTTATCTCCCCGGATGCAGAATGCAGCCTTTGCGGCTGCGGGCCTGAATTTTTGTTACGTGCCGCTATCGGTTAGCCACAAGGAGCTGCCGGCGGCGATCGAAGGATTGAGGGCGATGCGGTTCAGGGGGGCCAATGTCACCATTCCCCACAAGGTGGCTGCGGCCAAGCTGCTTGACTGCCTGGATGAATCTGCCGCCAGAACCGGCGCCGTAAACACCATTGTGAGCAGCGGCGGCGGGCTCACCGGCCATAACACCGACGGCGCCGGCTTTATCAGCGCCCTCACCGAAGCAACGAAGTTGGATTTTCGGCGCGCCCCGGCGGTTATCTTTGGCGCCGGCGGAGCTGCCCGCTCCGTGGCGGTGGCCCTGGCGGAGAAAGGCGTGCCTCGGATCGCCATTATCAACAGGACAATGGAAAAGGCCAGTGACTTAAAGGCGCTCCTGATGCTGGAGTTTCCGCAGGTCGAGGCATTTGCCATTGGTTTTAAGGAAGATTGTGCTGATCTGATTTTTTCCAGCAAGCTGCTGATCAACGCCACTTCCCTGGGCATGGACGGCGACCTAAAGCGCTTTCCCATGGCCGTCGATAAATTAACGGAAGACCATATCGTCTGCGACCTGGTTTACCGCGGCGCCAAAGAGACGCCGCTGCTGGCCGCGGCGAGAGAAAAAGGGGCAACCTCGATGGGCGGACTCGCGATGCTTCTTCACCAGGGAGCAGCTTCGTTTAAACTCTGGACCGGCGCCGAGCCCCCCACTGAAATCATGAGGAGCGCGCTTGAATCCAAGTGAACTAAAAGCGAAAGCATCCGGCAGCAACCGCCAGCTTCAGCCGATCGGGGAAATCCTGGTCAGCAAGGGGATGATTACGCGCGAGCAGCTGGACCAGTGCCTTGGGAAGCAAAAAGGCAGCTCCAAGCGGCTTGGCGAAATCCTGGTTCAGGACGGCATCCTGACCCAGGACCAGTTGAACCAGGCCCTGGCGGAGTACCTGGGAGTGGAGCACATCGGCCTGGCCGAGTGCCAGATCGACACCCTGGCGGCCAACATGGTGCCGGAGAAGCTGGCCTGCCGCTACGGCGCCATTCCCACCAAGTTCCTGGATGAGAATACGCTCCAGGTGGCGATGGTGGACCCGACCAACGTGTTTGCCATCGACGACCTGCGCATGATCACTGGATACGACATCAGGCCGGCCATTGCCTCGGCGGAAGATGTTTTTGGCCTGATCACGAAGATGCACCGCTTGGGCGACACGGTGGATGAGGAGCTGGCCGAGGAGGAAGAGGATTTTCTTGCCGAAGCACCGGTGTCAGGCGACATCCGCGACGCTGCCGCCGAGGCGCCGATTGTCAAGCTTGTCAACGGCGTCATCAGCCAGGGCGTCGATGACGGCGCCAGCGATATTCATTACGAGCCCCAGGAGAAAGAGCTGGTGATCCGGTTTCGCATTGACGGGGTTCTCCATGAGATCATGTCCGTCCCCAAGCGGATGCAGGCCGGCGTGCTTTCCCGCATCAAGGTGATGGCCGACATGGATATCGCCGAGCGGCGCATCCCCCAGGATGGCCGCATTGGGCTCACCGTGGGCGGCAAGCCGATTGATATGCGCGTCGCCTCCATGCCGACTGTCTACGGGGAGAAGATCGTGATGCGCCTGCTTGATAAAAGCAGCGTCCTGCTGGGTCTGGCGGACCTTGGCTTTTCTGAGAAGGCCCTGACCCGGTTCGAAAAGGCCTACCGCAAGCCCTACGGGGCCCTGCTGGTGACCGGCCCCACCGGCAGCGGCAAGTCCACCACCCTTTACGCAACTCTGAACGTGCTCAACTCCCGGGAAAAGAACATCATCACGGTCGAGGATCCGGTTGAGTACCGCCTGGCTGGAATCAACCAGGTGCAGATCAATCCCAAGGCCGGCCTGACGTTTACTTCCGGACTGCGCTCAATTCTAAGGTCGGACCCGGACATTGTCATGGTGGGCGAAATCCGCGACAAGGAGACGGCCCAGATTGCCATCGAATCGGCGCTCACCGGCCACCTGGTGCTCAGCACCCTGCACACCAATGACGCCCCCGGGGCTCTTACCCGCCTCTCGGAGATGGGGGTCGAGCCCTTCCTGACGGCGTCGACAATCGAATGCGTGCTGGCCCAGCGCTTGGCGCGCCGCCTCTGTCATCACTGCCGCAAGCCTTTTCAGCCTTCCGACGAGGCGCTCAAGCAGAACGGGTTTCCCGAGGAAGTGCTGGGTCAGGGCGTCACCATCTACCGTGCAGGCGGCTGCCCGCGCTGCAACAATACCGGCTACAAGGGGCGGCTGGGCATCTACGAGGTGATGCTGGTAAGCGAGGCGATCGAGCGGTTAACCATTGAGAGAAAAAGTGCCGATGAAATTTCAAGAGTGGCGCAGGCGGAAGGCATGGTCAGCCTGCGCGAGGACGGAATTCAGAAAGTGCTTGCCGGCCTGACTTCAGTCGAGGAGATCGGCCGGGTTATAGTATAAAACTGGCCTTAAGACAACCAAGGGGGCTGACAGATGGATCTGGTCGATATCCTGATGGAAGTGCTGGAGCGGGGCGCATCTGACCTTCACCTAACCGTGGGGACGCCGCCGGTGGTCAGGGTGGCGGGCAAGCTGATCCGGCTGGACTATCCGCGCCTGTCAGGCAGCGACACCCGCGACCTCATCTACAGCATTCTTACCCAGGAGCAGCGGCACAGGCTGGAGAATGACTGGGAGATCGATTTTGCCTATTCCGTGCCTGGCAGGGCGCGCTTCCGTGTCAATACCTACTTTCAGCGCAACAGCATGGGCGCGGCTTTCCGGCTAATCCCGGCTACGATCAAGAGCGTTGGGGAGCTGATGCTGCCGGAGGCCCTCCATGACATGGCCGCCAAGCCGCGCGGCTTCGTGCTTGTCACCGGCCCCACCGGCTGCGGCAAATCTACGACGCTGGCGGCGCTGATCGATGAGATAAACGAGGCGCGCGAAGAGCACATCATGACCATCGAGGACCCGATCGAGTTTCTGCACCGGCACAAGAAATCCATTATAAATCAGCGGGAGGTGGGGACCGACACCCAGTCGTTTGGCCGGGCGCTCAAGTCAGTGTTGAGGCAGGACCCGGATGTCATCCTCGTCGGCGAGATGCGAGACAACGAGACGATCCAGACAGCGCTGACAGCGGCCGAGACCGGCCACCTTGTCTTCGCCACTCTGCACACGCAGGATACGTCCCAGTCAATCGACCGCATTATTGACGTCTTCCCGCCGCATCAGCAGGGGCAGATCCGGGTGCAGCTGGCGGCTACGCTGATGGGAATATGCACCCAGCAGTTGCTGGTGACAGTGGACGGCACCAGCCGGGTGCCTGCCTGCGAGGTCCTGGTTCCCACGCCGGCAGTGCGCAACCTCATCCGTGAAGCCAAGTCGCACCAGATTTATTCCGTCATGCAGACCGGCAGCCAGTACGGCATGCAGACAATGGACAGCTCCCTGGCCGCGCTGGTCCGGCGTGGCAAGGTCACCAAGGAGCTGGCGCTCAGGCGCTCCAGCACTCCCGATGACCTGGAGAGGCTGATAGCAGGAAGGATCGCAGCCTAGGAACAGAGGAGATAGCAGCGATGTCAACATTTGCCTACAAAGTCCGGGACGTCAGGGGCGTGCTTTACCGGGGAGAGCTGGAGGCGGACTCCCGCGCCGCCGTGGCTACCAGCCTGCGCGGCCAGGGCCTCACAGTAGTCGAGGTGAGCGAAAAGAAGAAGAGCGGCGCTTCCCTGAGCGAAGTCCTCAGGGATCTGCGTCCGATAAAGGCGCGGCATATCACCATTTTCTCGCGGCAGTTCGCCACCATGATCAGCTCCGGGCTGGCGCTGCTGCGGGCGCTTTATATCCTGGAAAACCAGACCCAGAACCCCAAACTGAAGACAATCATCGGCGACGTCAAGAAAGACGTGGAAGGCGGCGCCGCCCTGTCCGACTCCATGGAAAAACACCCGCAGGTGTTCGGCCGGCTTTACGTCAGCATGGTGCGGGCCGGAGAGGCCGGCGGCGTCCTGGACGAGACACTTAACCGGGTGGCTTCACAGCTGGAGTCGGAGGACAACCTGAAACGGACGATCAAGTCGGCGATGGTCTATCCGCTCCTGATCGCGTCTTTCGCCCTTCTTGTCCTGACGGCGATGGTCCTCTTCATCATTCCTGTCTTTGCCAAAATGTACGATCAGCTGGGCGGGCAGCTGCCGCTGCTTACCCGCCTGATGGTCTGGGTCAGCAACACGATGACCAGCATTGGAGGCTTGTTTATTCTGATCGCCCTGGGCGGGGCAGTCTACGGACTGATCAGGCTGAAGAAGACGCCCCAGGGAACGGCCGCCTGGGACCGGATGAAGCTGCGCCTGCCGATGGGAATTGGCGAGATCGCCCGCAAACTGGCGATGGCCAGGTTCTCGCGCACGCTGGGCACGCTGATCTCAAGTGGCGTACCCATCCTGCAGGCAGTCGAGATTACCGGCGACACGGCTGGCAACGTAGTTGTTTCAGAGGCAATGGCCGGCGTCAGGGAAAGCATCAAGCAGGGCCGGCCCATGTCTGAACCGCTCGCAAGCAAGAGCGTATTTCCGCCCATGGTGACGCAGATGATCGCCGTGGGCGAGGAGACCGGCGCCATCGACACCATGCTGGGCAAGATTGCAGACTTCTATGAAGAAGAGGTAAATGCCGCTGTCAAGGCGCTAACGTCAATCCTGGAGCCGATCATGATGATCGGCGTGGGCGCCATTGTGGGCGTGATCGTCATCTCGCTTTACCTGCCGATATTTGATCTGATGAACATTGTTCACTAGCAAGGGCCGCCGAAAGCGGGTGTGCTGGTCATGGGCGCGGCATTAAAAAAAGAAGACGAGATAACCAAGGCGCCGCGGCGCGGCGCCCGGGTGATCGAGTTTCCGCTTGGGGGCACGCAGGATGCAAAGCATCCTGCGTGCCCCCGGGCCTGCAAGTTCCCGCAGCCGGCGAGTGAAAGCCGCCGCAACACGGAGCTGGTCAGCGAGTACCGGAAAAGCAGGGAGCCGGGCCTGCTGGAGCTGATCGTGAGGCGTAACCAGGGCCTGCTGCACGCTGTGCTGGCGCGCTTTTCCTACTTTCCCGATCCTTACGAGGATCTGCTCCAGGTTGCGAACCTGGGTCTGATCAAGGCGGTGCAGCGCTTCGACCCCGGCCGGGGAACGGAATTCTCCAGCTACGCCACCGCCGTCATCGACGGCGAGGTGCGCCATTACCTGCGTGACAACGTGCTCATGCGCCAGCCGCGCTGGCTGAGGAAGCTGGAAAAACAGATCGAGGCCGCCTCGGCGGAGTTAACCAGAAAGCTGAAACGGCCACCAACATTGAAAGAGATCTCACGCGCGGTCAACATCACTGAAGAGGGCGTCATCGAGGTGCTGAGAACAAGCGCCGCGGCGCGGCTGCATCCGGTTGACGATCTGCCTGATGGCGCCGGTAGGCACGACCCCGACGCGGGCCGGGTTCACTCGCTTCGTTACGAGTCTTTTTCGCTTCCTGTGGAGGACCGCATCCTGCTGGAGCAGGCGCTGGACGCATTGGGAGTCTTTCACCACAAGATCATCTTTCTGCTTTTCTACCGCGGTCTGACACAGACTGAGGCGGCTGCCGAGATGGGGCTGTCGCAGCGGCAGGTATCGCGCGAATCAGCCAGGGCGCTGGACCGGTTGAGGGCTATTCTGAATACGAAGATCTTTTAACGTTTCACGTTTCACGGTTTCATTTCACCTGATCGGACATCTCTTCAGAAAGCGTTTAATGTTTCTTGCAAACTGCCGATTAAGGAAAGGAATCACTTCACGTCCCTGACAGGTTGTCTAGGAAAAAAGCAGTTGGGTATCATGGGGATGAAGGTGAAAATGGCAAACCATCCGTGAGGGTGGGGCGCAAAGCCACAGGGCCAGGTAAATGAAATGTGTTAGGTCTGGCCGGCTGGGTTGCCACCAGAGATCGCAGCAAAGCAGAAGGATCTGTGGTTTTTGCCGGGCCGCAGATCCTTTTTTGTGGCTGTTTGTAAGGAAATTGAACGCCGGAAGGGGGTGACATCATGTCAATGAAGATCAGGAGAAGGATGCAGGCGGGTGGAGGCGGTGAAGGCGGTTTCACGCTGATCGAGCTGCTGGTGGTGATCATTATCATCGGCATTCTGGCGGCAATCGCGATTCCGATCTACCTGAGCCAGCGGACAAAAGCAAACGACTCCACCGCACAGAGCGATCTGCGCAACGCTGCTGTTGCCGAAACGGCGTATTACGGCGCCAATAACACGTTCGCCAATACTTTGGCAGAGCTTAGCAGCCAGGGGTTTAACCCTACCACAAATGATGTTGTGACATTCGGTGCGGTCAACAACTCGGACTACTGTGTGGTTGCCACTATGCCCGGCGGCAGCGGTGCGTGGTATTTGTCTGGGGTTAAAGCCACTTCGCCGACCCAAACGAAACCGAGCGATTGCTAGGCGAGCGATTGCTAGGCAGTTGACACAGGTTGTTTCCAGACAAGGGGCGGATCGCAGATCCGCCCCTTTGTGTGTGCTGCGCGCTCGGACCTCAAGGAAGGGGCCTAGCCGGCGCTTATAAATCTTTATTCAGCGGCCGATAGAGATTACAGGAGGCCTTGCAAGGCAGGCTGGCCGATGCGGGGATTTTCCGTTGCCGGAAAAAAGAGACATCAACAGCAGGGACAAGCCGCAGAAGAATAGCGCGCCGGCTGCCGGCGCGCTGCTGGGCGGCCGTGACGGATTCACCATGATTGAGCTGGTGGTAGTAATGGTGCTGATAGGCATCATCATGGCCATTTCGGTTACCGGATGGTCTTATTACCAGGCCAAGAGGGAGCTGGGGACGGCAGAAAGGGAGCTGACCACCGAGATACGGGATGCGCAGTCAATGGCTGTCGCCACAGGCAACAAGTACCAGCTTGATTTCAGCGATCCCTCGCGGACGCTTTACAAGCTTGAGTACTGGAACGGCAGCGGCTGGACGGATGCGGGCGATCATCATCTGCCGGGAGGCGTTCAGTTTGACTCGTCATCGACCGGCGCCATTGATTTTTACGCCCGCGGCACTTCGGACAGCGGCAGCCTGGTGCTGGACGGGCGGCTTGGCAAGACCGGGACGGTGCAGGTGAGCGGGGAGACTGCCAACGTAACAACGAGTTAAGGGGATTGAAGGACGATGCGGGCAGCCCGAAAGACAAAAGCTTTGCGGAAAGCGGCGGCGTTTCCTGGCCGCCTTGGCAGCGATGCCGGCGTGACCCTGATTGAGGTCATTGTGGCCATGTCCATTTTCCTGGTCATTGCCACGGCCGTGGCCGGCGCCATGACCATGGGGCTGGGATCGACGGCCAAGGCGCGTGTGGCAACCGGCGGCAAGGCGGCGGCCCAGGCGCTGGCAGAGGAGATGAAATCGCGCGTCTTTTACGTGCCTCACAGCAATACTTCTGACGCCGTTGACCTGCTTGCCAAATATTACCCTAATGTAAACACCAGCAAGACCACCGACGCCCAGGGATGGACAGGCTGGTACACGAGCGGCAGCGGCGACGCATACTATACCAAGGTCTCCCCGGCAAACAATAACGGCATCATCCTGACTGCGGTGACCCGCTTTGTTGACAACTCCGGCAATATCATTACGCCGGCGGCTACCTACGATTCCGGCAAATCGGGACAGGACTACCCCCCCAGCTTGCTGGTCAAGGTTCAGATCACCGCTTCCTGGCAGTACGGGGGCCAGGACAAGAGCTATGTTCTTAACACCGAGATCGCCGCTACCAGCGAAACCAACTGCCCGCAGTCATCCAACAGCCACGCCGATGTCACCGGCGCCATTTACTCGGTTTCGACTGGAACGGCCGATCCTTACGCGGATTTCGTGGACGGGAGTTTTGGCGACGCGCATGTTTCAACCGGCTTTGGCTGCAGCCCCAGTGCCCAGGCCGGCGCCACCGGCGGCCAGATGACGCCGTTTGGCGGCAGCACCGCCACGGGGGCGACGGTGGCAGTCAAGGGGCCTCCGGACAACGACCAGTCGGCAGGGCCTTCAGACCTGACCATGAGCACGTGGCCGGCGCTGAGCCTGACCCAGAGCTCCGCCCACGCAAACGAGAACAGCGGCGGCCAGAACCAGGCGGCGGCAGAGGGGGACGCTACCGTGCAGACGCAGGCGCTTGACCTTGAGCAACTGGCCACTCCTTCCGATGACAGCGCCAGCGGCTATATGCGCTGGAATTTCGTCAACCCGGCAGTGACCATTACGGGCAACAACAAGAACGGCGATGACGACGATAAGTGCGAAGATGACGACGGCGGCGACGACGGCGAAGGCTGCTCGCAGATGGTGTTCGCCAATCTGGGCCAGCGGGACGGCGTCACCGACGCAAACGCGCATGTCGAATACCAGCAGGTCAACATTCTGCCGCTGAAAGCAGTCTCAAGCCAGGCCAGCACAACTCCCGCCGCCGTGCAGGGGCTGGTGTTTGTGAGGAAATTCAAGGCCGACGCCAACAGCAAGGTCAGCGGCCAGCCGGGCGAGATTACCAACAACCTCTCCTATTCAGCAGAGGTCGGCATTTTCAATCCTTACAAACAGGGATGCTCGGCGAGTAATGACGACGAAGACCAATGCTATGACATTTACTCTGTAAACGGAACGAGCAACACCAGCAACCTCCAGTCGGTTATTGCTTTGGACCCGTCGAAATATCCGTTGCAAAGCGCGCTGTTTACAGAGTGGCAGAGCTTTTCCAGCACTGACATCGCGGGCGCCATGGCGGCTTCTGCGGACGGCACCACTGCTTCGATCAGCGCCGACGCCCTGATGAAGATGACAGCCAAATTCGGCGCAGAAGTAAGGATGAACCAGAGCGACGGCTCGGTGGTGCTTGTAAATCAGGTGGGAACCCAGCAGGTGTGGCTGGGAGCGATAAATGTCTCCGTTTTACAAAACCAGTAAGGACCGGCGCAGGCTCCTGCGGCGCAGTCCGGCCGGCAGGCAGGCCGGCTTCACCCTGATCGAGATCCTGGTGACGCTGCTGGTCCTTTCGGTGATAATGGCGGCCATGTTTGGTTTCCTCTGGGCCATGAGCGGTTACTGGAAGAAGGGGCAGAACACGGCGGACATGACCCAGAACGCGCGCCTGGGACTAAACCGCATGACCCGGGAGCTGTCGCAGGCGGCCCAGGTGACGGTGGCCGAGCCCGGCAGGGTTTCATTCTCAGTCAATTTCAACGACAGCTCCGGCTGGCAGACAGTTACTTATGGCTTTGCGCCGGGCGGCAACGGGGCGCCGGGAACAGTGTGGCGCATGTCATCGACCAACATGCAGCAGGTGACCCTTATCAGTGATGTAAGCAGAGCCGCATTCAGCTATTTTGGCAATGATTACAAGTGCGACGCCGACAACGACGCCGTTGTCACCCTGGCAGATATCAACCAGAGCTGCGGCGGCAACCTGGGCAAGGTCGGCCGCGTCGACATCAGCCTGACGATGGCGGCCGGAAACAGCCCGCAGCAGACCATCGCCGATCAGGCCTGGCTCAGGAACCGTCCCATAAGTTGAGGTTTGTCATGAAAACTATTTGCAAACATTTGCTTGAGCGGCTGCGGACCGGCGCGGATGCCGGCGTGGCCATGGTCACCGTGATTATCATGTCGGCGGTGCTGCTACTGATGGGCACCGGCATGTATTACGTCGCCACCAGCGAGCAGGCCATGACCCGGGGCAACAACGTCGGCGGCCAGGCTTTCTACTATGCCGAAGGCGGAGTGGAAAACGTGCTGGACATACTTAACTACCAGGCCACAGAGTACCAGTTGACCCAGCAGCGGCAAGGCGGCACGTATTTAATGGACCCGGACCCCAGCCTGCGCCAGAATCCGCCCCATCCGGTCACTGTCACAGTCGGCAACCAGGCTTACAAGGTCTGGGTCGATGAGGTTGACCAGTACGGCAATCACTGCAGCGGCTGCGGGCTGGTCCCCACCAGCAAAAACCCTGCCTACCTGATGGTCTACGCCGAAGGGCAGGCATCCGAGGGGTACCGGAAGCTGCAGCAGCAGGTGACCCTGACGCCCACCGGCTACCCGCTCGATTTCTTCATCAACGGGGACGTCACCATTAATGGTAACGAAACCCTCACAAACCAGAGCCTGTTTGCGAACGGCTACGTGGCCGGCCGCAAGTTCCTGACCGTGAGCGGCACCGACGGCACCTACGGCATGCCGGCGGGAGTTTTTGCCACCGGGCGGATTTATGCAAACTCCAACAAGAATTGCCCCATTTATACAACCGACGGGGATGAAAACAGCGGGTGCTGGAACCCCAACTATAACTATATCAACGACCGCGACCAGTACGGCCCCGCCGACAACCCGTTCTCGACGTCCGCCCTGCAGGGCTACTTTAATTATGGCGGCGGCCTCACCACCACGCAGCTGGCGACGTTGCAAAGCCAGGCCCAGGCCTCGGGTTATTACAACGGCAACGCCAGCGGCAGCCTCACCATCCAGCAAGGCGACCTGCCGAACCGCACGGGCGATATAGTGATCTACGTCAACTTTCCTTCAGGAAATCCCCAAAATAACATGGCCGATCTGAAGTTCTCCTGGCCGCCTAACTCATCTTATTCGGGCAAGGCGATAATTGTAGTCCTAAACGGCAGCATCACCATGGAAGGCGGCGCCATCGGCCAGACAACCGCAGTCATCTATTGCCCCAACGGCACCGTCACCGCGCACGGCAGCGGCAGCCAGACCTTCAACGGGTTTGTCTGGGGTGCCGGACTTACAGATAAGGGCAACTTTACTTTCAACCTGACGCGGGAGATGGTCAATGACCCGCCCTTCTTCTCCTGGAGCGTCACCAGGGGGACCTGGCAGCAGGATGACCAGTAGGGGCGGCCGTGCAGGCCCCCGGGGCGGCGTATGCTGCGCCCCCGGCGTCCTGTGGCAGAGCTGCAAAGCCAGCCGGCGGTTATGAGGCCGCCGGTTTTGTTTTGGAATGGAGGCAATTGGACAATTTTGTCAAAAAATGTGAAGGGGAACGGACAATAATTTGCCAAAAATCATCGACATATCAGCGCCAATCCATAACGGCATGGTTGTCTATCCCGGTGACGCGGGAGCCGCCGTTGAGCCGTTTCACCGGATCGCCAAAGGCGACGCCGCCAACCTCTCCGAGCTGAAGCTGGGCTCGCATACGGGCACGCATGTGGACGCGCCCCGGCATTTTGTCGAAGGGGCCGAGCCCGTCGACCGGTTGCCGCTTGACGTGCTGATCGGTGAGGCCAGGGTGCTGGACCTGACGGGGGTGGAGAGCCGGGTAACGCCGGCTGATCTGGAGCAAGCCGGCGTTGGCGACGCCATTCGCATCCTGCTCAAAACCTCAAACTCGCAGCTTTGGAAAAGTACAGAATTCAGCAAGGAATATGTTTCATTGTCAAACGAGTCGGCGGATTTCCTCGTCGCCAGAGGCGTAAAGCTGGTGGCGATCGACTACCTTTCCATTGAGCGCTTTCACCCGGAAAGGCATTACATTCATGAGACCTTGCTGGGAGCGCCGGTAATTATCGTCGAAGGCGTCAACCTCTCCGCGGTCAAGCCGGGGGACTACCAGCTTGTTTGCCTGCCGCTTAAAATCAGGGAGGGGGACGGCGCTCCGGCGCGGGCCGTGCTGATAGAAAACCACAATCCGTCATTCTGAGCCGCCCCTTCGACTTCGCTCAGGGCAGGCTTGGCGGCAAAGAATCTCTCAATCTTGCAAACCCGGGATCCTTCGCTGCGCCCAGGATGACTGTAAGTAGGACGGCATGCCGGCGCTCGGGATGACTAAAAGTGGATGAGGATGACGGCAAGCAGGAGGCATGCGTGTCCTATTCCGTCATAATTATCCGCACCGGTCCCTCTTTTTCCGTGACCACGAATGAGGTTACATCGCCGTCGCGACGGAATTTAAGCGACAGGGTGGAGCCGCCGATGCGCATGTCCCTGATGTCGGTCTCCCGGAGCCAGGCCGGCAGCGACGGCGATTCAATGTAAATGGCGTTGCCGGGAGCATCCGCCCTGATGCCCAGCATTGCCTGCAGGATCATGAAGATGGAGCCGGAGGCCCATGCCTGAGGGCTGCAGGCCACGGGGTAGTTGACCGGCCGGCTCATTGACCTCTTGGTGAAGCCGCAGAAGAGCTCCGGCAGCCGGAAATAGTCATAATGAAGCGCGGCGTCAAAGAGGCCAGAGCTGACCTGGTTGGCGGCCTCGGCAAAGCCGTAGTTTTTCAGGCCGCGAATGATAATGGCGTTGTCGTGCGGCCAGACGCTGCCATTGTGGTAGCTCATCGGGTTGTAGTTAAGCGACGACTTGCTCATCGTTCTGATGCCCCAGCCGGAGAACATGTCCGGCATCAGCAGGCGCTCGGCGACCTGGCCGGCGTATCTGTCATCGATAATGCCGGTCCAGAGGCCATGCGCCGGGTTGGACGTGATCGTTTTAACCTGTTTCTTGTCCCGGTCCAGCGCCATGGCATAGTAGCCCTCATCCGGCATCCAGAATGCGTCATTGAAACGCTGTTTCAGGCTTCCGGCCTGCCTTTTGAGTTCAGCTGCCCTTTCTTTGTCGCCGAGAAGCGCAAACAGCTCTCCCATGCGCCGCTTGGCAAGGTACGCGTAGGCCTGCACTTCGGCCAGCGCAATCGGCGTTTCCGCGAGGCGGCCGTCGGCATGGACGACCGAGTTGCCGGAGTCCTTCCAGCCCTGATTGACCAGGCCCCGCCTGGATTTGGTCTGGTACTCGATAAAGCCGTCGCCATCAGCGTCGCCGAAACCGTCCAGCCACTCGAGGGCCTGGTTGATAGGGCTGGTGATCTTTTGCGCTATTTTCAGGTCGCCGGTCCACCTGATGATCTCGGAGATCATGATCAGGTAAAGGGCGGTGGAATCGGCGCTGCCGAAATAAGGGGTGTGGGGGATGGCCCTGATGTTAGCCAGCTCCCCGCGCCTGATCTCGTGGAAGATCTTGCCCGGCTCCTCGTCGCGCCAGGGGTCGACGCTCTTGCCCTGAAGCTGCGTAAACACATTGGATGTTTCCACCGCCGGGCGCGTGTCAAGCATCATGATCTGGAGGCATGTGATAATCGTGTCGCGGCCGAAGGGCGTGACAAACCAGGGCACGCCCGCGCTTAAGAAAAAACCGAACTGGGTTTCCGTGGCCAGCATACGGATATCGCGCTGGCTGCTTCTTAGCACTTCAGTAAACAACTCGTTGTCCGTCTCGATCCTGGTGGTGCCTTCGAACCACTTTTCGTAGCTCTTGCGCATTTCGCCGATCGCCTTGTTGAAGCTGGCGCTCCCGGGGGACCTGGTGGTAGGCAAGACAGGCTCAACGTCAAACTTGACAACGCTGCGCTCCCTGGGCGCGAGGCGGAAGCGGAAGATGGCCGTGGTGCCCTCGATAGCCGCCGGCGGCGTCTCCAGCCGGATGTAAGTCTTGCGCAGGATGTCATCGAGGCCAAGGTAGGCGAGCAGGATCGAATCCTGGGTCACCTTAGGAGCCAGCCGCGTGCCAAATTTGGTGCGCCTCGTGCCGCGGACTTCAAACATGTCCGCGAAGTCGGAGTCAAACTCGACCTCCAGCGAGATGTCAACCGGGAAGTGGTTATAGTTTTTAATGCGCACCAACTCAAACAGCCTGCCGTTAACCACCCGGATGCGGCGGATATTGATTGTTTCCTGGGGGACGACCATGCCCTCGGGCATCATGAAGTCGGCGTTGGTAAGCTCGATCTGGCTCATGAAGGCCCGGTCGGCGGTGGATGACAGCAGCACCGGGCTCGAGCCAAACAGCGTCATGTTAAAGGTTTTCAGGAAGCGCGTATCCTGAAGATAGAGGCCCAGGCCGGAGGTGTCCTCGGGGGCGATATTGCCCTCAATATCACTGTAGAGGAACAGCTCGCCTTCCTTCACCACCAGTTTTTCTTTCTTGACATCAACGATGACAAAAGGCTCGCCGTGCGCCAGCACGCGGCTGGCTTCCTCGGCGAGCACGGTGAAGTATTCTCCGCCAATCTTGACCCGGCGGCCTTCTTTGGCGTCCACGCTTCTTTTGGGGTCGGGGCTCGTCATGTCCAGTTTTAAACGGCCAAAAGCCGCTCTGGCTTAAGCATCTTAAATCCTGACCAGTTTTACCCGTTTATTCCGTGCGCTATCTCACATTTTTTCCAGCCATTCCCGGCGTTTTCCTTTTTTAAATTTTTTGATAGGATTTGAAAAAATTTGTTGGGCTTCCCGTGCTTGCGTAAAAACAGTGAAGGGTTTTAAAGCCTGGAGAGCCAATTATGAAAAATATGTTTCGCTTGGCTTGGCAAGCGGGTATACGGTTTCACAGCGGTCTCTCCGCGGCAGGCCGACGGGGAAGTGCCACGTTATTTCATTTTACTGGTCATACAATTCACTCAGGTTTTGTCATCCTGAGGAGCGCGAAGCGCGACGTAAGGATCTGCTTTCCGAAAAAGCAGATTCCGCGCTCGGCTCGGAATGACAATCATGGGTGGACCTAAGCGATTGTATTATCGTTTTTAGATATTAATAACAAAAGTCGGAAGGAGGCTCGCATATGGACCTAAGTCTTGTCTCGAAAGGTAAGGGCGTGTTTAGCCGGGCGAAGCATGAGGCCGCCGAGCGCGTGCTGAGCCAGTCCCTGAAGGTGCTGGCCAACTCTTCTGACAAAAATTACCAGCGCCTGGCGCAGGCTTTTGGCAAGCTAGCCGACAGCAGGCAGCAGAAAATGGTGGCCGACTGGATGAAAGATTACCTCGTGCCCGGCGGTCCCGGCGTCGCGTATTTTAACCGGCTGCTGGGGTCGGCGCACCCGAATGTGCGCAAGAATTATATCTCCAAGACAATCGTCAGCCTCTTTTTCCGCGATCCCAAGGTTTCAGTCCGCCTGATGGAAGAGGCAGGCATAAGCGCTCCCAACCTGATCGTCATCTCGCCGAGCATGCGCTGCAACATCAGCTGCGTGGGCTGCTACGCCGGAAAGTATACCAAGGCTGATGATCTTGACCCGGCCGTCGTGGACAGGGTTATTTCCGAGGCCAAGGAAATAGGCATAAAATTCTTTGTGATCACCGGCGGCGAGCCGTTCTTTTACAAGCCGCTGCTGGGTTTGATTGAAAAACATCACGACGCCGCCTTCCAGATTTACACCAACGGCACACTCATTGACGAGGAGATGGCGGACCGTATCGTCGAGCTGGGAAACATCGCCCCCGCCATCAGCATTGAAGGCTTTCAGAAGGAGACCGACGAGCGCCGGGGCGCCGGCACTTTTGACAAGGTGATGCGGGCGATGGACAACCTGCGCGAACGGGGCGCCATCTTTGCTTTCAGCACGACGGCATCGCGCAAGAACATTGACACGATTGTCAGCGATGATTTCGTGCAGATGCTGATTGACAAGGGTTGCGCCTACGGCTGGTACTTTTCCTATGTGCCTATTGGCAAATCGCCTGATCTGGCGTATATGCCGTCCCCGAAGGAACGCAACAAGCTGCGCCAGGGCGTCAACCGCATCCGCAAGGAGCTTCCCATCCTGGTGGCCGACTTCTGGAACGACGGCACGCTCACGGGCGGATGCCTTGCGGCCGGCCGCAAGTACCTGCACATCAACAACCGCGGCGATGTTGAGCCCTGTGTTTTTGTCCATTTTGCCACTGACAATATCAAGGATGTCTCGCTGCTGGAGGCGCTCAAATCACCATACTTCCAGTCAATAAGAAAAAGGCAGCCTTTTGGCCACAATCTTCTCAGGCCCTGCCCAATAATTGATCATCCAGACGTGCTCCGAAGCGCCGTGGAAGAGCACGGCGCCTACGCGACGCATGAAGGGGCCGAGAGCGTCATCACCGATCTGCGCGCCGGCCTGGATGAATACGCCCGCGGCCTGGAAGAGGTCGCGGACCAGGTCTGGGAGAATGACTACCGGTGGGCCAGTGACTGGCTCGATGACGAGCAAAAGGCGGCCGCCGACCGGGCAGAGGCAATGAACAGTAGCGACGAGGAGCAGAAGGCGAAGGTATAGCAAGCGTTTAAAAAGGCCGCAAACGTGCAGGGGCGCAGCATGCTGCGCCCCTGCGTATCTTGAGGAACAGCAACAATGAACAAATCACGCCTGCACAGCCAGAAGAGCAGGTGGGGCCCGGAAGTCGATCCGCTCAGGATCGGCTGCGGCTGGAAGCCGGAGGAGCTGGACAGGCCGTGGCTGCTGGTGGAATCAAGCGGCGGGGATTCCCACCCCGGCAGCGTGCATCTGGCCGGCCTGGCCGATGCCGCCGCCGGCGCAGCCCGGCGGTCGGGACTGGCGGCGGGGCGCTACTTTTGCACCGACATGTGCGACGGCATTGCCCAGGGAACTGAAGCCATGATGTACTCGCTGGCCTCGCGGGAGTTGATCGCCATGGCGGTGGAGCTTCACTTCGTCAGCGGGCATTTCGATGGCCTGCTGGCAGTCTCTGGTTGCGACAAGGCCATTCCCGGGCATCTGCTGGCCGCAGCGCGGCTGGACAGCCCTTCGGTCTTCCTGCCCGGTGGGGTGATGCATACCGGGCCGGGTGATGTCTCCGTTGACATGATGGGCGAACTGTATGCACGCCTGAAGCGCGGCGAGATCGACGAGCAGCAGTACAAGTACCACAGTTTAACTGCCGCACCAAACGCGGGCGCCTGCAATTTCCTTGGCACCGCCGTCACCATGCAGATCCTGACTGAGGCGCTGGGAATGGCGCCGCCCGGCTCGGCCTGCTGCCCAACAACTTCCGCCGAGCTGGACAGATACGCCCGTGCTGCCGGGCGCCTGGCCGCCTCTTTGATCGGGGCGGGCACCACACCCCGGGACATCATTACGCCGGCTGCGCTTGGCAACGCCCTTGTGGTTCATGCCTCCGCCGGCGGCTCAACCAACGCCATGCTGCATCTGCCGGCGCTGGCGGCTGAACTGGGGATAGAGTTTTCCTGGGACGCGGTCAACCGGATTAATGAGAAAGTGCCGTGGCTGCTTAACGTGAGGCCATCCGGTGAGCATACCGCGGACCTGTTCTGGTATGCCGGCGGCGTGCCGCGTCTGATGCTCGAGATCAGCGACCTTCTGGATTTGGATGTATTGACCGTCACCGGCAGGACTCTGGGAGAAAATCTGGAAACTGCCGCCGCCGGGGAAATGATTGAGAAGCACAGCCGCGGGCTTGACCGCTTTGGCCTTGACGCGGAAGACGTAATCAGGCGGCGCAGCGATCCACTCGACGGGCGAGGCGGGCTCGTGGTCATGTCCGGCAACCTGGCGCCGCGGCGGGCCGTGGCCAAGCGCTCCGCCGTTTCTGCAAAGATGATGCGGTTCGAGGGCCGGGCGCGGGTTTTTGACGGACAGGCGCAGGCGCTGGAAGCGGTTCTGGCCGGCGCCGTCAGGCCTGGCGATGTTGTCGTTGTCCGTTATGAGGGACCGCGCGCCACCGGAATGCCGGAGATGTTCTACCTGACTGCCGCCCTGGCCGCCGATAGGGCGCTGGGGGAAGGCGCAGCCCTGGTTACGGACGGGCGCTTCTCCGGAGCCACTCGGGGGCCCTGTGTCGGCCATGTCTGCCCGGAAGCAGCGGCAGGCGGCCCCGTTGCCGCCGTGCGCGACGGCGATCTGGTCAGGATCGACCTTGACGCCGGCACGCTTGACCTGATGGGCGAGGCGGGCACGCGCCGCTCAGGCGCTGAAATGGAGGCTGTAATCGCCGAGCGTCTTTCCCTGCTGGAGCCGTTCAGGCCGCCGCCGCGCGCGGGCCTGCTGGAACTGTACACCCGCCTGGCCGCGCCCGCTAATGAAGGAGCCCGCCTACTGCTTCTCTGAGGCGAAGCTGAAGGATCTCGGGTTAAAACCCGGATTCTTCGGCGCCTGAGCCTGCCCCGAGCGAAGCCGACGGGACGATTATATTTGTTATCCTGAGGCACTCGAAGGGTGCCGATGGATCTGCTTTTAATGGGAAGCAGATTCTTCGCCGCGTTTGCCCGGCTCGGAATGGTAACTTCCCTCATCATCTTCGCTACTCTGTTGCTGTGCCCGGTTCTTGCCGACAGCTAAATTAGCAGGAGGTTTTCATTTTTTTATCATGGCCAACTTGGTTAACACGCGTGAACTGACCCGGAAATGGCTGCTGCGGACGCCGGCGCTCGTCCGGGCCAGGCTTGGCATCACAAAAAAAAGAAAAGTCAAAAAGCCGTCTGCCGGAACCGGGCTCAGGTACCGGATCAAGTTTCAGATTCGCACCCGCCAGAAGAGCGGCATCGTTGTCAGGGACCTGGTCATCGTCTTTATCATTTTTGCCGTGATGCTGGTGCTGACCTCGGTGCTGGACATGCACGGCTCTTTTGAGGCAGCTTCGCTTGAGCTCAAAGGCAGCCCCGTTCAATATGACGAAATCATTGTGGCGCTGGCGGTGACTGCGGCCGCCTTGAGCGCGTTTGCGGTGAGGCGCTGGCGTGAGCTGGAGACAGAGATAGACGAGCGTCTTGGCGTCGAAGACGCCCTTTCCGAGAGCGAGGAGCGCTACCGCACCCTGGCGGAGGCTGACCAGGACTTTATTTTCATTCTCGGCCGTGACGGACACATCCGCTATGTAAACAGTTACGCCGCCCGCCAGCTGGAGATGCCGCCCGCAAGGATCGTGGGCCAGCCGGCAGAAGAGATCCTCCCCGCCGGACTGGCAGGCAAGGACAGGCTTGACCTGATGCACGTCTTTGATGAAGCGCAGCCGCTGCGCCTGGAGACGAGCGCCGTCTTCGACGGCCGCGAGGCCTGGCTGAGCACAGCCCTTGTTCCCGTTTTTAATGAGGAGGGGAAAGTCGGCTCAGTGCTTGGAATTGCACGCGATATTACCGAGCGCAAGCTGGCGGAAGACGAGCTCAGGCGGGCGCATGACATCCTGGAAGAAACGGTTGCCCAGCGGACCGCCGAGCTCGAGAGGGTTAACGAAACGCTGAAGAACGAGCTTGAGCAGAAAAGGAAGGCGGAGGAAAAGCTCAGGGCTGCAAACAGGGCGCTGAGAGCATCGACCGCCTCGCATCATGCGCTCCTTGATGCTGTTGCTGAACCGGAGCTGCTTCGCGATATCTGCCGCGTGGTCGTGGAAGTTGGCGGTTACCGTTTTGCCTGGGTTGGCTTTGCTGAAAATGACGCGGAAAAAACCATCAGGCCGGTGGCTTCGGCAGGCTACGAAAAAGGGTTTCTGGAATCGGTCCGCATGAGCTGGGCTGATGCCTCACCCGGACAGGGCCCCGGAGGAGAAGCGATCAGGACCGGCGAGCCCAGTGTTGTCAGGGACATAGACCAGGATCGGGGCTATTTTTCCTGGCGTCGGCAGGCGCGCCGGCGGAGCTACGCCTCCACGGTGGCGTTGCCGCTTAAGGCAAACGGTGAGACGTTTGGAGTACTAAACATTTACGCCGCCCAGAAAGACGCATTTGATGATGAGGAAGTAAAGTTACTGGGGGATATGGCCGGCGACCTTTCCTACGGGCTGGGCGCTCTTAAGACCAAAGGGGAAAGAGATAACCAGGCGGTGGCGTTAAAGCGCAGCGGCGAGCAGCTGTCGCTGCTTCTGGAATCGCTGCCAATCATTTTCTATAAGTCAAAAGCCGACTCTGATTTTGGCGTCCAGTATGTAAGCGACAATGTCCGTGTCCTGGCCGGTTATACGCCGGATCAGATTGTGGCGGATTCTTCTTTCTGGGTCGACCGGATTCATCCTGACGACGCGCCCCGCATTTTTGAGGATCAGGGAGAGGTTTTTGACGGCGGCCTGCATGAACATGAATACCGCTGGCGGACGGCCGGCGGCGCATATAAATAGTTTCTTGATGTTCACCGTCTGCTGCGCAGGCCTGGCGGCAGCGGGGGCGACCACATCGTTGGCATGTGGCTGGACATCACCTCCCGGAAAACAGGGGAAGCGGCTTTGCTAAAGGTCAAGGAAGAGCTGGAACAGGGCGCAGCCAGCCGCGATCAGGAGTTAAAGGAGGCGCGGCAGAAACTGGCCGAGCGCAAACGCGAGCTTGACAAAGCCAGGCGCCGCGAGGACGTATCAGGCCGGATGGAACATGTTCTGCAAAGTTGCCTGAAACCCTCCGAGGTTCTCGCAGTTTTTACCCAGTTTGCAGCGGAGCTGTTCCCGGAGCAGTCCGGAGCCGTCTATATCTTTAATGTCGGCAAACGGGTGTATGAGTCTGCGGCATTCTGGGGGAGAAACCCGCCCGCGGCAAGGAAATTTGCCTGGCAGGACTGCTGGTCGCTCAGGCGGCAGCAGATGCACGTGGCGGCCGGTGAGGCGGTGCGCTGCCGCCATGTGCGGGAGAAAACGCGCCACATCTGCGTTCCTTTGAAAGCAGCCGGCCTTGTAATCGGCGTGCTGAGCGTTCTTGTCCCCGCCGTGCCGGGCTGTGCGTCTGCAGGCAAAGACGCTGTTTCTGACGCCGCCGCCACGGCTGGGGAAGCAGCAGACCGCCTGAGCATGGCCCTCTATAACCTGAAACTGCGCGAGCTCCTGAAAGATAACTCCTTAAAAGACCCTTTCAGCGCCGATCTCAAATAGCCAGGCAGCGGGTTGTTTACACCGGGTTCAGGCCAGCTCGGGGTCGCCGCTTATAAATTTTTGCATCAGCTCCCAGCCGTGCTCCAACATCAGGCCCCAGCGCGCGGCGCTATGTTCATTAAAGGCCTGACCGGCATTGCCGGGAAGGCCCGGCCTGTAAATCAGGAAGGGCACGGGATCAGCCGTATGGGTGCCGGCGTCGACCGGCGTGGCATGATCGGGCAGCACCATGATCCGGTAATCGGGCCCAAATGGCATCTCCTGAAGGAGCGTGCCCACCAGATCGCGGTCAAAGCGCTCGATCGCCCGCACTTTCTCCCTGGTGTTGCCCATATGCGCCGCCTCGTCGGGGGCTTCCACGTGCACGTAAACGAAATCCCGCCGTTCCAGGGCCATCAGGGCATGGACGGCCTTTGCCCGGTAGTCCGTGTCCAGATAACCGGTGGCTCCCGGCACGCTGATGACATCAAGGCCGGCGTATTTGCCCAGCCCCTTGACCAGATCAACCGCGGAGATCACGGAGCCGCTGAGCCCAAAGCGCTCCTTGAAAGCAGGAAGGCGGGGGGCCGTTCCCTGCCCCCAGAGCCAGACCATGTTGGCGGGGGCCCTTCCCTGGCGAAGCCGCTCCCGGTTGACCGGATGGTCTTCAAGCAGGGGCGCCGACGCCTGCATCAGCTGTCTCAGCCAGGCGCCATCCTCGCCGCCGGGCAGGTGATCAGCTATGGGCCTGCCGGTAATGTCGTGCGGAGGCGTGCACTCTGCTTTAAGGCCACGCCCGGGGGAGACCATGATGTGTCTGTAGCTTAAGCCGGGGAAGAAAGATGCGTCTTCGCTGCCGATCTGCTCCTGCAGAAACCTGATCAGGACGGCTGCTTCCTCCGTGCCGATGTGGCCGGCGGCGAAATCGCGCATCACCCCGTTTTCAACATAAACAAGGTTGCATCGGAAGGCGACGTCAGCTGGGCCGAGGCTGATGTCCAGGCTTGCCGCTTCAAGGGGGGCCCGGCCTGTGTAATAAAGGTGAGGGTTATAACCGAGGACGCAGAGGTTGGCAACATCGCTGCCGGGAGAAAATCCCGCCGGGATGGTGCTCACCGTTCCCAGAACGCCGGCTCGGGCCAGGCGGTCCAGATTGGCTGTGGCCGCCCCTTCCAGGGGCGTTTTGCCGCCCAGCTCCGGGCAGGAATTGTCGGCCGCTCCGTCAGGGATGAGCACGAGGTATTTCATGAACGTTTCACGCTTAACGTTTCACGCTTATGAACAAATATAATGCTGGTCATCTGTTCTTCCAAGATAGCCGGCGATCTGCATGGCCTGATGTCAGGAAAAGGCGAGGACATCGGCCACGCGGCTGAAGCTAGCTTCCACCCGGGTGACGGGACGGCCGGTGCTGATGGCGGTGTCCGGGTCCTTGAGGCCGTGGCCGGTAAGCACGCAAACAACGCTTTCTCCCCCCGCGAACAGCCCTTCCCTTTTTTTCTTGATTACGCCGGCAAGACTCGCCGCCGAGGCCGGCTCGCAGAAGGTTCCTTCCCTGGCGGCCGCCAGGTGGTAAGCATCAATGAGTTCTTCATCGGTGACAGAGTCGATCAGCCCGCCGGAGTCGCGCGCCGCCTCCAGCGCCTGCTCGCCGCGGGCCGGGTTGCCGATCCGGATTGCTGTGGCAATTGTATCCGGGTTGTCAACGGGGTGGCCGGCGACCAGGGGAGCAGCGCCGGCAGCCTGAAAACCTAGCATCCGCGGCAAGCTGCCTGACAGGCCTGCGTCTTGGTACTCGTTAAACCCCTGCCAGTAGGCGCTGATATTGCCGGCGTTTCCAACCGGGATGGCTAGAAAGTCCGGCGCGCCGCCCAGGCTGTCGACAATCTCAAAAGCTCCTGTTTTCTGTCCTTCAATGCGGTAAGGGTTGATCGAGTTGACCAGCGTCACGGGGAATTTGTCAACGATCTCCCTGACGATGGCGAGAGCCTGGTCGAAGTTGCCGGCCACCGCCAGCACCTCGGCCCCGTGCGTGACCGCCTGGGCCAGCTTGCCGGCGGCAATCTTGCCTTCCGGGATGATGACAATGGAGCGGATGCCGGCGCGGCCGGCGTAAGCCGCAGCCGCCGCCGAGGTGTTTCCGGTGGAGGCGCAGATAACCGCGGTGGCCCCCTCTTCCACTGCCTTGGAGACGGACAGGGTCATGCCCCTGTCCTTGAAGCTGCCGGTGGGATTGAGGCCTTCCAGCTTCAGGTAAAGGTTCAGGCCAAGCTCATCGCCCAGCCGCTGCGCCCTTACAAGCGGCGTATTTCCTTCCCCCAGGGAGACAATGGGAGTCCTGGCGGAAACCGGCAGAAAGCGACGGTACCTGTCGATCAGGGGCAGGTTGCGGTCACTCGCCGCCGTCATGACTGCCTTCAACCCGGATGGGCCTGGGGGTGGACTTTACTACATCGAGCCTGCCAGCCTCATTAATTGCGGCCGCGAACCGGGCTTCCTTGACAGGATGGAAGACCATCACCAGTTCGGCCCGGGCGCCGCGTCCCTTCTGGATCACGCTTTGTATGCTCACGCCGTGCTTGCCAAAGGCGCTGGCGATGGCGGCCAGCACTCCCGGCTCGTCCTCAACCTCCAGGCGCAGGTAAAACGTGGAGACGACCTCTTCGTCGGGAAAGAACTCAAGGCTACGGTATGCAACCGGATACTCGAGGAAGCCGGGAGATTCCCGCCGGGCAACTACCGAGACTATGTCGCTGACCACGGCGGAGGCTGTCTCCATGCCGCCGGCGCCTGGCCCGGACAGCATGATCTCATCTATGGCTGCTCCCTTGAGGAAGACGGCGTTATTGGCTCCACTCACAGAAGCCAGGGGATGATCCTTTTTAATCAGCGCAGGATACACGCGGACGTTAATCCTGTCGTTGTAGAGCCGTGCCACCCCGAGCAGCTTCACGGAAAAGCCAAGGTCTTGCGCGTAAGCGATGTCCAGCCGGCTGACATTCTCGATGCCGGTGCAGGCGACGTCATCCAGGCCGACACTGGTGTGGTAGGCTATCGACGCCAGGATTGCCATCTTGGCGGCGGCGTCTTTGCCGCTGATGTCTTCGCTGGGATCGGCCTCTGCATAGCCCCATTCCTGCGCCCGCGCCAGGGCGTCGCCGTAGCGGGCGCCGGTGCGGCTCATCTCCGTGAGGATGAAGTTGGTTGTGCCGTTGACGATCCCGTAGATTCTCTTCAGGCCCGCGGCCACCATTGACTCGCGCAGCACTTTTATCACGGGGATGGCTCCGGCGACACTGGCTTCGAATCTGATCTGCGTCTTTTTGTCCTGGGCCAGCTTGAAAAGGTAAAACCCTTGCCGCGAAAGCAGCTGCTTGTTGGCGGTGACAACCGCCTTGCCGTGCTCGAGAGCGGCAGAAACGTAATCAAAAGCGGGCTCGATGCCGCCGATCAGCTCCACCACGATCGAGATGCCGGCGTCACCGAGGATGTCATCGAAATTACCGGTGAAAAGCTCCGCTGGGGCCCCCGGGCGGGGCAGCGCCGGGTCGCGCACCAGTATTTTGGCGATGGAGATGGAAGCCCCGGTTGCTTTTTCTATCTCGCCGGCCTGGCCTTCAAGCAGTGAGTAGACGTTCGAGCCCACTGTTCCGTATCCAAGCAGGCCGATATTTATTTTTTTCGAGGGCTCCAATTCGCACCCGCATGTTGATAGCCTGGTTGACCGTGGCTCTTATAGCCAAGGCCAAATACTATCAGGAGAAAGTATCAGGAAAAAGGGGGAGGTGAAAGTTTGCTCTGGCGCATTCTTTTGCGCCTGAAGCTAGAGGCGGCAGGCTCCGGCGAAATCTCCTCCCGGGCCGCCGACGCTGGCGATTGAAACTACCCCGCCCGGGTAAGGCGCATGAATCATCTTGCCACCGCCGATATAGATGCCAACGTGGCTGATCGGCTGGTAGAAAAATACCAGGTCGCCTGGCTGGAGCTGGGAATAGGAAATCGGAGTGCCGGAGTAATACTGCGCCGCTGCCGAATGCGGCAGACTAATGCCAAGCTGGGCGTAAACATACATGACCAGTCCTGAGCAGTCAAAGCCGCCGGGAGAGGCGCCGCCCCAAACGTAAGGGACGCCCAGGTATTTCATGGCGATGGCGACAGCGCCCCCGGCAGTTGAAGGTGGCGGCGCCGGCGAAGGCGCCGGTCCGGGAGCCGGAGCCGGCGGCGCTGGCGCAGGCGCCGGTCCGGGAGCCGGAGCCGGGTTTTGAGGCGGACTGGGGGACTGGGCCGGCGCAGCCGGCCCAGTCCCCGCCGCACCCGGTCCTCCCGTAACGGCTCCGCCGGCCGGGGCCGGCCCCTGCCATTGTTGTTGCTCCTGCTGGGCGACTATCTGGGCTATGTCGCCCTTAACGCTTGAGAGAACCGCCTGACGGGCCGCCAGCTGGGACTCCACCTTGGCGCGCTGGTTCGACAGCTCCTTAAGGATCTCCTGCTGCTTCTGCCGGGTCCCTGTAAGGCCGGCCTTAGTTTTTTCCACCTCCGCCTTGTATCCCAGCACTGCCTCGAAGTCGCGCCGGTCCTGATCGCTAATTTTGCCAAGTAGATCGAACCGGGCAATAAAATCGCCGAAACTTTGAGTGCTTAAGATGACGTCAAGCATGCTCAGCCTGCCGTCGCGGTAGATGCCGGCGAGGCGTTTGCCTAGCCTGGCCTGAGCCACCCCCAGTTTTGACTGGGCATCGCTTAAGGATTTCTCGTTGTCGGCAATCTTCTGGTTGGTGCTGGCCAGCTCGACATTGGCCTGGTCATAGCCCTCGACGGCCTGCTCGGCGCTTTGATTGATCGTAGCTATTTCGGCCTCGATTTTGGCAGCCTCTGCCTGCTTCGCTGCCAGGTCGTCCGGCGAGGCCAGAGCCGGGGCCAGCAGGTTAGAGAAAACGGCCAGGCTGACGGCGGCAACGACTGCCAGAATCCCGTACCGCAGGTATTTTGAATTTCCCTGCCCTGTTATTTTCATGCTTTTTCCTGCCGGACGCTTCCGCGGGCAGCACGAAGCCTGCGCATGATTGGGCTGCCGGAGCGTCCATTGGGTTTCATCGAACATTAAACTGCTTCAACTTCGGCTGCCGATCCCCTTTAATTTAGTAACTATCTCAAATGTCATTCTGCTGCAACCGGCTGCAAAGGCCATGGGCGGCGTTCGAACTGCGCCTGACCGCCGGCCTCCCTGATATGACCGGGTCAAGGCCTTAAGAAAATTTCTCCAAAAACGATAATTAGATATATTTGTTTGGGGGCGGATATGTCTGTTTTTAACCAGCTCAGGAGCCGGAGCCTGCTTTACGGGACTGGCGGAGCTATTCTGGGTTTTGCTTACGCCTTTTTTGCCGTCGGGCTTGATAGAGCACTGGGCACAGGCTCCAGCCTGCACCTGCTGCTGGCGCCTGTGCTGCTGGGCGTGCTGGCGCTTGTAATCGGCAGGGAACAGGACCGGATCCGCTACCAGGCGAGAGGACTGGATGACGCCAGACAGCGTTTTTCTTCCCTTACCCATGACGCCATCACCGAGCGCGACTGGGACGTCAGCTTCTATGACCCGCAGATCCCCACCTGCTGGCAGGTCAAGCACTGCCAGCAGACCGATTGCCCTTCGTACGGCAAGCAGCACATCCGCTGCTGGCTGCTGGCCGGCACTTTCTGCCGTGGGGAGGTGCAGGGCCACTTTGCCCAGAAACTTGGCAACTGTGCCAAATGCGATGTTTACCAGGAGGCGGTGGGACGGGATCCGATTAACGAGATCGGTGAGAACTTCAACGGCCTCATGTGGGCGCTGAGGGAAAAGGAGGACCTGCTCACGGGTGCAAACAGCGAACTGCAGGCACAGTATGCTTCGCTGGAGCGACTGCAAAAGCAGACGAGGGAGCTTGCCGACACAGACATGCTCACCGGTCTTAGAAACCACCGCCACTTCCAGCAGCATCTGAAGGGCCAGGTGATCCTGGCAAGGCAGCAGGAAGCGCCGCTGTCACTGATGATGCTTGACCTGGATTTCTTCAAGTCTGTCAATGACAAGTTTGGCCACCAGAAAGGCGACGCCGTCCTCAGCCGCCTGGAAGGCGCCAGCCTGCAGACCATCCGCGCCCTGGCCGAGGCAGTCGACACCAGTGACCAGTATTCCGACAAATATGCCCTTCGCATGAACGGCATGGCCGCAAAGATTGCAGGCAGGCTGGGCCTGGATTCCAAACAGGCAGACGCCCTGGCGCTGGCCGCAAAGCTTCATGATGTGGGCAAGCTGGGCGTTCCCGGCTCGGTTTTGAGAAAGAAGGAAAAACTGTCGCCCAGCGAACTTTCGCTGGTAAAGCGCCACCCCGAGATAGGCCGGCGGATGCTGCAGGAGATTGAGCAGATCCAGGAACTTGTCGCGGCAATTCTTTACCATCACGAGCGCTGGGACGGCAACGGCTATCCCGAGCGCCTTAAAGGAGAGCAGATCCCGCTGATGGCGCGCATCGTCGGCATCATGGACGCCTACCGGGCCATGCTCAGCGACCGCCCCTACCGCAAGGCGCTCACACCACAGGAGGCAAATGCCGAGCTGAGGAAAGGGGCCGGCACGCAGTTCGACCCGCACCTGGTGGAGATGTTCATTGAGCTTGCCGGTGAGCCGGATCAGGAGTTGAAACAGGCAGTTTAAACTTTGCTGATCTTTCATCCGGAGCCGCAGGCGAAGGATCCCGGCTTATAATCCTGATATTTCGCCGCCCTGGCTCCTCTGAGACCGTCCTGCTTTGAGCTTCCCTGTTGAAATCCGGTTTTGAGTTCAATAAGATGTTTACTTGATGGTTTCCTTTACTGCACACAGCTGGCAAGTGGAAGCCTCCCCCGCGGGAGGCGGCCTGAGGCTGCCTGCCGCCGCTACCCTTCTCGCTTTGCTTCTCCTCCCCCGGCCGGGGGAGATCATCTAGCAGTTTGCCCGTGCGGCAAACCCGTTACTTTTCTTTTTTTTACATTAAACCTTTTTGTGGTTTACTGAGGAGAAGCAATGAGTTCTGAGCGCATATTCATATTCGATACGACGCTTCGCGACGGCGAGCAGTCGCCAGGCATCAGCCTCAACTCGTTCGAGAAGCTGGAGATTGCCGAGCAGCTTGCCCGCCTGGGCGTCGATGTCATCGAGGCCGGCTTTCCCGTTTCTTCACCGGGCGATTTCGAGGGCGTCAGCAAGATCGCCGGCAGCGTCTCTGGCGTCACCGTCTGCGCCCTGGCGCGCGCCATCGATAGAGATGTAACCACTGCCTGGGACGCCATCAAGGAAGCCGAGCGGCCGCGCATTCATACTTTCATCTCAACCAGCGACATACACCTGGAGCACCAGCTGCGCAAGTCTCGCGCAGAGGTGCTGGAAATCGCCGGGAGGATGGTGGCGCTGGCGAGGAGCCTGTGCGACGATGTTGAGTTCTCGGCGATGGACGCAACCCGCAGCGATCCCGACTACCTGGCCAGCGTGCTGGCGGCGGCGGTTGAGGAAGGGGCCGGCACGATCAACATCCCGGACACAGTCGGCTACGCCATACCCTCCGAGTTCGGCGATTTCATCCGCGGCCAGTTTAAGCGCGTCCCTGCGCTTCATGACGTTGTGGTCAGCGTTCACTGCCACAACGACCTGGGGCTGGCGGTGGCCAACTCGCTGGCCGCCATCGAAGCCGGAGCCACGCAAATCGAGTGCGCCATCAATGGCCTGGGCGAGCGCGCCGGCAATGCTTCCCTGGAAGAGATCGTCATGATCCTGAAGACGCGCCACGCCGGGCTGGGCCGGGTCACTAATGTCAACACCACCGAGATCACCCGCACCAGCCGCCTGGTGAGCCAGCTGACCGGCTACGACGTGCAGCCAAACAAGGCGATCGTGGGCAAGAACGCCTTCGCGCACGAGTCGGGCATACATCAGGACGGCGTGCTGAAGGAGCGCACCACTTACGAGATCATGAACGCGGCCAGCGTCGGCCGCGGACAGAGCGACATCGTCCTGGGCAAGCACTCGGGACGCCACGCCTTAAAAAGCGCCATGGAGGAGCTGGGCTTCAAGCTGTCGGACGGGGAGCTGAACCAAGCCTTTGTTCACTTCAAAAAAATTGCCGACCGCAAGAAGCAGGTGACGGCGGTCGACCTGGAGCACCTGGCCAGCGAGGATCTGCGCGAGTTGTCCGACATCTTTGAGCTCAGGTCCTATGA